>DATKGE010000293.1:0-2789 GCA_035510955.1 Occallatibacter sp. | reverse complement strand
GCAGAACCACATCGCCTTCGGCGCAATCAAAAACTCGGCCGGCAACTGGGTGAAGGGATCCATTGACGGTGTGACGGAAGCAGCGGCCAGCATCAAGCAGCTCCCCGCCGACTACCGTGTCTCCATCACGGATGCGCCTGGAGCCACCGCTTATCCCATCTCCAGCTTCTCCTGGATGCTGGTTCCGACAAATCCCTCCGACGCCGTCAAGGGCAAGGTCGTCAAGGATCTGCTCAGCTGGATCATCAACTCCGGCGAAAGCGAAGCGGCCAGCCTCTCCTATGCTCCGCTTCCCAAGTCAGTTGCGGAAAAAGTTCTCAAGACGGTCTACTCGCTGCAGTAATCGGACCGCCAGGCAGGGTCCGGCATCTCCGCCGGACCCCTTGGCGCGCCACCGATCTCAGCCCTTGAGGAAGTCTCCGATCAGCCTGTCCACCAGCGGCTGGAGGTGTTCGCCCGTCCGCGGCAGTACAAAGAGCCCGGCTCCCGCATCCCAATCCAGCTTGAAGCTGGTGGAGAGCGCGGAAATCCAGATCTGCTGCACAGGCGCATTCGGCGTAATCACAAACTTGCCCGGCGGCTCTTCAAACAGCACGTGGACCAGCCCGCCCTGGCCGCCCTCAACCTCGAATCCGGCGTCCCCCACATCCTCGCGCGCAATCAAATGCTGCAGCAGGCCATCCAGCGCCGCTTCCGCCGCCTTGCGGAACTCCACGTCACCCATCATGGTCCCAGTCTAACAACTCAGCTCTCAATCCGGCTGCTGGCTGCGATGAGCAGGCGACCTGCCCAGGAGTAATTGAGAAACGCACAGCATCCGCTCAATGCGTTCCAATTTCAGACAATTTCTTCAGGAACGATTAAAGTTCTGCTTCCAGCCGCCGATATCGCTGAACATAGAAAGCTTTTCGAGGGAGGCGCGATCATGGGAATCACTCGAATTACAAACCTCTTGCCGCTGCCCGTGGCTCGCGCCATCCAGGCGGACCTCGATCCTCTGCCCATGCAGCGGGTTGAGAACTCACCCAGGACCGCCGACGAGACCTACTCACCCAGCAACGGGCAATCCGCTCGCGGCTCGGCGGACGACTCCTCGGGTCGGGACGCCGTTGAGGACGATCTGGACGAGATGGCCGATGAGTCCGCCGACGAGCCGGCCAATCCATCCAGCGTAGCCGATCAGCCAGGCCCAATCAGCTTCTTCGCCTGATCCGTACCGGAATCGACACTCTCGTTCCAGGTTCGACGATCTCTTCACGACTACCGATAGAACACTGATTCAAAGAACAATATTCGGCTTCATCCAACGCCACTGAGAAGAAGGACTTGCATTCTTGCTACGACTCATGTAATTTACTAACCAGTTAGTTAGTATATGACAGATACGAACACAACACGTTCCAACGCCGATCGCTCCGACCAGACGCGCGCCCGAATCCTGGCCGCCGCCATCCGCGAGTTCAGCTCCGACGGCATTGCTGGCGCCCGCACCGAGCGCATCGCCGAGGCTGCGGGGGTCAACAAGGCCCTGCTCTACTACTACTTCACCAGCAAGCAGGCCCTCTACGACGCCGCATTGGAGTCCGTGGCCAATGTTGTGGTGGTGAGCAGCATGGCGGCCATGGGCTCGGCCTGTTCGGCAGGGGAGCGGCTGGTGCAGTTTGCGCTCAATCACTTTGACCGCATTCACTCCAATCGCGCCTTCCAGAGCCTCATGCAGCAGGAGATGATGCGCCTGCACCGGGGCGAAGAGAACGCCCTTGCGGCGCTGGTGGAGAAGGTCTTCAGGCCGATGATGACCAGGGTTCGCCAGGTCTACGCAGAGGGCCGCGCTTCCGGCGAGCTCATCCAGGTGGACGAATTGCAGATCATGTACGCCGCTTTGGGCGCCAATGTTTTCTACTTCCTCTCCGCGCCGGTCATGGGGATGATGACGGGCGCCAACCCCTTCGACCGCGCCGCGCTGGCATTTCGCCGCCAGGCCGCGGTCGAGTACCTCGGCAAAACCATCTTCATCGACCGGGAACACGGCGCCCGCGTGGCTGCGAATGTGCTCGCCGCCACCCCCATGCCTCAGCCGGTCGAGATCGAACCCCAGGCAATCGAAACCGGCAGAATCGAGAACCACGCAAGCGACACGCTCGCAAAAACCCACGAAGTGAGGCGCAAGTGAACGCACGCAACCGAGTTTTTCTCATATTGGGCTTGCTCACCGTGGGGTCCCTCATCTGGTACCTCACCACCACCCATCGTTCCAGCGACCTGGAGTTGATCGGCACCGTCGACGCCAATGAAGTCCTGGTCAGCTCGAAGATTCCCGGCCGCATCCAGACCCTCGCCGTGGATGAAGGCGACCCGGTGCAGGCCGGCCAGCTCATCGCCATCATCGAGAGCGAAGACCTGCAGGCCGCGCGCAAGGCAGCCGACGCCACCGCCGCGGCGCAGCAGTGGAAGCTGGGCGAGACCGTCGACACTGAACGCCAGACCCGCGGCGAGACCGGCAACGCCGCCGTCAACGCCGAGGCCCAGGTCAGCGCTGCCAAGGCCGCGCTGGCGCAGGCCCAGGCCAACTACGACCACCAGAAAGCCGACACCAGCCGCACCGTGGCCCTCGCTCAACAGGGCATCATGAGCGAGCAGTCCAAAGACGACGCCGTGACCAGTCTTCAGGCCGACAAGGCAGCCGTCGACGCAGCCAGGGAAAACGTCTCCGCCGCCGAAGCCTCGCTCCGCCAGGCCCGCGCTCATGAGCTGCTCACCAACGTCGCCGCCCGCACCGTGGACGAAAC
>DATKGE010000292.1:0-8018 GCA_035510955.1 Occallatibacter sp. | reverse complement strand
CCCCCCGATTTCTCGGAGGGCTTCGATTCTGACCAATGTAATGGCGTCAGCGCACGAAGCCTCCCCACTCCAGCAGATAGCTGAGCGATGAGAGACGATCGGAGTTGGATAACATGACGCGCATTGGTTTCAGCCCTTCACTTATCGGATACCATGTTTCAGCCGATATTGCAAGAGATGTTTAGTACCTCTTCAATCATCTCTGCTGGTAATCGAGCTTGCCTGTTCGTCAAGGCTGTTCCAGAAATTGACTCAAGGCTTTTCTCCAGGTCTGGCTACCACCAATCAAAGGCTTGAGCCAGCTTACCCTCGGAGAGAGCCTTGTCGTTCATTGCTTTGTTCAAGGTGCCGATGAGCCGGCGGGTGTCATCCGTTGTAGCCATTGAGGCACGAAGCTCAGTTAGGGGTCCCGTAACGTCTGTTGGCTTCATTCGGAATAGGTAAGTACAGACCATCTCCTGATTTACGAACTTTGAAAGTGCTCCGGCTTCAAAGTTCAACCAGGGTCGCCGTCCGGCCTGACTCCGTCGCCTGAACTTTTTCGCCGCAATTCCAACCGGTTTGCTATCCTATTCCGCATGCGTCCCAACCTGCTCACTGCCTCCGCCTTATTCCTGGCTATTATGTCCCCGATCGCCTCTGCCCAGGCTCCTGCCTCCGCAGCCTCGCGCCTAGCCTTACAGAACGCCATCTTTGACGACTCCTGGCAGGCCAGCCTCAAGATGAATCCGATCCTCGCGACTGCCGTCGGTGACTACCGCTACAACGACCTGCTCGGCGACTACTCCCTCGCCGCCTCTGCTGCCCGGCACCAGCGCGAGCTCGCCGATCTGGCCAGCATCAAAGCCATCGATCCCTCTGGCTTCCCCGAGCAGGACCTGATCTCCCACGATCTCTTCCTCCGCCAGCTCCAGCAGCGCGTCGAAGACTATGACCTCAAAGAGTACGAGATGCCCCTCAGCGCCTCTGGTGGCGGTGGAGGCATCCATGCCAACCTCGCCGACCTTCCGCTTTCCATGCCATTCGACTCCGTCAAGCATTACGAAGACTACATCTCCCGCCTTCACCAGATCCCCAAGGCCCTCCTCCAGACCGAAGAAGTCCTCCGCGCCGGCGTGAAAGATCACCTCGTCCCCGTCCGCTTCATCGCTGTAAAGATTCCCGGCCAAGCCGAAGGAGTCATCACCGCCAACCCATTCATCCTTCCTCTCAAGAAATTCCCCGCCGACTTTTCCGACGCCGAAAAGAATCGTCTCACGGACGAGATCACTTCCACGGTCAACAACGAGGTCTTCCCGGCCTACAAGCAGTTCGCTGCTTTCATCACCACGGACTACATCCCCTACGGGCGCACCACGCTTTCCATCAATTCCCTCGGCGGCGGCAAACGGCGCTACCAGGCCACCCTCCGCCACTTCACCACCACTGACCTGACTGCCGTGCAGATCCACGAGATCGGCCTCAAGGAGGTCGACCGCATCACCGCTGAGATGGCCGCCCTCGCCAAGGCCAACGGCTACAAGGACCTGGCCAGCTTCCGCGATCACATCGAAAACGACCCCAAGTACCAGGCTGTCTCCGCTGAAGCCATTGTCGAGGACTTCCGCAAGTACATCGCCCAGATGCAACCGCACCTGCCTGAGCTGTTCAACCTCCTGCCCAAGACCGCTGTCACAGTCGAGCCCATCCCGCCCTTCCAGGCTTCCGCCGCCACCCACTACCAGAGCGGAACCCCCGACGGCAAGCGTCCTGGCCGCGTCTCCGTTGCTGTCTCCGACCCCACCCACCGCAGCTACATCAACGACGAGGCTGTCGCCTATCATGAGGGTGTTCCCGGCCACCACCTCCAGATCACCATCCAGCAGTCCCTCACCGGCCTGCCCGAGTTCCGCAAGCACGGGGGAAACTCCGCGTACACAGAGGGCTGGGGACTCTACGCCGAGGAACTCGGCAAGGAGATCGGCTTCTACCGGGACCCCGGCTCCGACTACGGCCGCCTCCGCTCGGAACTGTTCCGGGCTGTGCGTCTGGTGGTAGACACCGGCATTCACGACATGAGCTGGAGCCGCGATCAGGTGGTAGAGTACATGCGCAACTCCCATGCCGTCGACGAACCCACCATCCAGGCCGAGACCGACCGATACATCTCCGGCCCCGGCCAGGCATGCAGCTACAAGCTCGGCCAGCTCAAGATCCGCGAGCTGCGCGAACGCGCCAAACAGCAGCTGGGGCCCAGGTTCGACCTGAAAACTTTTCACGACGAGATCCTCTCCGGCGGCGCCCTCCCGCTCGACATCCTCGACGCCCGCGTCAACCGCTGGATTCAAGCTCAGGTCCCTACCGTGGCGAGCAATTGACAGCAGTCCTTGGTCTCCCATGTTTCGCCCCCGAGACATGGGGTTCTCCAGCCTCTTTTGTATCCTTCGAGCCGTCGCGCAGGTCACCCGGAGGGTGGCAACCGCGCTATGGGGCTGCCGGTGGGGTACGGTGGTATTGGATTCAGCCCTTGCACAGCACCTCCTCGCCGTCACGGACACAACTTAAAGGCAATTCCAACGACCAGCACTGAGGATGTGCGTTACAGCGTGCGCGGTGACGCGTGGCCTTCACAGACTGCCTGAATGATTCGCGGGGGACAGTATGACTCTTCTGATCCTTTGGAACCACGCCTGCAGTGTGGGTGGGAAAGCCATGGACGTTGGAGGATGCCCAGTCTGAACACCCACCAATTCGCAACCCCCCGCGATCTCCTTCGCCGGACGCAAGGCACTTCGCCAGCTATGGCGCGCAGGAATCAAGTGGACCAGCTCTTCTGGGTTGACCCTTGACTGCTGGAATTCGCACGGTGCGTCAGCGGACACCGATGCATTACTGTGACACTGAGACCGCAGATTCCGCCGTCTTGTTCGCAGTGACCTTCAGTGGCTGTGCCTCTACCGCATCGCTCAGGTTGACCTCTCGCGCACCGTTGGTCACGATCACCTTCGCGCCTCGCGCAAGATACGGCGCGATGACTTCCGGCCGCGACCAGTCGAGCGTCCATCCGTCCACGATGGCCGCCACCGTGTACTCGCCCGGTGCGACATACAAAAAGTTGAAGCTCCCATCGGAGTCGCTCTGGTTCGGCTGCCACTTACCTCGCTCCGACTTGGGATCGGCGGGAACCAGCACCACGAATACCCCAGCCTTCGGGGCACCTTCACGCTTCACAACGCCATTCACCGTCGCATTTGCCTCGCTTACCGTAGCCATCAACTCGATCGGCTCGCTGCCAACCTTCAACACATGACCGCGGAGTGCTCCGCCTTTCGCATTCAGGCTGGTAATCGCCATCCAATGACCGGCGCTTACCATAACGTCATACTCCCCCGGCCGCACTGACTGCATCGTGAAGCTTCCATCCGCCCCTACTGTCGCAGCGGCGTCTGCACTTCCCTGGCGAGGTTTGAGCCACAAAAGGGATGCTGCGGGCAAACCGCCTCCATTTTCCGCCGTTACCTTGCCGGTGAGCGCTGCAATCGGCGTCGCTGCCGCCAGATCGATACTCGCGCCATCCACCGCCGCATCGACACTCATGTGCCTTCCCCCTCCTCCGTTCTGTCCAAGTAACTCCATTTCGTATTGCCCCTGCGGTATTCCAGTGATTTCCATCGTAGCCTGACCGTTTGCTGCTCCATCACCACTGTCCGGTGCGTAGGTGACCGTTGCGTTCTGGGTTGTGGGTTCCTGAATTCCGAAGACCATTATCGATAGCTGTGGGATTAGAGGTGGATGCTTGCTGTCCCAGTCCGGCGATTGAAGCCGCACATGTACGGTTGGCACCGCGTGCATGAGGATGTTCAAAGCTACGCGTTCTCCCGCTGCCACAGGAATTGCTTCCGCTGCATTTGGGTCCGTCACATCGGGATAGCAGGTAGGCGCGTAGGCTACGTCCAGCGCGGCCAACCGGCTCTCGCTCGCAGGGTCTCGCTGCTGGTCCCTCGGAGTTGTGGCCCGCGTCGCGTACCACGGAGTTCCGAAGGCGCATGTGAAGTAACTGCCGGGAGCCATCTGCGAGAACTCGAAGTTCCCCATAGCATCAGCCATGGTCACCGCCACGCGCACTATCGTCCCCGTACCACGAGATGTATCCCTGCGGTAGAGCGATAGCCGGGCCATCGGCACCGGGTCTCCCGACTCGTCTGCAACGGTTCCGTAGATCATCGCCTGAGGCGAAAGTTCAAAGCGGAGCCCGGTTGAAATCAGTCCATCCCCGGTCACGATAGCGGTCGCCACTCCACCGTCGTGCTCCTGATAGGACGCTCTGACATAGCCGCTGCGTGATGCGACCAGATCAAATTTCCCGTCACCCAGATTCTCAAACGCAAAGCGACCCTCCGCGTCAGTCACAGTGTCAGTCAATGGTTTTCGGTCATTGCTCTTTAGTAGCATTAGAAGGGCCTCGCCAAGCGGCTCTCCACTTTTCGCGCTCAGCACCACTCCGGATATCTCTCGGCCTGCCGCGGGCCGAGGCGCCTGCGCCGCACTGCAACCCAGCCACAGCAGGAGGATTCCCAGTTCAAGGCCAATGCTCCACGGAATTCTCGTCATGGATTCAGCCCCTCGCCAGCCGACTTGATTGGTTCGACCTGCACATTTATCGTTCCGCCGGCCAGTACTGTCACGGACTTTCCCTGCTCTGCCAGTGTTGCCAGTCCCTTGGAATCCGCATCATCCAGGTTGCGATTCGCATCGAGCGCTACCACGTGGTAAGTTCCAGGCGCAAGATTCATAATCCGCGCCGGTGTGCGAGGAGAGGCAGCAGCCCGCGGCAACGTCGAAGTCCCAGAGCCTGCAGGGATGGCGTAAACAATAGTCATCTGCGATTCTTCCGCGGGAACCGCACCCGCGTCCTCGGCACCGTTCGGAAGTGAACTCAATGTGCAGTCAATCTCTCCACCGTCGTTTCGGAGCGTAATCTCGACGGGTTCCGTGCTGTTTCCGTGCCCGACCACGAGCGGCTCGCGCATAAGGTCCACTCCTCCGCTGGTGATCGAGCTTATATAGCCCCCAAGGAAGTATGAAGCCTGCACCCAGTAACTGCCCGGCACAACATTGTTCATTACAAAGTGGTTGCGGTCTGCACCTTTCGGATGCTCCAAAGGCTGTCCGCCGCCGTCCATCATCGCGTTAACAGGGTTCAGAGAGAGATTCAAGCCGTTGCTTGCATCTGTCACGACTCCATCTCTTACTGCATCGGCCGGAGCGTGGTTTGCCGTAAATTCCTCACGAACCTCCACGGCCAATGGCGCGAGCGGCAGCATCGTCAGATTCAAGCCTTCCAGCGGGGCGTTGGCCACTTTGAAGTCCACACGCCCATAAGCTGGAGTGTCTCCCCAGCTACGAGCATCCGCGTAATAGAGGCCATTCGGCAATTCCGCAACCACGGTTCGCCGCTGCTCATCCCACCGCGTCGAATACGCCACCGGCAGCCCGTTCTGGTCATGTATCTCGAACGCCCTGCCCTGTCCCCGCGAAGCGTTCTGCTCCACCAGGCCAACCTCATAGAAGGGCTGACGCGTAAGCGGGATATCCACATCTGCTTGCTGTCCCACCGCAAGGTTCAGCAGGTTTGCATCCCCATCACCCGGATTCGCGGGATAACATACTTGGGGATAACCTGCGATTACACTGCGCTGCACCGGCATACCCAAGTGCTCGGGGGTAGCCCGGCTGCACAGAACGTAGGCCGCTGGTGCAGCCATTTCATACATCCTGAAAACTCCGTCACCGTTGGTCGTCGCCGCTCCAGCCTGAATCCATCGATCGTGACCGTTCACCGTGCGTCTGCGGTAGGCCGTAAATGCAATGTTCGCGGCATCGCCGCCATTCGTTCCTGTCAGCCGCCCGGTAATGCTGGCCGAGGGAACCAGATAGAGGGTCAGCGCCGCCATCTTTGCGCTCACACGCACCATATGTCCCCCACGACGCTCTTGATTTGAATAACCCGGACGGCGCACTTGCAACCAGGCACCGCTCTCCGGCAGGCGCAGTTCAAACCGCCCTTCGCCATCCGTCAGAACCTCATCAGTCTGTGCGTTCACCAGCGCTCGTGGAATCGGCTGCCCGGTGAGGCTGTTCTTCACTACCCCACTCACCGTGTACATCGCAGGCGCCGTCTGTGCCACACAGTCGATGCTCGCAATGCCGTCGGTGCAGGCCATCGCCACCAGGATCAGAACCACTCTCGATCGCACACCACAAAGCACTGGCGCAGCCCCCCGCCGAATCGTCTCTGGCAAGACGCCTCTGAGACCGGATCAAACAATGCCGCGATAACTCTTTGAGCAACATTGCTTGGACGCCTTACCCTATCATTTTGGAAGGAACGATCAGAAAAAACTTCTCTTCCAGTTGCTGGTTGGCATCTAGCACGCCGTCCTGAACCCGGAAGGCGTTCTCCTGCAACATGGCGGGACCACTGGAATGCCTCTACCGCCTCAGCGCCACCGTGAACTCCCAAAGTTACGCTGGACAAATTGTCCGATCGTTGCGTTGGGGTACGTAGAAATAACGGGGATAGGTGCAGCCCCGTCAGCGCCGATTGTTCCTCTCCCAGGATTTCACCGCCCAGGATGCAAATCCCGCCCCGTATTATTGCGACAGGAACCGCATTGAAGGAAGAGGACTCTCGATGCCAGCATGCGAATACCAGTGCGATGCCTGCGGAAGCCGTTTTCAAGAGCGCCAGAAGATGTCCGACCCGGAGATCGAATCTTGCCCAGGATGCAGCGGAACGGTGAAGAGGTTGATCAGCGGTGGCGCGGGTGTCATTTCCAAAGGGAGCGGGCACCACACCAGTGAGTTCGCGGGTTCCGGTGCAAGATGCGGTCTCGGCGGCCCGTGCTGTGGCCAAGGAGGCAATTGCGGCAATCAGGAGTATTGCGAGCAGTAGCAAGGGCCCCATTATCAGTGGGCGCGAATTGGATTTCGTCGGAGTAGAATTTATCCCGGCGCCGTCGTTGACGCGTCTGGCGGCATGCTGGCGCCTCCCAGGGGCATCCTTTAAAGACATTTCACTCTGCTCGTCCTATTCGCCTCGGTTGTCCGCTCAGCAGCTCACTGCCAAGGGCGTCCCCCCAACCCCAGGTATCGTTGAGATAGAAAGGGAGCATCCCATGCTGACGCGCAATCTGTTCGCCGCTATTCTCTGCCTCATCCCCGCTTGCGCCGTCGCGCAGCCTGACACTGGCCCTGCGCCCGATGTCGCGGCTATCCACAGGCTTATAGAGCAGTACACCAAAGCTGTCGATACGTTTGATCTGAAGCTACTCTCGCAAATCTGGTCTCACTCGCCGGAGGTTTCGTTTATCTATCCGCTGGGCGAGGAGCAGGGCTACGACGCCATCGAAAAGGATGTCTTTCAGAACGTAATGGGCGGCATGTTCTCGGCTCGCGATCTTGAGACTCATGGGGTGACAATCCACGTTAACGGAGATGCAGCGTGGTCGGAATTCCGGTGGGTTTTTCACGCGAAGATGCGCAAAGACAAATCGGCCGTAACCACTCATGGTGTCGAAACCCAGATCTACCACAAAGAATCTGGGAGCTGGCGCTTGGTTCATGTCCACTATTCCGAAGATCACCAAGCCGCCCCCTGAGCGGAATCTTGGGTTCCGGGTAAGTTAACCGCCAACCGTACAAAGCGGCATTGGGCCGACAGGGAGTTGCCAGCTAGCAAGAAAATAGGGTTAGAGACGGTTTGGCGACGTCGATGCATTACACCTTTGATCGGATGGTCAGGCGATCAAGAAACTCTAAGACTTCGAATCCGGCATAGTTCTCTTTGCGCTCCTCGCGATGGTAACAATTCCAATAGCGCAGCACACGCTCCTTCGTCGTCTGGTAAAAGGCCGGATTCTTGGTCAAGAACGCTCGGTACGGTGCCATGCGCATTACGGGCAAGGGCATTACGCTGTGCCTGGCGGGGATGCTACAAATTTCGAAGCGCTGGCGGAATTTCAGTCCGGGGCGATCCT
>DATKGE010000291.1:0-6188 GCA_035510955.1 Occallatibacter sp. | reverse complement strand
TGCGCGCAGTTCTTGGCGCCAGCCGGGCCCGCCTTGTGCGCCAAAGGTTGACTGAGACTTTTCTATTAACGATTTTTGGAACCGGCGCCGGCCTGGTTCTGGCAGAGATTCTCCTGCGTGTGTTCATCGCCATCGCGCCGGCGGGAATTCCGTTTCTGGAGAAAGCACATCTTGACCTGCGCATTGTTCTCTTCACCGCAGTCCTCTCGGTCCTCTGCGCAGGAGCGTTTGGGATCCTGCCTGCGCTGCAGCGGCCTCGGCCCGCTGCGCTCGTTGCGCGATCGGCGAATACCGGCGCACAGGCCTTTACGCGGCGCTGCCTGGTGGTGGGGCAAATCGCAGTCTGCATGGTTCTGTTGGTGGGCGCGGCGCTCCTGATGCGGAGCTTCAGCAGCCTTGAGCGCCAGCCGATGGGCATGGAGACGCGGGGCGTACTGGCTGCGCACATTGCGTTGCCGAGCTATCGCTATACGACCGCGCAAAAGCAGATGGAATTTTTTCTGGCGGCCGAAGCTGCGCTGCGCCGGCTGCCCGGAGTTTCCGCCGTGGGCATGACCAACTGGCTTCCGCCGTCCGAGACTCGCGAAGAGCAGATATTCAGCATCATCGAAGTTTCCGGACGACCGCGTCCGACGGACGGAACGGGCGGAATGGTTTCCTGGCGCTGGGTCACGCCGGACTACTTCACTGCGCTCGGAATTCCGATTGTTCGCGGGCAGAATTTTGCCGAGCAGGAGCGAACCTCCAACGAGAACTTGCTGATCTTGAGCAGCCTGCTCGCTTCCCGGCTCTTCGGCGATGCGGATCCGGTGGGCCAGCATGTGAAGCCGGTTCCCGCCGATCCCTGGAATACGGTTGTGGGGGTTGCGGCGAACGTAAAGAACGGCGGTTTGACAGGGGCCGACGATCCGGAATTCTACCGGCTCAGGCGCAGCATCGCCAGCGATTGGCATCCCTGGAACGTGATGGTGGTCAAAACATCTTTGCCGCCCGCGGCAGTAGCTCCCTGGATGCGCTCTCAGATTGCGCAAATCGATCCCACGCTGCCCATCGAGGTTGAGACTCTGAGCCAGAGCGTGAGCAAACTGGCGGACCGGCCGCGCTTCGAGATGGCGCTGCTGGGGTTCTTCGCGTTGTGCGGGCTGCTGATGGCGGTGATCGGGCTGTATGGCGTGATTGCGTTTGTGGCCACACAACGGACACAGGAGATTGGGGTGCGCATGGCGCTGGGGGCGACGCGCGGCAATATTCTGCGGCTGATTGCCGGTGAGGGCCTGCGATTGATTGTGCTGGGTGGGGCGCTGGGGCTTGGTGCGGCGCTTGGGACAGCGCAATTGTTGAAGAGCCTGCTGTTCAATGTGGGACCACGCGATCCGTGGACCTACGCGGGTGTGGTGGCGGTGTTGGGGGTGGTGGCGCTGGCGGCTACGCTGATTCCGGCGCGCGCGGCGATGAAAGTGGAGCCCGTGGTGGCGCTGCGGTACGAGTGAGACCCCTGCGGTGGGGCGGACGACTCTGGCGCGCCAAAATGCGGCGAGCGGAGGTTCGTGGTTTCACATCTTAGCCGCAAAGAACGCGGTGCCCAGAGGGCACCCCGATGAGGCACCCAGGTAGTTGGGCACTTCTTGCTCGAAATGGAAAGGGCGGCCGTGAAGGCCGCCCTGTGAGCCGAAAATTTCTCCGTAGCCCTATGCAGGCACCGCATCCGCAGCGTCAACTTTTACCGGGGTCAGCCAGCCGAAGCGATCGGGCTTGAGGCCGTTGGCAATGCCGAAGAATTCGTCGGCAATCTTCTTGGTAATTTCGCCGACCTTGCCGTCACCGACCACGATGCGGTCGATGGTGCGAATGGGTTGCACCTCGGCGGCGGTGCCGGAGAAGAAGACTTCGTCGGCGATGTAGAGAAGTTCGCGCGGGAAGGCCTGTTCAATTACCGTCAGGCCGAGGTGACGAGCCAGCGTCAGCACGCTGTCGCGGGTAATGCCGGAGAGAGCGGAGTTGGCCAGCGGCGGCGTATAGATTACCCCGTTGCGGACCACGAAAATATTCTCGCCCGAGCCCTCGCTGACCAGGCCGTTCACGTCCAGCGCGATGCCCTCCTGGTAGCCGTTGATCTCGGCTTCCATGCGGATGAGCTGGGAATTCATGTAGTTGGCGCCGGCCTTGGCCAGGGCGGGCATTGTGTTGGGGGCGAGGCGGTTCCAACTGGAAACGCACACGTCCGCGCCGCCTTGTCCGGCGATGTATTTGCCCCAGGGGAAGTTGGCGATGTAGACCTCAATGGGGGAGCCTTTGGGGCTGACGCCGATTTCGCCGTAGCCGCGCAGCGCGATGGGGCGGATATAGCAGGGAGCTACTCCATTGGTTTCAATTACGTCGACCACCGCGGCGCAGAGCTCGTCAAGGGTGAAGGGAAGATCCATGCGGTAGATTTTGGCCGAGTCGATCAGCCGTTGCATGTGCTCCGGAAGCCGAAAAACGGCCGAACCGTGCGGCTGCCCGTAGCAGCGGATGCCCTCAAAAACGCTGGAGCCGTAGTGGATGACGTGGCTCATCACGTGGAGGGTGGCATTTTCCCAGGGGATCAGGTTTCCGTTGTGCCAGATTTTGGATGTTGTCTGAATAGGCATAGTGGTTTTGTGAGGCTCCTTCGGCCGCGCTCGCGGATGAGTACTCTCAAGCGTAGCGCGAACCGCGGCAGCCTGTCACGGCGGCCTGTGGGGCGGCGGCTGCCGGGAGGTAACTGACTCGATAATATTCCGGTGCTCGTTCCACCTGCCTTGCGAGGCAAAAGGGGGGTGCGCGGGTTGCGGTCGCTCGGTCACAAGAAATGAGCAAACTGGCTGGATTTGATCGCGGCGATGGCGCGTATCGCGTTGTATGATTACGGGCGAGGCCGCATTCGCTCCGGCAAGGCAGCCAGATTGCCAGTGCCCGAAGTCCGGAAACGAGCTGGCTTCGCCGCATTACGACCAATCTATCCAACATCCAGGAGATGCTCTTTGAGAACGCTTGCTCGCTCACGTTCAGTCTTGTTTCTCTTTCTTGCCGGTACCGTTCTGTCGCTTTCTCCTGCGACGTTAGCCCAGGAGCAAGGCCGGCTTTCCCTCATGCCGCTGCCCGCGCATGTGACCGCGGGCCAGGGGCAGTTTGTCATCGACGGCAACTTCGCCGTTGCGGTGCACGATTATCCCGATACGCGCGTTCTCGAAGGCCGGCGCCGCTTTCTCGATACGCTCTCGCGGGAGACCGGAATCCCTTTCGCCCTTGATGCGCCGCCGGACAAGGCCGCTTTCGTCATCGGCACCGCCGGACCCAGTGAAGCGCTGCAGCAGTTGGCCGAGGATGAGTCGTATCACCTGGCGGTTACGGCAGATCACGTGGAGTTGTCGGCGAAGAATCCGCTGGGCATCCTGCATGGATTGCAGACATTTCTGCAGCTCGTGCACATCACGCCGCAGGGCTTCGCCGTCCCGGTGATCACCATTGACGACCAGCCGCGCTTTCCCTGGCGTGGCCTGATGATCGATGTGGGCCGCCACTTTATGCCTGTCTCCGTCATCGAGCGAAACCTCGACGGCATGGAAGCGGTGAAGCTGAACGTGATGCACTGGCATCTCTCCGACGACCAGGGTTTCCGTGTCGAGAGCCGGCAGTTTCCGCTGTTGCAGGGGAAGGGCTCGAACGGAAGCTATTACACCCAAGCGCAGATTCATGAAGTCATTGACTATGCGCGCGAGCGCGGCATCCGCGTGGTGCCGGAGTTCGACATGCCCTGCCACACGACCTCGTGGTTTGCCGGCTATCCGCAAATCGCCAGCGGCCCCGGGCCTTATCAGATTGCCACGAAATGGGGCGTGCTCGACGCGGCCATGGACCCCACGCGCGAAGCCACCTATGAGTTTCTCGATAAATTTCTCGGCGAGATGACCGCGCTCTTTCCCGACGCCTATTTTCATATCGGCGGCGACGAGTGCGACGGCAAGGAATGGGACGCGAACCCGCGCATCCACTCCTTCATGCGCGAGCACAGCCTGAAAGACAATGCCGCGCTCCAATCCTATTTCACCGGCCGGGTGCAGAAGCTGGTGGCCGCGCATCACAAGATCATGATGGGCTGGGACGAAGTGCTGCAGCCCGATACGCCGCGCGATGTGGTCATTCAATCGTGGCGCGGACCCACGGCTCTTGCCGCCGCTGCGCGCCAGGGCAACCGCGTGCTGCTTTCCAATGGCTATTACATCGACCTGAACCAGCCGGCGTCAGAACATTATTTGGTCGACCCCTTGGGCGGCGACGGCGCCAATCTCACCGCCGAGCAGAAGGCCCTTGTGCTGGGCGGAGAAGCCACGATGTGGAGCGAGTTTGTCACTCCGGAGAATATCGACAGCCGCATCTGGCCGCGGACAGCAGCCATCGCCGAGCGCTTCTGGTCGCCGCAGGACGTGCGCGATGTGGATTCGATGTACCGGCGGCTGGCCATCGTCTCGCAGAAGCTCGATACCTATAGACTGGAACACAATTCCTTCACGCTGGCGATGCTGCAACGCATGAGCGGCGATGCGCATCCGGAATCGCTGGAAGTCTTGGCGAGCGTGGTTCAGCCGCCGCTTGGCTATGCGCGCGAGAGCTTGAAGCACTTCGACACTTCCTCTCCGCTCAACCAGCTTGTGGATGCTGTTCCACCGGAGAGTGAAACGGCGCGCAGATTCAACCGGCTTGCCACATTGATTGCAGCAGGCAATGCTTCGCCGCAGCAGTGGCAGGAGGCGCAGAACTGGCTGGTGCTGTGGCGCGACAACGACGCGAAATTGCAGCCCACGCTAGCCGGCTCCGAACTAACGGCAGAGTTGGCGCCGCTGTCGCAAACTTTGTCGCAGGTGGCTGCGATAGGGCTGCAGGCCCTGGACGATTTGAAAAATCACCGCGCTGTCAGTGCGGATCAGAAAGAAAAGGACCTGCAGTTGCTGAAGGCTGCCACAAAGCCCAAGGCCGTGCTGCTGGATAAGGTCGCTCCTTCGGTCGAGTTACTGGTGAAAGCGAGCGGGCAGCAATAGGACTAAAAGCGGTTGCACTCATGTTGGTCGGGGAGCGAGGGGCCGTCCCTCAGGGGCTAAAGCCCCAGGTCTTATGAGCCTCAGACGGCACGGCTGAAGCCGTGCCCTTTCAAATCCCCCTTTTATGCGGCCCGAGCTGGCGTTATTTGGGTGGCAACGCCACAATGAGACCTCCGTCGCGGGCGAGCCTGTTCGCGCCCCGCGGCAGTTTGATCGCCGATCCGCTGCCGAGATCGCGCTCGTAGATTTCGCCGTAGTCGCCGGTGGCTTCAATCACGCGCGCGACCCAATCGTTGTCCAGGCCGAGGGCGTTCCCGACCTGGAGCGAGCCGCCCAGCAGAAAGAGGCGGAGCGGGTCTTTTTCCTCTGCGGCACGTGTGGCCTGTTGGCGCGCGTTTGCCTGCGTCACGCCGCTCTCCTCGGCCTGCACCAGCGCCTCCATCACCCAATTCACAATCGCAATCCACTGCGGATCGTCGTCGCGCACGGCCGCGGCCAGCGGGTCTTTGGAAATGCTCTCAGGCAACAGGCGCGTGCTCTTGCCGCGCAGCGCCATGGCCGCGCGCGTCTGCGCCAGCCGCGTGCGGTCGCCGGCCAGCGCGCCGCAATTGCCGGTGGCGAAGGCCGCCTGCATCTCACCCTCTTCCTGAAAAGCAAACGGCACAAAGTCCAGATGTTCGCGGGCAAACCACGCGCGCACGCTTTCTTCCACGGTCGTCTCCGCCAGGAAGCAGACTTTCTTGCCACTCAACTGCCGTGCACGCGTGATGGGGCTTGCGGCAGGCAGCAGAAACCCCGCGCCGTCCCACAGCACCGGCCGCGTGAATGCGAGATGCGTTCCTGCCTGGTGCGTAAAGTCGTCGGTCAGCGTGGGAACTATGTCTACGTCGCCGGCGTGGAGCGCGGCGATTGCAGCCGTGTCATCGGGATAGGCTTTAGACACGACGTGTGCTTTGCTTCCCAGCACAGCGATGGCGACTGCGCGGCAGAGATCGGCATCGAATGCTGCGCGGTTGCCATGATCGTCCGAAGTGGAATACTCGGCCTGCTCCACGTCGATGCCGCAGCGCAGAACGCCAGCCGCGCGCACGCGTGCCAATGTAGTGGGTGTGCCGGCCGCGTTTGCGACGC
>DATKGE010000290.1:0-11715 GCA_035510955.1 Occallatibacter sp. | reverse complement strand
TCGGCGTCGCTGGACGTGGCCACTTCCAGCCCCCTGAAGTGCGTCGCCCGGTTGAGCGCGGAACGAATGTTCTCCTTTGTGTCCGGCAGGTCGGAAAGGGGAATCTTCAATGCCGAACCGATGGCCAGCTGATCGATGTCGCTCAACAACTGCGTCACAATCCGCTTGTGCTTTCCATCCCGGCCCTTGGGTACGTCAAGCTGCAGGATGGATTCGAACTTCATGGGCGCCGCATTCAGATCATCGTCGGTTGTCATAGCTGGGTCCGCCTCACACCCGGAATTCCTCGAAACGAATAACGTGAGCTTAACCTATGCGTATTCTACCCTAAAGTAAAGCTGTCCAAAGGCTGACGGCATGCAAACCTGTTTCAAAGCAGATGAACACCTGAATTGAAAGCGAACCCGCCAACTCCTGCGCAAGAGTTCCCAATCTCCTGTTTGAACATATAAGTATCAGAATAAAAAGACTTAAGACGTAATGAAAAGAGTTTCCCCGTATTGAAAATAGGCTGCTAGGTTGGCAGATAGAGGCTGATTCCGGGCATTGTTTCCGCTCAGATTCAGGCTTGCCTCGGATCGTCAGAGGTTCAGTTGAACCGGGAGAAGCATATGCCAGAATCATGTTTTGCAAAGAGGGATCAGAGTCCGCCTGTGTGCGCCGTGCACAACGCGGCGCTTTTACCGCAACAGATTGCGATCGATGCGAACGCACCTGGACTTGGTCGCGTTACCTGCCACATCTGTCCCATCAGCCGGGCCGTGGTCCGGGAGGCGAAAGAATTCTATGCGCGAAATTCAATCTGATCCGCCTGGCGCCCGGCCTTTGGGCAGACGGACAAATTTTCCCATCGTGCCGGTCACGGACATACCCGCGCCGGGACCATCCGACTCCGCAGCTGCGATTCGCCCGGTGGTTCTGGTGGTCGACGAAGAGTCTTCAATAGCAGACGCTGTGGCGGAGGTTCTGAACCGCAGCGGGTATACTGCGATCGCAGCATACGATCGCGTTGGCGCGCTTGAGACCGCGCTTCTGGTGCCGCCGGAACTGGCCATCCTCGGCATTGGGCGTCCGGGAGCGAGGGAAATCGAACTGGCTGTCGCGCTGACGAGCGAGCTTGAGGATTGCAAGATTCTGTTGCTTACTGAACAGTCAGCCAAACCTACTGTGCTGGCATCAGAGAAGAAGGCGGGGCACAAATTCGATCTGCTCGACCGGCCCGTAGACCCGGACGAGTTGCTCAAATTTGTCGATGAAACTTTCAAGTCCCGGAGCCCGGCTGCCGCAGGGAACGGCCGGTAGGGAATCTTCAAGGATGACCCGGACGCACGCCTCAGCGTGCGCCTTAGTGTGGTGTCTCAGGAGTTTGTGGCATTTCTTTTGGACTGACTGGCTTGTCTTGAGCTTCCCAAATGCAGGTCCTTCGACTCCGCTGAAGTACGCTTCGCTCAGGATGACAGGCCATTTCTCGATAGGAACTTTGGAGACAGTACACTAGTTGGCCAGCACAGCCCGGTAGCGCACCTTGTTCTTCATTACCTTCTCGATGGCTTCGTTGGCTTTGGCCATGGGGAAGGCTTCGACCTGCGCCTTTACCCCGTGGCGCGCGGCTACGTCAAGCATCTCTTTCAGGCGGTGGGGGCTGCCGGTGGGGTTGCCGCTGATGGAGCGCATGCCGGCGATGAGCGGAAAGGCGTGCACCGCGACCGGGGAGGGTGGAACGCCGACGAAGCACAACGTTCCGGTGGGCCGCAACGCCTGGATATAGACGCTCCAGTCCTGATCGGCGTTGATGGTGCTCAAAATCAGATCCTGCGTCCCGGCTACTTCCTTCAGGGCCTTGGATTCGAGGCTGTTGACGAAGCGGTGCGCTCCCAGGGCGCGGGCTTCTTCTTCCTTGCCGGCCGAGGTAGAGAACGCCGTCACCTCCGCGCCAAATGTCTTCGCAAACTGGATGGCCATGTGGCCCAGGCCGCCGATGCCGATGACGCCTACGCGCGAGGAGGGATTGACGCCATGCGTCCTGAGCGGGTTATAAACGGTGATACCGCCGCAGAGCAGCGGGGCGGCGTGCTCGCTTTTGAGCGTTTCGGGAATGGGAACGACAAAGCGGCAGTTGGCCCGGACGCGCTCCGCATAGCCGCCGTTGCGATGCACGCATGTGCCCTGCGATGTGGGGCAGAGGTTTTCCATGCCGCGCGTACACCACTCGCATTCGCCGCAGGAGTTCGACTGCCAGCCCAGGCCCACGCGCTGGCCCACCTGGTGCGACTTTACCTCAGCGCCGACCGCGGCAACCGTGCCCACAATCTCATGGCCGGGAATGAAGGGATACTGACTGATGCCCCAGTCGTTGGAGATGAGGTGGATATCGCTATGGCAGACGCCGCAATGGGTAATGGCAATCTCTACTTCCAGCGGACCTAGCTTTCCTGGATCGTAGCGATAGGGGAGCAGCTCTGCTCCAGCCGCGTGTACTGCAAGACCTTGAATTTGAGCCATAGCCGTTCCGGGTTCCTCTGTGGGATTCAGAAAAGGGCCGACAAACCGCAATCCGGGGCCGGCTCTCAAGTTGATCGATGTTGCTGAACCTCCATCCTAGTTTAAACTGCCGCCCGGCTCAATGCGCAGGGTGAGAACCTGGAATCCCTTCAAGACGCCGCCCGCGGGAGCCTGTGCGGCGAGATCGGCCGATTCGCCGTTCAGGTTTACATCCTGGGCGGTTCGCAGCGGCTCCAGCGCGTTGGCCACCGACAGCGGAAGGCTGGTCAGCGTCTGGCCGCCAACGCCGGCCTGGGCTTCCGGGACCAGCAGGCTCACATAGACGCGGTTAGCCTCATGACGGCTGCGCGCCTGCGCAAGCACGTTCTCCAGACTGACGGGGCGGCTGGTGAAGCGGGGCTGATCCAGAGTCCGGTCCAGCGTAGCGGCATCCGAAACCAGAATGCGCAGATTGCCGCCCAAGAGCCTAGCCGGCAGCGTGACCGGAATGCGGATATTGCGCTGCGGCTGCTGCCAGGGGCGGACGGTGGCTTCCACTACGACGGTGTCGCCGGCGTGGACGATGTCGCCGGAGACCAGCCGGGCGGTGACCAGGTCAACCTGCACCGGCCTGGGAATAGCTTCGAGATTGAGATCGATGTCCTGGACCGAGCCCTGGCGCGCATCGTTCGCGTAGATGCGGGCAAAGCGGGTGCCGGCCAGCAGGGCGAGCTCCAGGGGCGCGGAGCCGGAATCGGCGGCCGAGGCCCACTCATCGAGAGGCGCAGCGGGGTAACCGTCCAGATGGATGCTGCCGGTGAGGTGGTAACTGGTTTCTTCGCTGCTCAGGTTGGTCTCAAGCATGGCCTCATAGAGCGTGACCAGCATGGCCTGCGGTGTGAGCGAGGGAAGATCGAGGATCTCCACGTTCAGCTTGCGCTCGCCGGTGGGCGAGTGAACGGAGATGTGGAGAGGGATCATGTGCGGTTTCTGACCAAGCACGCCGCGAATGGCGGAGTCGCGGTCCTCGGTAAACGTGCCGATCAAGGTGCCGGTGTTGACGATCTTGAAGGCATTGAGCGGAGAAGCCAGCGTGGCCACGACTTCAGCGGTGGTCATGGGCAGCGAGACCGGTCCTGCCTGCAGGATGGGATGGCCGCAGGCCAGCAGTTGTTTGGGATCGATGTAGGTGACGGTGCAGGTGGCGGAGATCTCGACATCGCCGCGGACCAGTTGCGCACTGACCGCCGACCCGGGGACAACGGTGGCCAAAGCGGCGGCCGAGGGCTGGTTGTCGATGGTGGAGGAGCCGGCCACAGACGAACCACCCACGCCGCCGGCGGCGATGGTCTCCAGGCCGGTGCCGGTGACTTGCTTTTGCCACAGGCGAATCGCTTCCGGATGGAAGCCGCTCATCACCAGAGGCGTTTCCATGGCCTGGAAGTTCATTCCATCGCCCAGGTTGCCTTGTGCCGCGAGGACTGTCTTCGCTCCTTCGGACCCTGATCCCTGTTCCCTGATCCCTTTTCCCTCGTTTGACCCCTGACCCCTGTTCCCTGAACCCTCAATCGGCAGGTCGCGCACTTCAAGCATCTGCTCAATCGGGGTGATGCCGGCGATGGGGTCCTTGCTGAATTCGCCGATGCGGTAGGAGAGCGAACCGAGGAGCCGCTTGCCGATGTAGACCGGGCTGCCGCTCATACCGGCCACTACGCCGGTGTATTCGGGCCGGGTGCCGTGAAGCTGGGCCAGAATCATGTCCTGTCCGGGGCCGCGCGCGCCGCGCAGAACGCCGAGAATCTCCACCTGCATCGGCTCCGGTTTGCTCCCCTGAAAGACCGTCCATGCCGTGGCGGTCATGCCCGCGCGGACCTCGCTGAGGGGAAAGAATCCGCCGCTCGAGGGCGGCGGAGCAGCAGGAGAGGTTTGTGCGTGCAAAGGTCCGGCCGCGAGCACGACAGCCGGGACGACGCCGAAAGCCGGGACCAGCCCGAGGGCCAGCGCTGCCAGGCCCCTGCGGATTTCCTTTACTCGTGTTTCCACGTCTATAAGAGTACAGTGCTGGAGCTGATGGCTTCCAACTGCCGGCCGAATTCCGAGAAACGGCGGTTCCTGCGGCAGGATGAGCTTTGAATTCGATGGGCTCAAACGAAGCTGGAGGCTGGGGTGGTATCTCAGATGTTTGTAGCATTTGTTCAGGAGTGGCTGGCTTGTCGTGAGCTTCCCAGATGCAGGTCCTTCGACTCCGCTGAAGTACGCTTCGCTCAGGATGACAGGGAATTTGTCGATGGGACCTTCCCAGACAGGTCACTGGCCGCTAGAAGCTGAAAGCTCAAGTACCGTATTCTGTTGTGCACAGAGGTCGTCATGTCTACCTTGCGTCATTCCGTTTCTTCTCGTCGCCGTTTTCCGTTGGCGGCTTTGCTGGTTGTGTCGATGGCTGTGGCATTGTCGCCCCTGGGCTGGTCGCAGTCAACGACGCCGGCGCCGCAGACTCCGCAGACCCCCCCGCAGCCAGTCGACCAGACCGCGCCCGATGCCGGGGGTCCCACCGGCGACTCCGGCGTGATCGCTTTGCCCAAGAAGAAGGAGGCGCCGGACGAAGCCCCGCCGCCGCCCGCACCGGCCGCGCCCAGAATCAAGAACCCGGAAGGCATGCCCAACTACTCACTGAAGATCGATGTACCCGAAGTCACGGTGGATGTGGGCGTGCTGCTCGAAAAAACGCACACCTTTGTTCCCGGACTCAAGCCCAACAACTTCCGCGTTTACGAAGACGGCGTGGCGCAGAAGGTTTCCGGATTCAAGCGCGTCGAGGCGCCCATCACGGCCCTGATGATCTGCGAGTTTGCCGCCAACAACTATAGATACATCTACGACATGCGCAACGCCGCCTTTTCCTTTGCCCAGCAGTTGCGGCCGCAGGACTATGTGGCGCTGATGACCTTCGACATGCGCAATCAGATTCAGCTGGACTTTACCCAGGACAAGCGCCAGCTCATGCAGGCCATCGACTCCTTGCGCATGCCGGGCTTCAGCGAGACCAATGTCTTTGACGCTCTTTATGAGGGGCTTGACCGGCTGGAGCGCATCGAGGGCCACAAGTATATTATTCTGATCGCTTCCGGGCGGGACACATTCTCCAAACTCACCCTCGACAAGATCCTCAAAAGGGTCAAGGCAGCCCAGGACATCACCATTTAC
The DNA here is from genome assembly GCA_035510955.1 of Occallatibacter sp. GTDB lineage: Bacteria > Acidobacteriota > Terriglobia > Terriglobales > Acidobacteriaceae > Telmatobacter. The sequence goes on along the minus strand of DATKGE010000290.1, from coordinate 6,030 downwards.
ACGGTCTCGACAGGCGGGTTCGCGCGGGCGGTTCGCGGCGACAGCATTACCATGCTGCAGGCCGACAACGAAATGCGAACCTTCTCCAGCATGACCGGCGGAGCCAGCTATTTTCCGCGTTTTACGGGCGAGTTCCCCGATGACTTCAATGAAATCAACCAGAACATCCGCAACAAGTACGAGCTGGTATACAGGCCCAGCAACGCCAGGCAGGACGGGACTTACCGGAAATTGCGCGTAGAGCTGGTAGACGACGAAGGCCAGCCGCTGCACATCCAGGACGAGAAGCACAAGCCGCTGAAGTACGACATAATTGCGCGCGACGGCTACCGGGCCAAGCAAGAGGTGGAGTAGGGCTGCCGGGTAGAGAGGCAGTCAGTCCGCAGGCGTACACAAACCGGAGGCCGAGGCGGAGCGGCCTTCTCGCGCTGCAGATAAGCTTTCCGCGTTCTACTTGAACTGGCTCAGAACGTCCATGACGTAGTAGCCGATGACCACGATCGTCATGGCCACGGCCAGCCACAGCATGACCTTTCTCAAAGGCTCGATCTTGTTGACTTTGGCCATGATAGCGGCCTGTTCGTCCTTGATATGGTCGAATGCCGGGTCAAGAACAAGCTGGTCGTCCTCGTCGCGGCTCAGTCTGCCGGTGTAGATTTTGAGCGCCAGCGTAATGGCAATCATCACACCCCAAACGGCCCACATGATCGGTACGAATCCTGTCATAATTCCACCTCCATTTTGCTTCCTGGTCCCAGATACCGGCGGGTCCGTGAAGGAGTCGCGGTCTCGTGAGCAGAGGGGCCTTACAGTTAATCATGATAGTCCCGAATGGGGAGCCGTGTGGTGATGAAAATCACAGCCATTTTCAAGCCACGGGAAGCCGGCGCCTTGACTCTTAGTTTTGCCGTCCTGAGACCCACAAGGGCAATCGTTTCAGGGGCAACATGTTGTGTGTCTTTAACCCTGCGGTCGATTCCTGCGGTTGACTCCCAGGATGCGACTTTGCCGCCCCAGTTGCATCTAATGGGATGATGCTCCAGATGGGGCTTGTAACCCGGCCTTCGGAACAGGTAGAGTTAGGGGTAAGGCAAGCATTTTTGAGTTTGAGAGGAAATCATGGCCACAGCAACCGTTTCACCCGCACAGGAACCCGAAAAGAAGGCTCCCCTGCACTTGACCCCTCAGGCCATTGCCAAGGTGCGTGAGATCATGGCTACCCAGGACCCTCTGCCGGCGGGTCTGCGGGTCGGCGTGGTGGGTGGTGGATGCTCGGGCTTCCAGTACTCGATGGCCTTCGAGAATCAGAGCGGCATGATGGACAAGGTATTCAGCTTCGACGACCTGAAGGTGTTTGTGGATGCCACGTCGCTGATGTACCTGAATGGCTGCATCGTGGACTATGTGGAGACCCTGGAAGCGGCGGGCTTCAAGTTTGAGAATCCCCAGGTGAAATCGACCTGCGGCTGCGGTTCCTCGTTCAGCGTGTAAGCGCCCCGACGTCCGGATCGGTTTGTTTTAAGACCAAGGCCCGTTTCTCCAGGGAGAAACGGGCCTTGCTGCGTCTGGGGCCATGCAGGCTGCGGATCGGTCTATTGTTGCGGCGGCGGCGTGGGCGTAGGCCCACTGGAGCCTCCGGTCGTGGTCCCGCCGGATGTTCCGATGGCGGAGCCGCCGGTGGTGGCGCCGCCGAACGTCGAGCTGCCGCCGATGGGCGAGCTGCCGGCCGGGGTGCCGATGGCTCCCGTGTTGCCGCCCTGCATCATCATCTGGTCGGCAAGGGGATCGTAGACAAACTCCCACTCGTTGTAGTGGTTCTTCTTCTTGTAAACCAGGATGGATTGTTTTGGGCTGCCGGGTGAAAAGCCCATGACTCCCGCTCCGCCGAAGGTTGGCCCGGTCAGACCCGTTGCAGTGCCCGTCGTTCCTGAAGTGCCGGTCGTTCCCGATCCCGCGGTGCCTGTGGCGGTGCTGCCGCCGAGGGAAGAGGCGCTTCCGGAAGAAGGATTGCTCCCCGGGGTCGACCCGGCGTTGGGGGCGTTGGGGTCCGTAGTGCCGCTGGCGGCATTCGGGTCGGTGGAGGCGCCGGAACCTGTAGGGGTGGAGCCGCCGGCGGTAGTGGAGGGGCAGCCGGCCGTTGGAGAGCTTGAGCCAAAACTGCTTGTGGAGCCAAAGCTGCTCCCGGAACCGAAGCTGCTTCCGGAACTGCCAGAGGAAAACGAGGAGCCGCCGATCGAGGATGTGCCGGAAGTCGTGGAACTTGGCAGCGCGTTCCCGCACAATCCGCCTCCCATGCCGGCGCCGGTGAGCGGCACTCCGAAGAAGCCAAAGGCCGTGGGCGCCTTGTTCTGCCCCAGGGCTATGGGCTTCCAATCGTCTTTGCCGGTCATCGGATCGAGATACTTCTTGCGCAGGAAGCGAATTTCGTTGGTCTTGACCAGCGCGTCCACGTTGGGCGGATAGGCGTTGAACTGCTTGTAGTAGAGCTTGATGGCCCGCGAATACTGCTTGCCGCGGCGCATGGTCTCCAATTCGCGGTCGCGCTGGATTTCCTTGGCGATTCTGGGGGCGGCGACGGACATGGCGATGATCAGGATGGCCAGCATGAACATGACCGCAACCAGCATGTAGCCCTCTTCAGAAGGATTGGGGCGGCGAGCTGGGGTGGTGGTGGTCATAATGACTAGACGCAGGTCGTTCGACTTCGCTTTGCTCCGGATGATAGCCAGTGCCGTAAATGGTTGCGTAAACGATGCTCGAACAGCAAGGAACTTACCTCAGCCGATAAAGCCCTCGTTGATTCTGCCGGCTTATTTGTCGGGGTTAAAACCCCGACCTACCAGTCCCGGCCTACCGCCCGAGCAAGTTTTCCGCAGCCTGCAAAGCCGTGCCCTTTCAAAACATCAGCTTATCCCGAGGCCCCTAGTTGGGCGTGAGCGTCAGTTTCTGAGTGTTGTTGTAGCTCAAGTCGGTCACTTCCACGCTGGCGGGTAGGATGGTGCCCACTTTGTAGCGATGATCGACAATTTCGCCGCTTTTTGCCATGAATACATCGTCGCCATGCGTGAAGAAGGCTTTCATCGTCTTATCCCTGGCCTGGGTATAGCCGAAATATTTCAGATCGATGGCCGGCGCCCTGGGCGGTTCGTTCGCGATCTGCGGCGGGACGACGTGGGGCTGATCGGGTCGCGCAGGCCCAATCGGGACGGGGATAATTACCGGCCCGGAATCGGCGGAGAAGATGTTTCTGCCCGTTCCGGCGTATTCCACGTCTTCGCTCTCCGCCAGCTCGTCGAAGTGGACGGTTGGGTCCAGGCCTTCGTTGGTCAGTTTTTCAGCGTCGGCCGCCGGGGCGTTTTGGCCGCCGGCAGCGGACCTCGAGCCCGCTGCCGGGTGCGCGCTGGATGATGCTGCTTTTGCGGGAGGCCTGGGCGCCGCGGTTGGAGGCGTGGACGTCGAGGAGCCGCCGAACGGGCCAAAGAGCTCATAGCCGCCGACGGCCAGGATTACCGCAAACAGCGCGACAACGATATAAACCTGGCGTTTGTTCTCCGTACCGAGAGGGATGGCCATGCTACTCGCCCTCCTTGCCAGCTGCGGTGGGCCCTGCTGCAGGTTCGGTGGAAGGTGAGCCGCCGTCTTCACCCAGCTTCGGCGTGGGCGGCAATCCGCTGGCCGCGGCATCGGCCGGACGCATCCAGGTGGAGACGCGCAGGCGCAGGTTCACCAGGCCTCCCTGCTGGCCGGTCAGGTTCATGGCGCGAATCACAAAGAAGTTCTGGTCGCGCTCCAGGCTGTTGATGAAGCGCATGATCTCCGGATAGGCGCCGCTGATGCCGCAATCGAGGGAGATTTCGGTCAGATCTTCTCCCGCGGGCCCTTGCGTGTATTGCATGCGGGACAGGTGCACTCCGGACTTGATCTCCAACTCGCCGACCCGCATAGAAATCGAAGAGTAGTTGGGTGGGATGCGCTTTTCATAGAAAGCCTGAATCTGCTCGCGGGAGGCGCCTACGCGCTTATCGAGTCCGCGCAGGGGAGCGGTCTGCAGGTCCATTGCTTTGAGTTCGACCTGCTTGCCGGCCAGGGCGTCAGCCGACCTGCTATTGGTGGCTACCCAGTCCAGCCCCAGGCGAACAGACAGGCCGATGGCCACGACAAGCAGCACGGCGAACCCGGCGTAGTGCCAGGTGAGCGGAGAGGACAGGCGTTCGCGCCAGAGCGATGCCGGCTTCGTGCTCATTGCGGACCTCCTGACTGGGAATTGGGCTGGGAATTGGCTGGACGCGGGGGAACGCCGGGGCCGGGTTTAATTGCGCCGGGCGCTGGGCGGCCAGGATACACCGGCTGGGCTGGCACGGTGAACGGCTGACGGCGCTGACCCACTCCACCCTGGGGCAGCGGATGGGTGGGGCGCGCGGCTGGTCGAGACGAATCTTCAGAGCCCGCCGATTTCTTGACGGGCTTTTTCGAAGCTGTGCGATCTGCGGGCGTGGCCGGGTTGTACTCGGCCAGCAGATCGAATTGCACGCGGTCCGCGGCGCTCGGCAACTCCACACGCTGGCCGGGACGGTCCAGGGTTTCAGCGTCCTCGCTTATGATGCGGGGAAGGAGAAAGCGGTGGGAGTGCTCCAGGTTGCGGACCAGGTCAACGGAGCGATTGCGGGGGCCGATGACGCGGAGTTTCAGGTTGATGTGGCCATCCTTCTGGCGCGCCGGCTCAAGCGTGGTTACCTGTACGCCGCCGGGCAAGACTGTCTCCAGGTCTTCAATGGCCAGCGTCCAGGAGAAGGTCTTTTCATCGATGAGCTTGTTGAGCGCCCCGGCCTGCCGGAGCAACTCGGCATTGGCGGGCTGGCGCATCAGCGCCGTGTAGCCTTCGCGTTCCTGCGTGATGCGGGCAATCTGGCCGTCGAGCGAGTGGTCGCGGGCGCGGGCTGCCTCGGCTTTCCGATGGATGGCGTGCAGGCCGAAGCCGAGCAGGATGGAGAGCATTGCCAGTACGCCCATGCCGATGCGCAGCCGCTTGATGGCCGGTCCGAGGTCGGCGAAGGGGCGGGTGGCGAGATTGAGAGTGATCCGCATGGGTCTAGTGTCCTGCCTCTGAAGTTCGTAGCATTGGTTCCGGGCTGACTGGATTGTGGTGAGCTTGCCCGATGCAGGTCCTTCGACTCCGCTGAAGTACGCTTCGCTCAGGATGACAGGTCATTTTTTGATAGGAACTTCGAAGACGGCACACTAACGCACCCCCGCCAGTGCGCCGGTGACGGCGGCGATGCTGGCATTTCTGAGCGTGGTGGCCGCGCCGGTTTCCGGGCGGGCGGTGAGGTCGACGACGCTCAGCTCGGGGTCGCCGATCCAGCGGGCGAAGCCTTCGGAGCCGGCATCGTCGCTTCCCGTGCTGCCCGCGAAATACAGGCGGGTGGGACGCGCGCCGAGCTTGTCCTCATAGTAGGCGGCGGCCACAGCCACGCCGCGGCGCACATCGTCGATGGTGAGAACGGGGTTATTGGCGAGATCCAGGGTGCGATAAAGCAGCAGGTCCTGGCCGTTGGAGATGGTGGTGGTGAGCGCCACCGGGCTCAGATTGGCAATCAGCATGGCCTCCATGGAATCGACGGCGGCCAACGTTGCCAGGCTGGAAGGCAGCACCGCGCCCGGCTCGTAGCCGGCAGCGCGCACCGCGGCTTCGTACTCGGCCAGCACGGGGCCGGGCAGCACCGCCGCCAGCACCTTGACCTCGTCTCTTTTCTCCACCAGCACCTGGTAGCTGAGGCCGGCGTGTTCCACGTCGAACGGAACCATTTTGCGCAGGCGGAAGCGGAGCACGGGGAATGCTTCGACGGCCTTGGCGGGAAGGGAATCGAAGTCCAGGACGAAGACGCGGACGACGGTGTCTGGAATGACGAGCGTGACGGCTCGAGAGCGCGGCGAAAGCTGGTCAAGCGCGGTACGGATGGCCGCGGCCACGGCTTCCGGCGCGCGCAGATTCGGCTCGCCGATGCCGGGCAGCAGCGAGCCTGGCGCGAG
>DATKGE010000289.1:0-5435 GCA_035510955.1 Occallatibacter sp. | reverse complement strand
GAGGGGAGCCGCGCCCGTGTGTCATCGCCAAGCCCACTTGCGGCCGCCCTTCTTTGGCCCCTTTGCGCGAGGGCAGGCCGCGACCCGTGCTGGTACGTCACAATCCACGTCACAACGCTTGAAAGCTCTGCACAAAGATGCGCGCAAGTAATTGATTCAATGGTGGGCCCGGAGGGATTCGAACCCCCAACCAAGGGATTATGAGTCCCCTGCTCTAACCGTTGAGCTACAGGCCCGGTGTTTAGAATTAGCAACTTATGAGAAGAACTTCTTGAAAGCGAAAACACCGTATCTAGAAACGTTGTTACTTATTTCCGCTTGATGCCTCCAGTGCCTTCCGATTGAGCATTTCAAGCCTGCCCATTGCCAGCTCGACTGTCTCGCCCGAAGGGTGCACATACCGCTGAGAGATGGTAATGCTGGAGTGCCCGGCCAGCCTCATAATTCTAAATGCATCGCTCCCTGCTTCCCGCAACGGCAGCCGGAGTCACCGCACGGCAAGCCGGAGCCGGATATGCCAGGTACTTCAGCAGATAATACCGGATTCGCCCTGAGGCTATGTAGCCGCTGCCGTGTGCGTGCTCGTCGGTCCCATCTTCATTCTGTGGTTCATCGTGACGAAGATGGACTCGAGCTGTATTTCGCTCGCCTTTACGCCAAGCGGGATCGTGACAGCGCTAACGCCCTCGCGGCGAGGGGTGGAGTGTCTTGATTATCTGCGAATGTTGGACGCGCGATATTGCTTCCATTCGCAAAAGGCTGGAACTATTTCTTGGGGACGATAGCAGACACCGATAACGCTACCCGGTTAGCCGCTAACCCCTACTTTGTACCGTGGCCAAAGAGGCCGCATGGCTTCGTGGTCGATTACAGGTTCGGCGTCGCACTCGACTTCGATTACCGTGGCGGGTTGGTCGGGCGCTTCGACGGGGAGGCCGGTCAGGCGGAAAGCGAATTCGTCCTGGGTGAACTGGATTGACTGGCCGGTTTTCAGGATTTTTGCGGAGAGAACTTTGGGTTTCAGGCCGCCGATGGCGATGACGGCTTCGGGCTGGTAGAACGGGACCCATTCTGCCGCCGGCGTGTGTCCCGGCCAGAATCTCTGATGGATGTAGAGAGTGTTGCCGCGACGGGTGTAATTGGCGTTGTCGCTAGCGTGGAGATTGCCAGCTTCCGTCTCGTAGATTGCCTTACCGTTGGTTTCGAGCCATTTGCCGACGGCTTCGAGGACGCTGACCGTCTCTTCCGGAATGGAGCCGTCGGGTTTGGGACCGATGTTCAGCAGGTAGTTGCCGCCTCCCCGTGCGCACGTAGCCAGGTTGCCCACAATTGTCTTGGGGGTCTTCCATGCGTCGTCGAATCGATTGAATCCCCAACTGTCGTTGAGGGTCATGCAGGACTCCCAGGCGCGGCCCTTTTCTGCCGCCTGGATGCGCTGCTCGGGCGTGGCGAAATCGCCTTCGAGGCCGTTGCGGTTGTTCACGATGATCTCCGGCTGCAGCTCGAAGACCATCTGGTTCATGCGTTCGGACTCCCACTCGGCCGCCGTGAGCGGCCAGTCGACGTCGTACCAGAGCACGTCGATCTTGCCGTAGTTGGTGAGGAGCTCGCGGATCAGGCCGTGGGTGTAATCGACGAAGCGGCGGCGGGCGGCGGGATCGGTTTTGCAGGTGGCGCCGTCGGGGTGGTGCCAGTCCATCAGCGAGTAGTAGAAGCCCACTCGGAGGCCTTCGGCGCGGGCGGCGTCAACGAACTCGCGCACCAGGTCGCGGCCGGGGCCCTGTTTGGGAGCGCAGTAATCGGTAAGTTTGGTGTCCCAGTGGCAGAAGCCCTCGTGGTGCTTGGTGGTCATGACCATGTACTTCTGGCCGGCCCGTTTCGCGAGCCTTGCCCAGTCGCGGGCGGCATTGGGCTTGGGATGGAAGTGCTTGGCGAGGATCTCGTATTGCGGGATGGGAACGCCTTCGACTTCCTTGACCCACTCATGCTGACCGATGACCGAGTAGAGGCCCCAGTGGATGAACATGCCGAATTTAGCCTGATGCCACCAGGCCATGCGCTGGGCGCGGGTGGCGGCTTGTGTGGAATCGGCGGGCGTGGCTGCCTGGGCTTGCGAGGCGATGGCTTCTGTGTTTGCAGTGGTCAGGGCCAGGGCTCCTGCTGCGCCAATCTGTTTCAAAAACGACCGTCTCGTGCTCTCGCTCCACTCCATGGCTGTCCTCCTCGACGCGATTTTGCGTCGAGGGAAATATAACAGGCTGGCGGGGAAGTGATTCTCGGGCTGAGGAGAATGGTCGTTTCGGCGCAACTCCCGAAGAGCGTCCCTCAGGGGCTAAAGCCCATCTTCTTATTGGGGTGTTTTATGAACGGGCTAAAGCCCGCACCCTTCAGCTAAGACCGCCCCGCTCAGAAAATGGGCGCATGCGCCATTTCTTCCTCAGTGGCTGTGATGGAAGAGGCCGCCGCTATGTCCGCCGCTGTGTCCGCCGCCGCCCGAGTGATGGCTACCGCCGGACATTTTGGGCGCTTTGGGCATCTTGGGGGCTTTGTAGGAGTAGTGCTGGCTCTGCTCGCCGCGGCCGCCACCAAACATGCGGGAGCCGCCGGACTTCTCCTGACCGGCGTAGGCCTGCTCATAGCCGCGACCGGGGCCGCGACTCCCGGAGTAGGAGTAAGAGCGGGGCTCGGAGTAGCCGCGCGGCTCAGAGTAGGAGCGCTGGGCGTAGTCGTTGCGCTGGTAGCTGGAGGCGGGGGCGCGGTAGGCCTGCTGCTGGCCGGCGAATGGAGCGGAGGGCCGAGCCGCGTATGCCTGCTGAGAATTCGAACGCAAACCGTAGCCGCCGGGCCCGCCGTAGGTCTGCGAACGGCCTGGCTCGGCCGCTTGCTGCTGGGGATGGTAGGTGTAGTCGCGCACGGCGGGGCGGACGTAACTGCCGCCATAAGCCCGGTTGGTGCCATAAGCTCCGTTTGGCGCTTCAACTGGACGGTTGTAGGCGTAGTTCTCTCCTGTGCGGACTGGCGGGCGGGTAAAGCCAGGCTGTCCGTAGCCATTGCCCAAACGGTTGTAACCCTGCTCCGGACGGGCATAGCCGTTGGGAGTGCGGTTGATGCCGCCCGTCCCGGATCCGAATTGGTTTCCGTAGGAGCCGCCGCGCGGGTTGCCCCAGCGGGCTACGGAGGTGCTTTGCGAGTAGTAAGGCGTCTGGTGAAAGAGGATGTTGGAGGCCAGCCAGTTGAGCGCCCACCCTGCCCAGCCGAAGGGCGTGTGACTGAACGCGGCCATGCCAATGCCACCGCCGAACTGCATCCCATTGCCAAGGAAAGAACCGATGGCGCCAAGTGCACCGGTGAACGAGAAGCCTGGGTAGGGCGAGACAGGCTGACCATACGCGGTCCAGGGGTTGTAGGCAGGGACGTAAACCACCTGCGGATCCGGGGGAGCCAGTTGGATGTAGCCCTGGTTGTTGGAGACCTCTTCCTGCGGCGTGTCCTGCAGCGTTCCGGCGTTCTGAGCGCGCTGGCGCATCACCTGGATGGTTTGGAGCACGTCCTGCGGCTGGTTGTAGTAGGCGTTGCCGAGGTCGGTCGTCCAGCGCAGGTCCTGGTTCATCAGGTCCAGCACCTGGGGGAAGGCGGTAAGGGCTTTGACGCTGGGGTCCCAGTTGGTTTGCGCGTCGGCGTAGGCCACCTGGTCGGGCGAGGCGTTACCCAGGGATCGGAGCCAGTTGTCGGCAGCGGCCACTTGCGCCGGATAGGTGGAGGCGGCGAGGACCTGCGCGACCAGCGTGTCGGGATAAAGGGCGATGGGCGCGACCAGCTGCTCAAGCTGCTCGGCGACAAAGGGTTGCGCGGGCTGTTGCTGCTGCTGCGCATATTGCGGATCGTCGTACGGTGGGTTGTCGGGGCCGGGGTCAGCGTAGGGCTGCTGCTGCGCGTACTGCGGTTGCTGGGCGTACTGCGGCTGCTGTGCATACTGAGGCTGTTGGGAATATTGGGGTGGCTGCGCGTACTGCTGGGGCGGCGCGTATTGTTGCTGCGAATAGGGCTGCGGCTGGCTTTGCGGGTAAGGGACGTAGTTGGGGTTGGGCTGGATGTATTGGGGGCTTTGCGGCCATTGCTGGGCCTGAATGGAGTGCTGAGCGAAGAATGCGAGCAACGGAACCACGGCGAGAGCCATCCAGCGGCGGGAATGGGGCGCGGATTGAGATGGCGCGGCGAACGGGAGTTTCATATTCCCTCACAGAGGCCCTTGGAGCCGCCCCGAAACAGGTCTTGCTCATCCATCGGGTGCGGGCTGCTTGCGCGCCGCAGGCTGAGGACGGTTGACTGGTCTAGACACGGGGCTGTGGGGTTAGTTGCGAAAAAATCCAATATTCGAAGGTTTCTTGCGTTCATCGATTCCCATCCTCCCAGCAAAATGCGTATCGAGGATGGCGCTCCCGGCGAAGGTAGCCAGGGTTTAGAATCGAAAACGGCGCTTGCCCGTGCGGAATCGCCAGAACCTATGGCCCTGCGTTTGCGGCTCCGGATGAGCTACTTGCGCGGGGGCATCTGTGTGAGAAACGGACGCGAGAAACGGACGAATGATGCGAGCCAAGACGGCAGTCGTGCTGGGTGCCCAGTGGGGCGATGAGGGCAAGGGAAAGATTGTGGACGTGCTCAGCGAGCGGTTTGCCGCCGTGGCGCGCTATGCGGGCGGGCACAACGCGGGGCACACGGTTATTATCGGCGGCCAGCGGTTTGTACTGCAGCTGATTCCCTGCGGGGTGCTGCGGCCGGGATGCAAAGGCATCATTGGCAACGGGGTGGTGCTGGACCCGATCGCCTTCCTCAAGGAGGTTGCCAAGCTGCGCGAGCTGGGCGTGTCCGTGGACGAGCAGCTTTTTGTATCCAATCGCGCCCAGGTGATTTTGCCGTACCACCGGATGATCGAGCTTGCGGCGGAAAGCGCGCCGGGGCGGCAGAAGATTGGGACGACCAGCCGCGGCATTGGTCCGGCCTACGAAGACAAAATGGCGCGCAGCGGATTGCGCGTAGTGGACCTGCTGCGGCCGGAGCTCTTGAAGACGCACATTGAAGCGGCGTGCGCGGAGAAGAACGCGATTGTGCGGGCGCTGTTCGGAACGGGGACGGCAGCTCTCGACCCGGAGAAGATGTTCGACGAGTACGCGGCGGCGGCGGAACAGGTGCGACCGTTTGTGGCGGATACGGGTCGTCTGCTGAACAAGATCCTGGCCGGGGGCGGCAGCGTGATGTTCGAGGGCGCGCAGGGAACGATGCTGGACATCGACCACGGCACCTATCCCTTTGTGACTTCGTCGTCGGCCACGGCGGGCGGCGCGGCCACGGGAACGGGGGTGGGGCCGACGGCGATCGGGACGGTGATATCGGTGACCAAGGCGTATGTGACGCGCGTGGGCGGCGGACCGTTTCCC
>DATKGE010000288.1:0-3158 GCA_035510955.1 Occallatibacter sp. | reverse complement strand
ACCAACCCGCGCGACAGATCCATTATCCGAGCGACACCAGCGTCCCCACCCGGTGGCCTGAATCTGGCCCGAAGGGAGGCTGGTGTCGCCGTTTTGTTTTTGGCGTCGATCTTGGCGCAGAGTCTCGGCCGGATCGATTGGGCCGCGCGGATCGCGCCAACAGGGACAAGGCAGCCCCATCGGTTTCAACACCGCCTCAGCTTTCAGGAATTCCGTCTGGTGATCTAGCCCGACCTTCGCACTTCGCTGACGTTTTCCGGCCCGGCCGAACTATATTTGGTTTGCCTGCAACAACGAGCATCCGAAAAAGGGCCTAAAAAGGTCTGAGTGAAGACCTACCCTCTTTTCTTCCGGCTCGCCTTCTGGCATGCTGCTACTTCCAATGTTTCTGCGCAGCACCGAGCGAAAGAAGGACGGCAAGACGCACCGCTACTTCAGCGTGGTGGAGAATCGCCGGCTTCCCAGCTCCAAGACGGTACAGCGGACGGTCTTGTATCTGGGCGAGATCAACGGCCAGCAGCAAGCCGCATGGCGCAACTCGCTGGAGATCTTCGACGAAGACGAGCAAGACTACCGAACCATGAGCCTGTTCCCGGATGACCGGGAAGTGCCCGCCGACGTGCTGGACAGCATACAGGTGAAACTGAGTGGCCTGGAATTGCGGCGTCCGCGGACCTTCGGCTCTTGCTGGCTGGGGTGCGAATTGTGGCATCAACTCGGGCTGGATGAGTTTTGGCGGCAGCGCTTGCCGGAAGCGCGCGAGGCGGTGAGTTGGGAAAAGGTGTTGCAGTTACAGGTAGTGAACTGTCTGCTCGACCCCGGCAGTGATTTTCGCTTGCACCGGCAGTGGTTCGTGGATAGCGCGATGGACGAATTGCTGGGAACGGACTTCGCGGTGGCCGCCAAGGACCGGTTGTATCGCTGTCTGGATCGGGTGCTGCCGCACAAACAGGAGTTATTTGTCTGGTTGAAACAGAAGTGGGCCGACTTGTTCCATTCTGACTTTGAAGTGCTGCTCTACGATCTGACCAGCACGTACTTCGAAGGAGAGATGGAGCAGAATGCGAAAGCCAAGCGTGGCTACAGCCGGGATAAGAGACCGGACTGTCTGCAATTGGTGATCGCCTTGGTGGTAACCACCGATGGGCTGCCATTGGCCTATGAGGTGATGAAGGGCAACACATCGGATCGCACCACGCTGCCGGGCTTTCTCAAAAAGATTGAGGACACCGATGGCAAAGCGCGGCGGGTATGGGTCATGGACCGCGGCGTTCCCAGCGAAGCCATTTTGAAAGACATGCGCGATCCCCAACGGCAGACGTTCTATTTGGTGGGCACGCCCAAAAGCAGGATCAACCAGCATGAAAAGAAGTGGCTGGATCTGCCGTGGCAAAAGGTGCGCGACTCGGTAGAGGTGAAGCTGTACGAGCACGAGGGCGAACTCTACGTGCTGGCCAAGAGCGGCGGCCGGCAGGCTAAAGAGAACGCCATGCGGCGCAAGCGGCTGGCCCGATTGCTGCGCAAACTGCGGGCGATGCGCAAGAGTTTGCCGAAGCGCGATCAACTGCTGCTGCGCATCGGCGCCGCCAGGAAGGAGGCCGGGCGGGCTTTCGGGTTCGTGAAGATTCAGATGCCGAAAGCGCGCCAGGCGGTCACCCGCGAGACGTTTTCGTTTCAGGTGGACAAGGCCAAGCTCAAAGCCGCGGAACAGCGCGACGGCCACTATCTGCTGCGCAGCAACCTCACCGGCGAAGACCCAGCAGTGTTGTGGACGCGCTACGTGCAACTGACCCAGATCGAGAGTGTGTTCCGCTCGTTGAAAAGCGAACTGAGCATCCGGCCCCATCGGGAATGCAGCAAATGCGGACGCACTTATAAGGAGCCAGCGACATGAACATCCATCCAATCCAGCATTCAATGGCGCCCCGACTGAGACGCACGCCCTCGGGTATGTCGCGGGCGAACCTGCCTCCGGAATTACGGGAATTCATCGAATCCGAAGCCATTGAAATCTTCACCATTATGGTGAATGGGGAAGCCACGTTTCAGGCATCGTTGGCGGCAGTCTACCTTTCGGGGGTGGATGCGGGCATCTATGGTGCCAACGAGCATCACCAAACCCAAACAGAAGGCCAGAACCAATGACAGACCTCCTCACCAGCCCCTGCGCGCTCATAGCGGCTACTCATTTGGCACCTTGAGCCTGCCAAGCAGCCCCACAACGAAGTAAGTACTTTTAAACTTTGGACTGGCCCGTTAACTGCCCCACAAATGGCACAGTTCTCTAATGACAGTCCTAAAGACGTTCTTGACGCCGCGTCCGGAACCGCTTCGAGGTCGCCGGCGACGAGAATATTTTTCATGGCGGAGCTGCGGTCTAAGGCGCAGGTTGCAGGACGCGTGGCGGGCATCTGTCCAAGGGCCGCCTCGAAGGCCCGCCTTGATCCGCTCTTCGGTGCGTCTCTTCCCGGCAGCCGCGCCTTTCTTCCCTCTGCTACTTATTTGCTCCACTTGGCGGACTTATCCGGAGAATCGCGCTTACCTTCATGTCAACCCGTGAAAGAACACGGTAACACAAAAAAGGAGATTCCAAATGAAAAGCTCGATCGTTCGCACCTTAGTAACTCTCGGCCTCGGCGCCGCCCTGAGCCCCCTCGCTCTGATGGCGCAAAGCTCGATCACCGCCACAATCCCGTTCGATTTTACCGCCGGGGGCAAGTCTCTCGCCGCGGGTGACTATCTCGTCCGGCAGTTGAGTCAGGGCGTCCTCCTGATCCAAAGCGTCAAAGGCAAATCGGCCGTTATGACCATCGCGACGGCCGGCCCGAAGACCGGCGCGGCCGATAAGGCCGTCCTGACGTTCAACCGCTACGGAGACAGCTACTTCCTCTCCAAAGTATCCGGTGAGAGCCGGGGCTGGGAATTGCCGCGGTCCCCTGTCGAAAAGGAGCTGATCGCGAGATTCGAAAGGCTCAAACCAGTCGTCGTGGCGGCTGGCTTGCGCTCGAAGTAGCGCAGGGCTGGGCAACACCAACCCGCGCGACAGATCCATTATCCGAGCGACACCAGCGTCCCCACCCGGTGGCCTGAATCTGGCCCGAAGGGAGGCTGGTGTCGCCGTTTTGTTTTTGGCGTCGATCTTGGCGCAGAGTCTCGGC
>DATKGE010000287.1:0-4592 GCA_035510955.1 Occallatibacter sp. | reverse complement strand
ATCGAGCCGGATCAAGCGGGTTCTAGACAGAAAAGGCCATCCCAGCGAGTGGGGTGGCCTTTTCAACGATGGGCGGCTCGCGGCGCAAGTTTGGCCGCGGCGCGGTCTACTTACTAAAGGACGCGATCGCAGTTGCCTCGTCGTCGTAGATGTCGAAGACGGTGTAGAGCTTGGTCAACTGCAGCAGGTCGTGGACCTTCTTCGTGAGCTTGAGCAGCTTGAGATGAGCGCCCTGATTCTTTGACGTGGTGTAGGCGCTTACCAACTCGCCCAACCCTGAGCTATCGATATAGTTGACGTCTCCCAGGTTCGCCAGGATGTTCTTTGTCCCCTTGCTGATCAGGTCGCGAATGGCATCGCGCAATTGCACACTGCCCTCGCCCAAAGTGATCCGCCCGCTAAGGTCCAGAACAGTTACACCGTCCACTTCACGGGAAGCAATAGTAAGTGCCACGGAAATTCCTCCTTGTTTGGTACATCGGTTATAGCACTTTTGCCGGCAGGCAGGTCAAAAAAGCGATCCACCCGAATCGCCTGGCGGGATGGTTCGACACCGTCCCCGGCCCGCGATCGCCGCGCAAGTACGTTCAAGTTTTCTGGCCTGCCGGGACCAGGTGCTTTACCAGCGTCAGCTCAGTACCGGGATGCAGTTGTCGAAAGTGTACCTCATCCATGAAGGAGCGGATGAGGAAGATGCCGCGGCCGGTGCCGCGCAACAGGTTTTCCGGGGCCAGCGGATCGGGAAGCGCGTCCGGGTCAAGCCCCTTGCCCTGGTCGGCAATGGAGATGACTAGATCGGCGCCGGTATTCTCAAGGCGCACCGCGATCTGCTTGGCGGGGTCGTATTCATTGCCGTGCAGGACGGCGTTGACCGCGGCCTCGCGCACCGCCATGGTCAGCCGGAAGCGGTCATCCTCGTCCAGGCCGGCCTGCTCGGCCAGCTTGTCCGCGGCTGATTCCACCTCGCTGACGCTTTCCATGGTGGAACTCAGCGAAAAACTTATCGGCCCTTCCCTGGGTGCGCTCACCGGGTTCGTATCCGCCTCTTCCGGAACGGCCAGGGATAAGTGGGTCCCGCCGCGCCTCAGCAACCTTGCTGGCAGTTTCGTTGCTTGAGGCGATTGTGTCAAGACGCGCAGCGGATCGGCCATTCAACAGCGGGATGCCCGGAGTTATTCTGAGCCCCCCGAGTTAAATGCGCGCACCTGATCCCGCGCTCCATGGAGTACGTGCAGGATATGGAGTACTCCTCTCTTCCTGCGGTAGTAGATCAGATACTTGCCGGCCGGAAAGCGGAAGATACCGGGCGCCATCTCATCGCACTTGCGACCCGCAGACGGATAATCGCCCAATGCCGCAAATCGCTCCTCAATGGAGTCGATCAGCCTGTCGGCAACCTCAACCCCTACACGCTGCGCCCAGTAAACAAAAATCCGGTCCAGTTCCCGCTCGGCCGTCTTCGAGCCATGGAATCGCATTATCGATCGGCGGCTTTCTCCAGCAGCTTGCGCCCCCTGGCCTTGATTCCTGCCGAGAGTTTGGCGAGGCCGTCGCGGCCTTCATATTCGGTATATTCTCCCCGTTCGATCTCAGCGATGCTCTCCAGAACCCGTTTTCTGATGGCCTCCGTCTGAATCGCCGTGAAGTCCGTCAACACATCCTCGACGGTTGGGGCGCCGATGCGCAGAGATCTTTGATCTTCCTCTTCCATGCGGCGCAAGGCGTCGCGCACAACTTCGCTCGCGTTGTTGTAGCGCCCGCTCTTGACCCGGTCCCGCACATATTTTGCAAGGTGATCCGTTACCGAAACATTCATCTGACCCATGAGAATCTCCTTCGACTGCCCACCGCGTCCCTTGGTTGAAGCGTATCTTCGCAAATACGACATGTCAAGGTTTGACATCGATAGTGCGTTCGTCCATATTTCGCTTTTTCGAAGGGCGGTTGCCCAACCGGATGCCTGGAGGACGCAAATCGGCCACGAAGGAATAAACTCACCTCATGCAGCCCCGCACTTCAGCCCGCGTCAGCCTGACCGCACTGCTCGGCACGCCCGTGACCGACAGCCAGGGACAGCTGCGGGGGCGGCTGAAGGACATTGCCGTGGCGACGGGGCCGGATGCGGGCAAAGTGGCCGGCCTGGTGCTCAAGACGCGCGCCGGCCTGTGCATTGTGCCCTCGGAAGACGTGATGGAAACGCCCGCCGGAAACCTCGAACTGCGTTCGTCCGGGGCCATAATGCCGCTCAAGGACGACGGCAACTATCTCTATTTGCAGCAGGACCTGGTGGACCGTCAGATCATCGACATTCATGGCCGCAAGGTGGTCCGCGTGAACGATGTGGACCTGGAGTGGATGGGCCGCGGCGCGGCGCACCTGCTGCGCGTGGCCGAGGTCGAGGTGGGCTTTCGCGGAGCCTTCCGCAGGGTCTTCAAGGGTGTTTTGCCGCGGGCGGCGCTGGAGTCGATTTCGCGCAAGCTCGGCGCCAGCGGCATTCCCTGGCAGTTTGTCGACGTAATCGAAGTCGATCCGGCGCGACGCGTCAAGCTGCGCATCGAGTATGAGCGGCTGGCCGAGATGCACCCCTCCGACCTGGCCGAGATTCTGGAAGACCTGGCCCCCGCCGAGCGCGAAGCAGTCTTCACCTCGCTGGACGAAGAGGTGGCCGCCGAAACCCTGGAAGAGGTTGATCCCAAGCTGCAGAAGGCGTTGCTTGAGAAACTCGACGAAGAAAGGATCGCCGACATCGTCGAAGAGATGGACCCCGGAGCCGCCGCCGACCTGCTCGCCGAGCTGCCCGAGGAGCAGTCGGACGCCATTCTTGAAGAGATGGAGCCGGAAGAGCGGCACGAGGTGGAAGAGCTGCTGGAGTTCGACGAGAACTCGGCCGCCGGCCGCATGACCACCGACTTCATACCTCTGGGAATGGAGGCCACCGTTGGACAGGCCGTGCTGGCCTTGCGCAACTTTGACGGCGACCCGGAGAGCGTAACTGAAATCTATCTATTGGATGAGAAGCGAGTCCTGCGCGGAGCCATCTCGCTGGCGCGTCTGGTGATGGCGCAGCCGGAGACGCGGCTGGCCGTGCTTGCCGAGCCGCGCGTGCTTTCCTGCCCCGCGGACCTCAGGCAGGACGAGCTGGCCGAGATGTTCGACAAATACAATCTGCACGCCCTTCCAGTCGTGGACGCCCAGGGCCGTATGGTCGGAGTCGTTCAGGCCGACCATGTCATCAGCTTCCTGCGGGAGAAACTTTAGGGTCTGCCTGGAAAGAAGGGTTCTAAGAATGCTCTTAGGGCTCGACAAGGCCAGGTCGCTGTCAAATAAGGTTCCAAATCGCCATTTCTGAAGCAAAGAGTCCGTTCTGGTTCCATTCATGCCACGAATGTGTTAGAAAAAAGCGGTCGGCTTCACTCTACTTGTGAAAGAATTTAGAGATGGTGCAATTCCCCAAAATCATCCAGGGCGGCATGGGCGTGGGCGTCTCTAACTGGCGTCTTGCCAATGCGGTGTCCAAACTCGGCCAGCTCGGAGTGGTTTCCGGCACGGCGCTCGATCAGCTGTTTGTGCGCCGCCTTGCCGACGGAGACGAAGGCGGATACATGAAACGGGGAGTTGATGCCTTCCCCTTCCCGGAGATGGCCCGGCGCATCTGGCAGGAGTACTTTGTTCCCGGCGGCAAGCCCGCCACGGCGCCCTACCCCAATGTTCCCATGCACCAACGCAACAGTCCGCGCAAACTCGTGGAGCTGTGCATGGTCAGCAATTTCGTCGAAGTCTTCCTGGCCAAATATGGTCACAATAATCCCGTCGGCATCAACTTTCTCGAAAAAGTTCAGATGCCCCACCTGGCCTCGATCTACGGCGCCATGCTGGCCGGAGTCGGCTATGTGCTGATGGGCGCGGGGATTCCGCTGCACATTCCCGGCGTGCTCGACGCTTTTGCCGCGCACCATATGGCGGAGTACAAGCTGCAGGTGACCGGGGCCGCCGTGGGGCAGGATACCCAGATGCACCTGAACGCAGCCGACTACGCCGAGGGTCCGCTGCCGTTATTGCACCGGCCAAGATTCCTGGCCATCGTCTCCTCCAACACTCTGGCCACAACCATGCTCCGCCGTGCCACCGGGCGCGTCAACGGGCTGGTCATCGAAACCCCGACGGCCGGCGGCCACAATGCTCCCCCTCGCGGCAAGCTGCAGCTCAACGCCGCCGGAGAGCCGGTATACGGGGAGCGGGACCATGTGAACATTGCTGAGCTGCGCGTGCTGGGAGTGCCCTTCTGGCTGGCGGGCGGCTATGGCAACGCCGAGAAGCTCCGCGAAGCCCTGGAACAGGGCGCAGCCGGCATCCAGGTGGGCACGGCCTTTGCCTTCTCCCGGGAATCCGGCATGCGTGCCGACCTGAAGAAGACCCTCATGGCCAAGGCGATCAAAGGCGAAGGCGAAGTATTCACCGATCCGCTGGCCTCGCCTACCGGGTTTCCCTTCAAGGTTGCGCTGGTGGAAGGCACATCTTCTGAGTTTCCCATCTACCAGGAGCGCAAGCGCGTCTGCGACCTGGGCTACCTGCGCGAGCCGTACGCCGCCTCC
>DATKGE010000286.1:0-5257 GCA_035510955.1 Occallatibacter sp. | reverse complement strand
AATCTTCCCCTTGTCCAGGAGCTCGCCACTGCGCTCGGAGCAGAACTGGCTGCCTCGCGCCCCATCTGCGACAACGGCTGGCTGCCCATGGAGCGCCAGGTGGGCTCGAGCGGCCAGACGGTTGCGCCCAAGCTCTACCTGGCGGTGGGAATTTCCGGAGCCATTCAGCACCTGGTCGGCATGAAGGGCTCCCAGTGCATCGTGGCCATCAACAAAGACCCCGACGCGCCAATCTTCGAGGTGGCCGACTACGGCATCGTCGGCGACCTCTTCGAAATAGTCCCCGCGCTGACCGAAGCGGTCAAGGCGGCACGGCAGTAAAAATACGCACAGGTTGAAGCACGGTTCGACAACGGATCCCTCTCCGCGGTGCGTCGTCGCCGAATGGGCCCGCAGTTTGCGCAGCGCACGCCCCAGGCTTTATGTTTCCTAGTTCACCACCCAGTCATCGAAGCCGGGGTCAAACCATTGTTCTTTCCTGAAACCTATACGGGCGCACTGCTGTTAATGACCCTCTCCATGCTGTGCTGGGGATCCTGGGCCAACACGCTCAAGCTCTGCCCCGGCTACCGCTTCCAGCTCTTCTACTGGGACTACGCCCTCGGCCTGGCAGTCGCCGCCATCTTCTGGGGATTCACCGCCGGCAGCCACGGCCACTCCGGCACTCCCTTCCTCAGCGATGTGGTCCAGGCTCCGTTCGCCTCCATCCTGTTTGCCGTGGTCGGCGGCGGCATCTTCAACATTGCGAATCTCCTTCTGGTCGCCGCCATCGAAGTAGCCGGCCTGGCTGTCGCCTTCCCGGTCGGCATTGGCCTGGCGCTGATTGTGGGCGCGGTTTCAAGCTACATGGTCCACCCCGCCGGCAATCCCCTGCTGCTGTTTGGCGGAGTTGCCCTGGTCACCATCGCTATCGTTCTCGATGCGCGCGCCTATCGCAAGCGCGATGCCAATTCCAAGGGAAAGGCGAAGGCCGCCACCACTCGCGGCATCGTACTCTCCCTCGTGGCCGGCCTGCTGATGGGCACCTTCTACCCGCTTGTAGCCGCTGCGCTGCGCGGCGCTCCGGGCGTTGCCCCGGTCGGCCCCTATGCCGTGTCTTTCTTCTTTGCCATCGGCGTGCTTCTGTCCACCATTCCGGCAAACCTGCTGCTGATGGCTAAGCCGCTCGACGGCAAGCCGCCCGTGAAGCTTTCCGGCTATTGGCCCGCGCCCATGCGCTGGCATGCAGCGGGAGTGCTCGGCGGCGCCATCTGGTCGACCGGCGGGGTGGCCAACTTCGTTGCCTCGGGCGCACACCTGGTCGGTCCGGCTGTCTCGTACTCCATCGGCCAGGGAGCCACTATGGTTTCTGCCTGCTGGGGCGTCTTCGTCTGGCACGAATTTTCCGGGGCGCCTCCCGCAGCCAAGCGCCTGCTGCTCTATATGTTCATCTTCTTCGCGTTGGGATTGGTTGCCGTAGCGCTAGCGCCACTTTACTAAAGGAGAGAATCTTCACTTTGAGCGAAGACCGCAAACCTATCGTCGTCGTCGGCAGCGTCACCATGGACATGGTGACCCTGACCCCGCAGATTCCCTCCATCGGCCAGACTGTCATCGGCACCGGCTTCAGCACCACCCCCGGCGGCAAGGGCGCCAACCAGGCCGTGGCCGCGGCACGCCTCGGCTATCCGGTGGAGATGGTCGGCAAAGTCGGCGACGACGTTTACGGCCCCGCCCTGCTTGAAAACCTGGCCCGCGCAGGCGTAGGAACAGCCGCCATGGAATCAACCGCAGGGCCCTCAGGCCTCGCGCCCATCTTTCTGGCGGAGACCGGCGAGAACGCCATCGTGGTCGTTCCCGGCGCCAACGCCAGCGTCGACCCGGCCTTCGTCGATCGCCACGCCGCCCTCATCCGCTCCGCGGGCATGGTCCTCTGCCAGCTTGAAATCCCCATGGAGACCATCAGCCACACGCTGCAACTCTGCGCCGAAGCCGGAGTGCCTGTGATGCTCGACCCCGCTCCGGCGGCGACGCTGCCTGAAGAGCTGTGGAGCAAGGTCGCCTGGTTCACGCCCAATGAAACCGAAGCCGCGTTTTATTTCGAGAAGGACAAAACCGCCGAAGCCGCCGCGCAGTCCCTGCTGCTTCGCGGACCCAGGGGCATAGTGTTAAAGCGCGGAGCCGAAGGGTCCTTTGTCGCCGTTGAAGGCGGCAAGTCGGCCTGGGTGAGTCCGCTCAAAGTGGATGCAATCGACACCGTAGGCGCGGGCGATTGCTTCAACGGCGCCTTTGCCGTGGCGCTGCTCGAAGGCAATCATCCCTGGGCCGCGGCTTGGATTGCTTCAATAGCCGCGGCCATCTCCGTTACGCGGCGCGGCGCGCAGGCC
Organism: Occallatibacter sp.; assembly: GCA_035510955.1. GTDB lineage: Bacteria > Acidobacteriota > Terriglobia > Terriglobales > Acidobacteriaceae > Telmatobacter. The sequence continues at coordinate 2,891 of DATKGE010000286.1, read as the reverse complement.
TCCATGCCGACCAGGGCCGATATTCAGGAATTTCTGGCCAAACGTAGCTAGCCTTTTGAAATCCCGCGCCCTCCGCGCCGGAGGAATTCTGAAGTGGAAAGCACGCGCAGCACGTGTCGCACCCTGAGTCTCGGAATTCTAGCGGCCTCGTTGGCCCTCGCCGCCGCCGCGCAGGACACGGCCTACGGTCCACGCGGACAGCAAATCCCTTCGCCCGACTGCATGAACCTGCACAACGCATGGGAAGGCGCTCTGCATGCCGGTTGCGCTGCATTCACCCATCAACGCTGGCTCGCCGACCTCGAACACTGGCGTACCGAGCGCCGCATCCGCATCGCCTACGATCCGTCTCGTTATGAAATGCCCGCCCTCAAGTGGACGCAGTCCAGCTTCATGCAGCCGCAGATGATGGTGCAGGACCGGTACTTCTACGATCCCGTCGCCGGCAAATACACCGTGGACCGCTATCTCGACGACCTCGAAAAGCGCTACGGCGGCATCGATGCCGTCCTCATCTGGTCCACCTACCCCAACATGGGCGTCGACGACCGCAACCAACTGCAGATGGTCGCCTCCATGCCCGGCGGCGTTGAAGGCGTGCGCCAAATGGTTGCGGATTTTCACCGCCGCGGCGTCCGCGTGCTGTTCCCCATGATGATGTGGGACGAGGGCACGCACCAGCCCTCGAACGGAACCGAGATCGAGCCCTGGCCCGACGCCATCGCCGCCCTCATGAAGGAGATCGATGCGGACGGAGTCAACGGCGACACCCAGGATGGCGTGCCGCTGGGCTTTTCAGAGGCCGCGGAAAAGATCGGCCATCCGCTGGCCTTTGAGCCCGAGAGCAGTCCCGCCGACGAAGCCCTGGCCTGGGACGTGATGAACTGGGCCCAGTACAACTTCCCCTTCATCCCCATGGTCGACCGCTACAAGTGGCTGGAGACCCGCCACATGGCCAACATCAGCGACCGCTGGAACCCGGACAAGACCGACGACCTGCAATTCGCCTTCTTCAACGGCATCGGCTGGGAGAGCTGGGAGAACGTGTGGGGCATCTGGATCGGCATCAATCCCCGCGACGCCGAAGCGACCCGCCGCGTGGCGGCCATGGAGCGCGGCATTGCGCCGTTTCTGGTCAGCCCCGGCTGGGAACCGCTCTACCCCATGCACGGCTTCGGTGTGTACGCCAGCCGCTGGCCGCTCGGCGCCGAGACCGTCTGGACCATCGTCAACCGCAACGGCTACGACGTTGCCGCCCAGCAGATGGATGTGGCTCTCACGCCGGGAATGCGCTACTTCGACCTCTACCATGGCCTGGAATTGAAGCCGGCCCTGAAGCCTGAGACCCAGGGCAACAATGCCGTGCTCAGCTTCGATATCGAAGCGCAAGGCTACGGCGCAATTCTGGCCACACCCGGCGAACCCAGCGACGCAATCAAGACCCTGATGCAGCGCATGGCTGCCATGACCCGGAAGCCGCTGCCCGATTTCTCCCACCAGCCGGCCATTCTTCACCAGACCCTCGTAGAAATCCCGCCCACCGCGCCGGCCGCCGACGCTCCCGCCGGAATGGTGAAAATCCCCGGCGGCGCCTACGACTTCCGGGTACAGGGGGTTGAGACCGAAGGCAACGCTTCCAACATGGTCGATGTGCAGTACCCCTGGGAGCCCACGCCGCGCCGCTTCCACGAACACACGCTGGAGATCAAGCCCTTCTTCATCGACAAGTATCCCGTCACCAACGCCCAGTTCAAGCAGTTCCTCGACGCTACGCATTACGCGCCGAAGGACTCCATCAACTTCCTGCACGACTGGCCTCAAGACGCAAGCAAGCCCGGCCGCTTTCCAGAAGGCTGGGAAAACCGCCCCGTCACCTGGGTCTCGCTGGAAGACGCGCGCTCCTACGCCCATTGGGCCGGCAAACGTTTGCCCCACGAGTGGGAGTGGCAACTGGCCGCCCAGGGCCCAAATTCTCCAGACAGCCCAGCCGGCCGCATTTTTCCCTGGGGCAACTACTGGCAGCCGGCCAACGTCCCCACTCCCGACACCAGCCGCGCCATGCGCGGCCCCGACCCTGTCGACGCTCACCCCCAGGGCGTAAGCCCTTACGGCGTGATGGACCTGGTGGGCAACGTCTGGCAATGGACCGACGAGTACGCCGACGAGCACACCCGCGCCGCCATCGTCCGCGGCGGCGAATACTACCAGCCGCAAGGCTCCATCTGGTACTTCCCCCAGGCCTGGCGCAACGACGAACACGGCAAGCTGCTGCTCATGGCGCCCAGCTACGACCGCTCCGGCGGCATAGGCTTCCGCTGCGTCCGCGACGCGGAGCGATGACCTTGCATTGATCCATGCGCCCGCTGACTTGCTGACTCGCCAGCTCCGCGCCGCGGAGGCTGACTCGCTGCATTGTTTCCAAGCTCTGTGCGAGCATATCTCACTGCACCTCATTCTCCAGCGTCCCGATCGGCTCAATCGTAATGCGAATCCGATCCCCGCTCGCCAGCGTAAACGAACTATCCGGCACAATCCCCGTCCCCGTCATCAGAAAGCATCCATAAGGAAACGCATTGTCACGGAACAGATACTCGACGAGCGTCTTCGGATCGCGCTTCAACTCCGTCAGCGCCACGCGTCCTGCAAATGCCACGCTCCCTGCGCGCAGAATTTCAATGGAAATTTCCGTAGCCGCATCCAGCGGCTCCGAGCAAACCAGAATCCCCGGCCCCAGCGCGCAACTGCCGCTGTACACCTTGGCCTGCGGCAGGTAGAGCGGATTCTCTCCCTCAATGTCGCGCGAGCTCATATCGTTGCCAATCGTATAGCCCGTAATCTTTCCCGATGGACTCACCACCAGCGTCAACTCCGGCTCCGGCACATTCCACTTC
>DATKGE010000285.1:0-4820 GCA_035510955.1 Occallatibacter sp. | reverse complement strand
CCGCATGGGCGCGGAGAGCAGTTCCTTGTTCAGCGATTTGTCGAAGATGCTGGTTACGTCGCCGTCGTGGTCGATCGAAACTCGATAGCGCGCGTTCTCGAGTGAGGACTCGCTCACCTTCAATTCTGTTTTAGGCAAGGGTGCTTCGGCGCGGCGAATGTCATAGACTGCGTAGCCGACCGACGGCACTTTCGCGACAAAGAGGACCTTGCCGTTTTCGACCTGCGCCGGGACATCGTGGCCATCGGGTCCGACGACGCGCACCGCCTTCGGAGTTGCGCCCGGAAATTGAATTGCGCCCTCCACAACGTCTTCGCGTTCGATATTCAGCGGGTTGTAGACCGCGACCGGAATTCCGCTCGTTTGTGTATCTAAGGCGGACGCCACAGACTGCGTTGCGCTGTTCAATATATCGGCAAACTGGTTGAGTGCAATCACGTCGTCGTTCTGCGCGAACTCATAGGAACGTGGCGTCGCAGTTCCGGCGCCGGTATCGTGAAACTGACCACCCATCACCAGCGTCCATGCGTCGTTGAGCCGTTGCTGCGGATAAGGGCGCCCTCCCATCCAGGCAGCCGCGACCGAAGCTTTCTCCGCGGCATCAGCCAGAATTTCGTTCCTGCGGTTCCAGCGTTTGTGGTATGCCTGCGATGTGAGAGAGCCCGCCGAGTGATTGATCAGTTCCAGGTCGCCTTTGTACCGAGGCATCCGAGATTCCATGTCAGGTTTTATATCGAGAAACATCTGGTCGGCAGCCGAGGAAATCACGCGCACCGGGCCATCGCCCATGCGAACCGCCGTGCCCTGGTTGTCTATGGTTGTCAGCGGCTGGCCGAAGCCGAATCCCGGAGGCGGAATGACCGCGTCGCTTTGCGTCACTGTTGCCTCCAGCAGTTTCACTGACTCCTCGTCCACTGCTCCACCGATGTCTCCCGTGCCGACGTAGTGGTAATCCGCGAAAACTCCCGTCGCTTTTCCATCGATGTCGATGCGGCTCGGCCAGTCGGTCTCGGGCCTCTGCCGGCGGCCGCTTTGGGCTTGAGTCGCGGCAGGTGGAGGCGGCGTTTTGCTCAGATCGGTGCGAATGCGGCTTCCATAGCTTCCAGGGTTCAGCGCCGCCAAAACCGTTCCGCCATCCGGGCCTTCCCACACTCCCACGTTGAACGGAATGCCTTCAGGTGTTTCTTCGGGCGATCCTGGGCCTCCAACTTTCGGCGCCGGCTGCCACGCCGCACTCAGCTTTTGCGTCGAGAATCCTTTCACGCCCGCATGCGCCAGAATGGTCGGAAGCGAGGCAGGAAACCCGAAACAATCCGGCAGTATGTATTCGGCGCTTGCTTTGCCGAACTCCGATCGGAAGTAGGTATTGCCGTAGAGGACCTGGCGAATGATCGACTCGGCGCTGGGCAGGTTCACGTCGCCCTCTTCCACGGACGAGCCGGCGGGATACCAGTTTCCCTTGGCTACATACTCTTTCAGCCGCGCATAGTCGGCCGGATAGTACTCCTTCATGAGCCGGTATCGATTCGAGCCCGTCCAATTAAAGACGTAGTGCGGATACTTGTCGATGTAATCGAAGTTCACCCGCATCGTTTTCAGCAGATACTCGCTGATGACCTGCGGAAACTCCCATCGCCATTGCGTATCGAGGTGGGCATAGGGAACAACGTAGAGCGTCGGCTGCTGCGTGATGTCCGGGGCAGTCATGGTCTGCGCGCACACGGGAATCGCAAGGGCTGACAAGGCAAAGAGTGTCCATCTCGTCGCAAAGCGAAACATAAATCCTCCATTAAGACAAAAGATGAAAAACTTTGAGAGGCGCGGGGCCGATGCGGGACGCCGCCGTTCGTCACATAGAGCGAGAAACGATGGTATCGATTCCACCGCATGATGGTAAGATTGCCCAATTCGAGTGTCAAGCCCAGTGTCAAGTCCGGTTTGTCACTCTTCTCGGATAGCGCTCACCCGAGTAAAGCCATAGAGTCAAATCGCAGTGCACAGCATAGGAGGAACCATGAGTGCGCTTGCCGGATTCCACTTCGAGACAATCTTCCAGGATCTGGGCTATGCGGCCCGCCAGTTTCGGCGGAACCCGGGCTTTGCCATTACCGCGATTCTGACGCTAGCGCTGGGCATTGGCGCAAGCGCTGCAGTCTTCAGCGTGGCATACGGCGTCCTCATCGATCCCTTCCCTTACAAGGATGTTCATACGCTGGTTACGCCGAAACTCTGCTGGCCTGAACTCGGCGAGTGCGACTGGCGCGCCTATACGCCGCAGCAATTCAATGAAATCGCGGAAAAGACCGATATCTTCAACGGGGTCACGGCCTCGACCGTGGGAATGGTCGAGCTGACGGGGAACTTCGAGCCGCAGCGCCTTCGCGGCAATTACATTACGCCGAATACCTTCGATGTACTTGGCGTGAAGCCAATCCTCGGCCGCGCAACAGTGGACGTCGATGTGCAGGCCGGCCATGAAGAAGTCGCCCTCCTGAGCTACCGCTACTGGCAAGCGCATTATGGCGGCAGTCCTTCGGTTCTCGGCCAGGTCCTCAACGTCGACCGGCATCCGCGCACCGTCATCGGAATCATGCCCCCACGCTTTCTTTGGCGCGGCGCCGACGTTTACCTCCCGATTCAGATGACGAATGCCCATGAGATAGAAGGACAGCGCTATTTCGCGCTCGTGGGTCGCCTCAAACCGGGTGTGACCGACGCTCAGGCTGCTGCCGAGTTGCGGGCGATCTTCAACGACTTTTACCAGACGGCGCCGTTTATTTTTCCAAAGAATATTGGCCTCGGTATCCTGCCTTTTGACGAAATGTTCAAGTCGAATCTGGCGAGCACCCTTTACCTGCTGCTGGCTTCGGTCTTTGTCCTCCTTTTTATTGCGTGCGTGAATGTGTCGAGCCTGCTGTTGGCGCGCGCCGTCAATCGCGAGCACGAGTTTGTGGTGCGCGCGTCAATCGGAGCATCGCGCATGCGTCTCGTCCGCAATGCACTCACGGAGTCGCTGCTGCTCGCGCTGACAGCGCTGCCTGTTGCGCTGGCCTGCGCGTGGATAGGCTTGCAGGCCATTCTGCGCATTGTGCCGGCGGATACGATCCCCGATGAAGCCGTCGTTACGATGAATTTGCCGGTCCTGCTCGGCTCGCTTGTCCTCGCTTTGGCAACGGTATTGATCTTCGGTCTGGCCCCGGCGTGGCATAGCGCTAATCCACGGCTGGCCGCCGCGCTCAGCGGTTCGCGTTCTGCGGGCAGCCGTGCGCAACGGCGCCTGCTCAGCGGATTTGTTGTCACCGAAATCGCACTCTCGCTGGCGCTGTTGATGCTCGCAGGGCTGATGGTGCGCTCGCTCGTTGCGGTTGAGAACGTGCCCGTTCCATTCGCTCCCGATCGCACGCTCATGATGCGGATTCCGCTCCCGGACGTCCGCTATCCCACGCCAGAGAGCCGCTCCATCTTTTTCCGCGAAGTACTTGATCGCGTTCGCGCGATTCCTGGCGTGAGCACCGCAACCGTGGACGCGGCGTTTCCCTTCATGGATATCTACGGAGACCGCGTCCAGATTGGCAGCCAGGCTGAAGATAAGCGCATCGTGGCGATCCACCTCACCGATCCAGAGTTCCTCGCAGCTTCGGGAAGAAAAATGTTACAGGGACATTTCATCGATCTGCGCGAGGTCTCCTCGCAGGCCCACGAGGCGGTGATCACTGAAAACTTCGCGAAGCGTTACTTTGCCGGCGAGAATGTGATTGGCCAAACCGTCCGGCTGCCGGATTTCAGGCCCGACCGAAAGAATAAGCTCGCGAACGACGCCTTCACCGTCGTCGGCGTAATGAGCGATCTGCCTTTCTTCGTCGGATTCCGGGAAAACTACCCTCACATCTTCCTGCCATACACAGTGGCTTCCGCAGCTGCGGAAGCGTTGATTATTTCGACGACGCTGCCCGCGGCCGATCTGACAAATCCTGTGCGCCTGGCGGTGCGCGCCTTCGACAAAGACCAGCCTATCGTGGATGCAATGACGCTTCGCCAGATGCTCGACATGTACGGCTACGCGGGCCCGCGGTTCTCCCTGGCTTTGTTCGGGACATTCGCGGGAGCTGCGCTTTTACTCTCGCTGGTCGGAATCTATGGAGTCCTGTCGTTCATCACGTCCCAGCGCACCCAGGAGATCGGCATTCGTATGGCTCTCGGCGCCAATCGGGGCGACGTGATGTGGTTGGTACTGCGTCAGGCATTCCTGCTGGCACTGGTGGGTGTCGCTGTCGGGCTACCGCTGGCATTTGCCGCGGGCCGGTTCGCCAAGGGCGAACTGATTCAAACGTCGCAGCATGACCCGTTCGCGCTCATTGCGGCGATCTGCATCCTGCCGCTACTGGCGGTTGCCGGAACTTACCTCCCGGCAAGGCGGGCCGCGTCGCTCAACCCAGTTTCGGCTCTGCGCTCTGAGTAGTATTTAATCGGCGGATTACGACCGGCCTCATAAGCATCTCGATGTCAGCGGCAACCTCTGCGTTTGTGCGCGGGGCATCGAATGACCTAGACTCTTGACACGGCGGGGGATTCGAGCCGTATCGATCCATGACGAAGAGAAACACGCCACCCACTCTTAGTGAAGTTGCCCGAGAAGCTGGTGTTGGTACGACAACTGTTTCGCGTGTCATTAACGGCGGCGAGCGAGTAAGCCCGAAGACGCTGGCCCGTGTTCGCCGTGTGATTCAGGCAATGGGTTATATGCCGAATCAGGCGGCGCGCGTCCTGAAAGGCGATAGAACTAAGACGATCGGCTTGATCATTCCCAGCATCGCAGATCC
>DATKGE010000284.1:0-2144 GCA_035510955.1 Occallatibacter sp. | reverse complement strand
GGGGGAGAAAGAGACGCGCCCAACCTAACCGCATGCGCCAGCACGGCGTCCAGCGAAGCCATATCGGCGTCATGAAAATTCTCCGCAGCGGCCTGCCGGAAGTCCCGCGCCCCCGAGTTTTCCGATGTCGGGCGTGCACGGTTCAATTCCGCGACAATCTGGGCTAATTGGTTCTCGTAACCCGGCACCTCTCCAGTATGACCCCGCGAAAGCGGCACGGGCACTTAAAGCGACGGCAAACACCGTAATTTCGGACACGAAACAGCATTCCGATACACCCGGATAGCCGCAAACACAAAGATCCGGCAGGACCGGACTCGAAGCCTTCCACTCCTTTCAGGCGGTCAACTTCCAGCAGGTGTCACCTTTGCCTTGTATCGATGTAGCGCACGCTCTCAGCGCAATGCCACTAAGCTACCGCTTTCTTGCTGTTGCCGAACGGGGTTTTGGTAGCGACTTTGCGTTTGGGGAACGGACAGGGGCGCGGCCAGACTTCGCGCGCATAAGAACGGCGCGTGCGCCTTGGGAGTTTCGACTGACTGAATACCCGGAGCATTTGGCTCACGATCTGTTGGCGGTCCCGTTCGTTTTGGGCGCTTGCGAGCAAAGGCAGGAAGGCATGTAGCGTATCCTGGGCCTGAGAGAAGCTGAATCGGCGCGGATCGAGCCCAAGTGCTGCGCCAGCCTCGTTCATCGCCGCCCGCGTCAGATTGTACGCCGCTACACCAAGCAGCAGTTCCTTCTCCACCATGTCGGCGGATCGGGCTTCCAGCATATGCAGCCGGACCTCGCGTTTGAGGGAGCGCAGATCGGTCTCGATATTCCATCGATAGCCGTACAATTTCAGGATCTGTTCCGGCGGAAAAACCAGCGTGGTGAAAAAATACAACTGCTGCCATTGGCCGCGCGAGTCCCTCGTGCTGAACGCCAAAAGCGATCCTCGCACCGAGGCATCGGCCGGAATCTCCGGATTGGCGCGCAGGTCTTCGCGACTCGGCACCCAGAGGATCTCACGATTGGTTCCGGCAGGCGGCAATGTATGCCCATTCAGCTTTTGCGCCCGGACTTCGGTGAGCCGGAACAGACAGGGATGGTTCTGCTCGCCGGCATGCCAGGCCATCGAAAAAACACCGAAATTCCTGTCGCCCAAAATGCCGCAACCGGCTGGCAACCGTGGCATGATCTGCTTTGTCAAGCCCTGCTCACTTACGGCGGCAGCACCATCCATGGCTCCCCAGCAGGGACGTATGGCCAAGCCACTGATCACATCGTGAGCCACTACTACACGTATCACCGACCAATGCGAACTGCCATGCTGATTGCGGGCCGGAGGCCATTTTTCGAGCAATTCTTTGCTGTGCTGCAGTTGAATCGAAGTGCCATCCAGTAGAAACATCGGCCGCTCCAGTCCCGCCAGGCTCCGGAGCTGTGCCTGCAAAGAGTCGAAAATCATATCGCTCACCTTTTCGATCAACGCCACCGGCAGTTTAGTGCGCGCCTGGCTGTAGGCGCTCGTGTTGGCAGACAACGATTCCACCGGCCAGCGCACAAACGCCCGCACTCCACCCGTCAGAAGTTCGCGCACTGCCGCCGAGAGCGTGCCGCCAGCATCCAGCCGCTGAAATATCATCAGCCAGATCACCACCCAAGCGGTCAACGGACCTGCCCGCGAAAACGCCGCCTGCCCGCGAAGCATCTGTACCACCTGAAGCTCGGGTATCGCCAGTCGGTATCGCTCGAAGGCCCCGGTCAGCCTCGCCGCCTCAACCCCCGACTCCACATCACCATCGCGCGCGCATGCGTCTCTACTCTTTTGCTCCACTTACATTCATACCGCATCTGAAACATTCTCATAGATTTATGTTTTGAACGCGTTTGGGACACTCTTAGCCGCAACCCTATCTATGCCGCTTAGCGGCATTGGGCACTCTTGCCTGCCGCGCCGACACTCGTGTCGGCGCTTGTCTCCGCTAAGCCAGCTGCCTCCGGGCCAGTTCGGCAAAGGGTCCTTCCTGGTCGATCAGCTCGCTGTAAGCTCCGCTCTGCACCACAGTGCCGCCGTCGAGCACCAGAATGCGGTCGGCTTTCATGATGGTGCTGAGGCGATGCGCAATCACGATTCGTGTTACCTTCAACCCTTCCAT
>DATKGE010000283.1:0-2333 GCA_035510955.1 Occallatibacter sp. | reverse complement strand
GAAGTTTGAGGTGGCATCTATCGAACTCAATATCCGTTGACGGACCTCCAACAGGCCAGCCACGCGTTGCTTTTTCAAATCGCTCTCTCCAGCGCGAAATGGTCGGCGCTGACGTGTCCAGCCGCTCTTGGATGGTCCGATAGGGCGGTACCGTACCCTATTGCAGGTGCGGTGAGAGCAAGCCTCTTACTCCTTGCGGTAGGATACATTTCATGTCCCGCATCGTGCCCGTGTTTCTGCTCCTACTCTGCGAGGGGCTGCTTTTTGCCCAGGCCGACCCGCGCGAAGCCTGTGCGGCCGACTTGCAGAAGCTCTGCCCGAACGTACCGGAGGGTGGTGGGCGAATTCTCGCCTGCCTCAAACAGCACCAGGATCAAGTCTCCGCGGCTTGCAAGCAGGCCGTCCTCAAAGCCCTGCAGCCATCCGGTTCCACCCCTGCTCCGGCCGCCCCTGCGCCCACCCCGTCCCCCGCGGCCCAGCCGAAGAATCCCAGCCCGTCGCCCGTCGCCTCAGCAGCTCCCTCGGACCGCTATTTTCTCATGAAGCAAGTCAAAATCATCGACCAAGGTATGGGCCAGGGACGCCCCGCGTACGACCTCTTGATTCCATCCACCTGGAATTTCAAAGGCTGGGTCAACGTTGGCGCGGCCGAGGGCGGTTGCTTCGCCGATTGGTTCTCGGTCTTCGGGGATGCCACCAGCCCCGACAACTCAATCGAGCTCCGGATCCTGCCGCAGTCCACCTGGCAGTACATGGACGACCCCATGGCGCAGCGCCAGATGCAGCAGCAGAATCAGCGCGACGCGCAAGTGGGCATGAAACCCTGTCCCGTGCATGCCCCCTTCCGTGCGGAGGAGTTCCTACGCCAGAACCTGATTCCCAAGGGCCCCAAGAACAGTACCGTCGTCTCGATCGATTCCTTCCCGGAACTCGATCAGATCGTGCGGCACCAACTGGGTCAGCCGCCGGCCTCCACTGGCGGAGACAGCGGCGGCATTCGCACCGAAGCCGCTCGCGCGCGCATCGCCTATAACGACGACAACGGCAAACCGACCGAAGCGTGGCTCACCGCGGCCATGGTGGTGCGCTCCGTTCCGGCTGGCGGCCGCGGCGCGTCCTACGACTCTCACGCCATGATGGTCCTGTTTTTCCGCGCTCCCAAAGGCCGGCTCGACGCCAACGATCGGCTCTTTAAGCTGATGGCCGCCACCATTCACCCCGAACCGGAGTGGCGCGACTGGAGCAACGGCGTCATTTCCACGCTGTATCGCAAGAAACAGGCGGAGCTGGCGAAGCAGGGAGCCATAATCGCCGAGTTCCAACGCCACGTCGCCGACACCGTCAACGGCGTCACGGCGAATTCCATGGCCGGCGCGAACCGCGCCGCCTTCGGCCAGGACCAGATCGTCCGCGGGGTCCAAACCTTCCGCGATCCATCCACCGGCGCGACTTTCGAGCTCAGCAACCAATACGATCACGCCTGGTTGAACGGCGCCAACGAATACCTGATGACCGGCGAACCCAACTTCAACCCCAACGGCAACCTCGACGGCAACTGGACCAAGCTCGAGCTGGTCCGGCAGCAGCCTTAACCATCTGGCCGATTGGTCGCCTCCGATAGATTGATCCGCGGTCGGCTCGGATGCTCCAGTCAACGATATGGCGACTACGCGTCAAGTGGCAGGGCGCTGTGTACCGCTGGGCCGGCTGAGCGCTCATTCAGAAGCCCGTTCGAGATCCAGGGCAAAAGCCAGCGCGTCCTTGAGCCGCTCCATGATCCCTGCGGAAAGCCTGCCAATCTTACGTTCGAGACGCACGGTTGGCAGAGATCCTAATCCTTGAACGTTGGCTGCTGATTCACGATCGAGGAACGGAAGCCGCGGCAGCGGCACTTCATACGGACTGTGTCTCCGCTGGGTGGTAAGAGGCACGTACAAGACGAGTGATCGTGGCGGGTCAGGGTCTTGGCGCGAGACGATGACGACAGGACGCGTCTTGGCAGCGAGTCCCAGGTCCGCCAGCCAGATCTCACCGGGTTGGGGGTTCATCGAGCAGGTCGAGGACCTCCTGTTCGGCGGCGCGCGAGCGCGCGATATCAAGGATGTCGTGATCGGCGAGTTCTATAACCTCAGTGATGCGCTCCCTTGCCTCTGCCGCTGTCTCCGGTTTCCACTCGCGCAATCGAGCGTCTAGTTTCTCCGCCAAGGCGTCCAAGATGGTCTCCTGCCCTCATTCCTAGTGTACGCCATCGACCCTCGCCGATATTGCCACGTACTCCACTGCGGGGACATGGAGGCCCCAGTCTATGAAACGTGGCAAACGCGGCCGCGGCC
>DATKGE010000282.1:0-12841 GCA_035510955.1 Occallatibacter sp. | reverse complement strand
CCTCGCCCGAAGTGGGCGCCGCCAGACCCAGCAGGATGCGGACCGCGGTGGTTTTGCCCGCTCCGTTCGGTCCCAGCAGCGCCAGCAGTTCCCCGGGCGCAATGGATAGATCGATTCCGCGCAACGCCTCCACCTGCCCGTGCCGCTTGGTGACGCCGCGTAATTCAGCAACTGGCATGAGTTTTTCCCTCCATGCCGATCATGCGGCAAAGAGGAATCCTCCACCAGTGGAGATTGTCAGGGCGGGGAGGTGACAGATGTCACCTGGGTGGGGTATGCTTACTGCTCGTCAAGAAATAACTGTGCCGGTTCGCGGCAACCGCTCCCTCGGCCGCGGCTCGGTATCGGCGCTACGCGTTTCCGGGCCGCGACCAAAGGAAACGGTTATTTCTTGACGAGCCCTAAGCCAGCATGGCCCCGGGAGGGGCCACCCGAGAGGTGGGGCATGCTTTAGCTTTTGGCTTGCCCTGTCCGCGCCGTCATTCGGTAGCCGCCGGCACGCTGGGATACAAAGACATCGGCGATTCCACGCCAGTCGTCCGGAAGAGGCGTCGCATGCGCGCGTTCGCGCCGGCCATGCGCCGACCGCCGCGGTGCCAACCCTACTGCCCTCCGCCTCCGCCGGGCGCGGTGCTTTTCTTTTCGCCGGGACGGTAGAGCGTGGGGGCCTTCTTCTGCTTCTCCTCTTCCACGGCCTTCTTCTCTTCGGCCTTCTTTTCGTCGGCCTGCTTGCCTTCGCGTTCCACCGGACTCATGGCGTCCAGACGCTCCTGCTTTTCCTTTTGCTCGCGCGCCTCCACCTCCTGGGTGCGTTGGCCCAGATCTTCCTGCGCTGCCTCCAGACTGTCGGTGGTGGCGTCGATGGCCTGCTTGAGCAGGAAATCGTATCGCTCCAGGTCTCTGGGATGGCTGTCCTGCATTTTTTGCAGGTAGGGCAGCATCTGCTTCTCCGCCGAGGCGACCGCATCCAGGCCGGACTTCACGTCCAGCTTGCGCGCCAGGGCATCGTCGGCCACCGTGTCGAGGGCGTCCAGGATCTTGCAGTATTCGTCCAGCGTGTCGTGGATCAAGGCGGAGCGGCCGGTTTTATCTTTGCTAATCAGGCTCTTGATCAGGTCTACGCGCTCGCGGGCGAAGTCCGCGTACAGTTTGAGGCGCAGGTTGGGCTCCTGGGCATCGCGGATTTTGTCGACTTCGTCGTTGGTGAGAAAATCGCGCTGCACGGCCAGCGGCGCAGCCAGCAACAGGCATATCAGCAAAACCCTCATTGTTTCTTCCTCCCCTCCATTACACCCAAAAGCAGCTCTTCGTGCACTTGCAGCACTCTGGCCTTCACCGGATCGAGCAGGGGCCGGTCGAAATAGCTCATCTGATCCTGAAAATCCTGGATTCGCCGGGAGAGATCGCGGGTGGAGATCTCGGCCTTCTTGAACCAGTCGCTGCGGCGCGGATTCTTGCCGCTTTGGTTGAGCGAGGTGGCCGCCAAGTCCACCGATTCCACGATTTCCGCGGCGTCTTTGGCCACCTGGTCGTTATCCCCTTTGTCGTAGGCGGCGCGTGCGGATTTGAGAGCGGCCACGGCGTTTTCCAGGGCCAGGCCGGAGCGTTTTTCGAGGTTGGGTTCGGCCAGCGCCCGCTTGAGGTCGGCGTGCAATAGGCCGCCGGAGAGCAACAAGAACGCCAGGGCAATCCGCTTCATCGCTTATCCAACTCCCTCTGGATGATTCTGGCGCGCTGCCGCGCCTGGAATTCCTGGTCCGGACTCTTGCCCTGGCTGAGCGAGAGGAACCGCTGATACGCGGCCAGGGCGGGCTTCAACTGATGCGCGCCGTCCAGCATGATGGCGCTCAGAAACCAATTGCCGGGGGAATCGTCCCCCAATTGGCGGGCCTGATCCAAGGCTGCCAGCGCCTGCTCGTGGTCGCCGGCCAGGTACAGCATCCCGCCCAATTCGATCCACGTTTTGGTTTCGGCCGGCTTCAGTTTGGCGGCTTCGTTGAACTGCGCGGCGGCGGCCGGATACTGCTTACGGTCGCGCAGAGCGTGCGCATAACCCATCCGGAGGTCGTAATTGGCGGGCTCGTCCGCCACCGCCTTTTGCAGCAGGGGCAACGCTTGGTCGATCTGTTGAACCTGCAGATAAGCCGCGGCCAGGGCCTTCCGGTTGGCAGGCGTGGGGCTCTTCTGGTAAGCCTGTTCGAGTTGCGGCAGGGCATCGGCGAATTTCTGGCTTTGCAGCAGCAGTTGGCCGGTGTGCTCCTGGACGGCGGCGTTCTCGGGAAACTCGCGGTAGATGGCGATGGCCGCCGCCATCTGCTTATTCTCCTCGAAAAGTTCGGCCAGAGACAAAAGCGCATCGCGATACTGGGGATCGCGCTTCGCCGCCAGCCGGAAATGCGGCTCGGCCTCGTCCAACTTCCCCTCGATCGCCAGGGCGCGGCCCCATCCCAGTTCCGCGGCCGCCGATTGGGGGTCGAGTTCCGCCGCCAGCGAAAAGCTTTCCGCGGCCTTGTCCGCCCATCCCGATTGCAATTGAGCTTCCGCCAGGTAGAAACGCGGACCGTATTCTTTGGGCCTTTGCGCGGCCGCATCCTCGACCAGCGGCAAGGCATCGACGGGATTTTTCAGGCGCAGCAACAGGATTCCGCCGTTCAACTCCGCTTCGTAGAGGCCGGGTTTCACTTCCAGGGTCTTGCGGTACTCGGCGAGGCCTTCCGCATCCCGGTGCAGGTAAGTGTACGCCATGGCGAGATTGAAATGGGCGTAGTAATCCCGCGGATCGGCGGCGATGGCCTTGGTAAAGGAATCGGCTGCGGCCTCGTATTTCCCGGCTTCCAGCGCCTTGGCGCCCTCGGCGTCGTAATCGGGAGTCTGCAGGAAGAACAGCAAGAGCGCGGCAGCCACCATACCTCTGATTCTAATTCCTGGCGGGCGCCCGCGCCGATCGGGAGAAGGTAAATCTTATTTCTTGACGGGAGTACGGAAGTCGGGAGTGCTTCCGGCCGGAGAAGTGCCGGTTGGCATCGGCACGGTCGGAGTTTCCGCGCTGAAATTCAGCGGGATATCGACGATGACGGGCTTTTCCCCGTTTTCGTCGGTCAGGCGGAGGCGGTAGTGCTTCGGCTCGGCGTCAAACACAATGTTGCCGGAGATGGAATCGGCCGGCCTTACCTTGCGGACATAGCCAACCCATTGCGGTATCTGGTCGCCGTCGGACAGTTCCTCGAGGGTGTTGCCCTGGTCGTCCTGTAGGGTCGCATTGGGGACGAGCATCTCTTCGCTGCCGCTGTTCACGGCGGAAAGGCGGATCAGAAAGAACCGGTTCTTCGGTACCCGAGCCGTATCGCCCGCGCCAATCTGCGGCAGCCATTGCGTCTCGAACACCGTATAGATGAGATGCCCCGCCTCCACCCGGCTGCCCACGTCGAAGACCTTAATCTCGTTGTTTTTTCCACCGCCGCAGGAACTCAACAACAAAAGAGCCGCCAGGGCAATCAACAGGTGAGATGAGTAATTGGGACGCATACGGCAAGACTTATTGTGCGCGTCCGCACAGTTAGTGTCAAGGACGTAAATCGGCGATTCCAGCAGGCTGCGGAAAAACCTTTCTAGCCCCAAAACGACACTGACTCAGGGCTGCAAGTTGTTGATTCTGCATTCGACCGGGCGTCATGTTAGGCCGGTTTTTGCCGAAAGTGGGAGTTTTTCCGCAACCTGCTTGGGGAGGGACGGGGGGCCGAGGTTATCGTTTCTGGTCTTGCAGGAGCTGTTCGAACTTCAGGCGCTGCTCGGCGGTCAGAACCTGCTCGATGTGCGCCCGGCCATCGCTCAGCACGGCGCGATAGTACTTCCAGAAATCGTCGAGGATAGATTTCATTTGCTCGGACTGCGCGGCGGTGAGGTCGAGTGCCTTCTGCAGGCGCTCGAAATACATGGTTTGGCCCTGGGCAGTCTCGAAGGCAGGCGGGCGCTGGCGATTGTGAACGCCGAAATCCATCACCAGCGCGCCGGCAACGCCGCCACAGAGAAACACCAGCGCCAGACTTACCGCGCAGACAAGCTTAGGGTTCCAAGCGTTGCCGAGCGCCATCTTGTCCAAAAGGCCAGGACTAGTGCTCATAGGCCGTCAGAGTGGCCAGCATATTATCTTCGGCTGGGGCGCTGTCAAACGCCGGTCCATTCTGTTGCGCCAGGATCGCTTCCGGAGAAGTCCCCACCGGGTACCGCGATTCATGGCTTACCAGGTAACCGCCCAGAACGGCTAGGGTCAGCAAAGACGCGAAGACCAGCCGCCGCCCGAAGACCAGATCCAAAGCAAAGAGATTGGCGAAGGCGGTAGACTTCCGCGGCCGGCTCACTTGCTCCATCACCTTGGTATAAAATCCGGGCGCGATATCCCAAGTCTCAGTTTCTTCCTGCCGCAGGGATCCGAACAACAGCGAGACATCCCGCATGCCGTGGATCTCTTCCCAGCACACTCGACAGGCACTCAGGTGCGCCTCGATATCCCGAAGGGCTGCCGGCTCCAGCGATCCGGCCAAATACTCTTCGAGGCTTTCCATCATTACCGCGTGCATAAAGTTTCTTCCCTTGCAAATTTAAGAATACGTTTCCATTCACCCCCCTTGCCGGTCTGTTGCCCGCTTCGGGGGAACCAAAAGCCGCCGTCAATCGTTAACCGGTCACCAGACCGGGAGCCCGGTCGAGGCGTTGTGCCGCCTTGACCAGTTTTTGCCGCGCTCGGAACAGTTTCACCTTAATGGTGTTCTCGTTCATGCCCGTATGGGCCGCCAGTTCCTCTACCGAGTAGCCTTCCACTTCCTTCATCATCAATAACATACGCTCCTCCTCCGAGACTCGGGAGAGGAGTTTCAAAACGTAGTCCCGGCGCGCCAGGTCGGAATCGGCCGGAACCTGGCGGTCGTTGCTCGGTTCGGAATTCTCCACCCGCCGCACCTCGTCTTCGCTGAGATCGCTCTCATAGACGAGTTTGCGGACTTTTCGCTTCCGCAGGTAATCGAAACACTCGTTGACCGTGATCTTGTAGATCCAGGTGATCAGCGAACTGCGGAAATCGAAGTTTTTCAACGACAGGTAAACCTTCGCAAATACCTGCTGGGAAATGTCTTCCACGTCGTTGCGCTGGCGCACGATCCCGTGGATGATGGCAAACACTTTGGACTGGTAACGCTCCACGATCTCGCGAAACGCCGTCTGATCGCCAGACTGGGCCCTGCCGACCAGGGTGCCTTCCGGGGTGTTTTGGTAGTCCACTCTAGATTTCGCCGCAACCTTGCTACCGAACGCGGGGAATGTGAGAGCGCCTGACAGTGTTCCCATACAACCAGTCCGACGTTCCCCGCGGTTTTCGGGTTTCAACCACCTGATCCGTCTACTATTTTGCCAGATCGCGGGAAGCCAAAACCGCCGGCTCGCCCGTTCCGGCTGCCAAAATTGACAGTTGGGACCCGTTTTGGTGCGACCCGGACCCTCAAAAGCACATCTAAACGATTGAGCAGTGGAAGAATGCGGTCCAATTTGTATAATAGGACCGAGCACAGCTCGAATTCGAGGAGTCTAAACGCATGGTTCAAATAACCGAAAAAGCGATCGGCAAAGTCAAAGAGATCATGTCCTCTCAGCAGCCATCCCCTGCGGGACTGCGTATCGCAGTGGTGGGCGGCGGCTGTTCCGGGTTCAGCTACTCGATGGCCTTCGAGAACGCGCCCAACATGTTGGACAAGACCTACCAGTACGGCGACTTGAAGGTCTTCGTGGACCAAGCCAGCCTGCTTTATCTGGATGGCGCGGAAGTGGATTTCGTGGAGACGCTGGAAGGTTCCGGTTTCAAGTTCAACAACCCGCAAGTGAAGTCCACCTGCGGTTGCGGCAGCTCATTCCAGGTATAAGACCCGCCAAATCGGCAAGTTTCACGTGCGCTCCTCCCGGCCCCTGGGGGAGCGCATTTTGTATTTCCGGACGGGTGCCGGGCAGGGCAAGCTAGCTGAAGTCCTTGGACGCCGCAGCGCATCCGGTTCAGAAGAGCAATCGGAGACAGTGCGGATCGCAGGCTCGCCCACCTGTAGAAATCATCCGCGTATAGACCCGCCTTGTGTAACCATCCGGGTCGTCGAGCAAACCGCCCTCTTCCTGCGGGCCCGCCCCCGCACGGAGATCTGAACGACAGCGGGACTCGCTGCCCGCGCGAGAATCCTCCTTCCGCCGGCACACTCATCTTGCGCGGACCCCATCAGGGCACAGCTCCGGGCACAGAAAGAAGCGTCCGTCGTTCGCCGAACGAATGGCGTCGGCGAGCACCGAGGGACGGGATCGTTTCAGAACATACCCCATCGCCCCCACAGCCTTCGCTTCTTCGACAAATGCATGTTCCTCATGCACTGTGAGAAAGACAACCGTCACCGTGCATCTGCGGCGCAGTTTCGCCACCGCCTCGAAGCCGTCCATGACCGGCATCGAGATGTCCGTGACAATCACTTCAGGATGCAGACGGTCGCATTCCTCCAAAAGTGCGCGCCCGTCCGCAACTGTGCTGACAATCTCGAAGTCCTTGTCCAAAGCACGCTGCAGTTCCCGCAGCAGTGCAGGATTGTCATCGGCAAGCAAAATTTTGAGTCTGGGATGGGCGGGGCCGGCCCCGTTCGGATTTTTCAGCGTCTCTCCCAAGATCTGGCCCATGATAATCGCTGCTCCCTCATTGGAACACTGACCGGCCGCGTCCAATACTGGGAGTTCTCCCAATATAGCGGTCAGCTCGCTACGCTAGACTGCAATAATTCCGTGGCGAACGGCGTACTGGACGAGTTCAGCATTGGTCTTTAGCCCTAGTTTGTCCAGAATTGCGTACTTGTGATATTCAGCCGTCTTCACGGAGATGTTTAGGATATGGGCTACTTCCTTATGGGACTTGCCCTCGGCAAGCAGTTGTAGGACTTCGCGTTGACGTGGTGTGAGGTGGGCCCAAACGTCTTCATGAATCGACGTCATTCGGCCCATTGTTCCGACCGCGTCCCGCGTCACTCCGGGCGACAGGTAGGTTCTGCCCTGCAGAACGTCCCTCAGCGCTCCTTTCAACTCCGAGCCCGGCGAACTCTTGAGGAGGTATCCCGAGGCTCCCGCGGCGAGAGCTTCCTGTGCCAAGGTGGCGTCCGGGTGCATGGTCAGAATCAAGATCTTGGCTGTACACCCCGCGTCGCGAAGCTGGCGAGTGCAATCCAGGCCATTCAGCAAGGGCATCGAAATATCGATTACCACAACGTCGGGCTGCAGTTTTCGAACCTCGGGCAGTACAGCCCGTCCGTCGTTAACCGCTCCGACGACTTCGAACTCCGGCTCCAGGAGGCCGCGTAGTCCGTCGATCACCATGCTGTGGTCATCGGCGATGAAGACCTTCGAACGCTTCATGCGTCACCTTGGCCGGCCCGCTTGTTTCGACCATATTTCGCCACCGAATATCCGAATCGGATGTTCCAACCGATTGAACCCACCGACCTTGCCATCCGTTGGTTAATGCCTCCGTCTCTCATTGGGCGCCATCGAAGATCGCGCGTCACCTGGGAAAACTCATAGGCTTGACGGTTTGGGCAGCGTTCCAGGCGCTCATTGACTCACCATGGGAAGCCGGGCCTCCACTTGCGTTCCTCTCCCGATTTCCGAATGGATCAGGAACTCTCCTCCGATCATGCGCAGGCGTTCGCGCATGCTTAGGAGACCGAGACTGCCGGTCTGATTAGCCGATTCGGCGTCAAACCCGAGGCCATAATCCTTGACCCGAAGCACCAAGTCGCGGCCTTCGACACTCAAAGAAACCCCCAGTCGACTCGTCTGTGAATGCTTTAAGGCATTCTGCAGGGCCTCCTGAAATACCCGATAGGCCGCCAGGCTCAGCGGCTCTGGCAATCGTTTAGGCACATCAACCGACTGGAAATCGACCTGCCATGCGATTCTTTGCCGGAGCGCGCTGCAATCGGACCGGATAGCGGCTTCAAGTCCAATCTTGTCCAGCACGGCCGAGTGGAGGCTGCGCGATAGCTGTTGCAGGTCCTTCGCGACATTTCCGAGGCGCTCGCCCATTTTTTGCATAGCAAGCCTCAGATCCGGCGCCGCATCCGTGCGCTCCGCGGCGGCGGCCAGCTCAAAAAGCAGGCTCGCCATTCGTTGTCCAAAATCATCGTGCAGTTCGCTCGCGATCCTTCGCCGTTCGTCTTCTTGCAGAGTCATCAGGCGACGGGACAATCTTTCTAGTTCGATGCCCGCCTTCACGGAGGCATGGTATTGTGCCAACGAGATTTTTTCCAGCCGCATCAGGTAGCGAACAGTTGCGCCGGCGACCAGCAGGGAAAGAAGCACGATCAGCGCGATCACGGCCCATAGCCGCCTCTCAGCGCCTTGAACGAAACGCGAGGTCCTCGCTGCCGCGGATCTCAGGTCGGCGCGATCGCTGGCGCCAATCTCATTGATTGTCGCGAGATACTTGTCGCGCAAGGGTACGAGTTGGCCGATTAACAGGTTGACCCCGGCCTCCGTTCGTTGGTGTCCTGTCATCTCAAGACTCCGATCGGCAATTGCCCAATAGTCTGATGCTTGGGCATCAAGCTGACCGGTCAAGAGGCGCCGTTGGGATGTGGCCACCCCCTCGTAGTCTTCAATAGCCTTCATTGCCCGTGACCATGAAGCTCTCGCCTGCTCGCGGTGCCTCGGAAGCGCCAGGGAATCCGGATCCAGCAGGTAGTCGCGAATAGCGCTGGCGGCGGAGGACAACAGAAGGTGAACACTTTCCAGGCGTTCACTTTGCTGGAAGTACTCGCGAGTCGTCAGTGTGCCCGCTCGGCTCACACTTGAAAGCGATCCTGCTGCATACACGCCGAGCGCGAGCAGGAGGGCAAGAACAACGCCGAGGCCGGTCAACAGAACGTGCCGGGTTCCTTGTCGCTCTGGACGATCGCGGGGCGAATTCATCACTCTATTGTCGTTCCGAAGGGTACCTGCCGTCATCCGCACCCGTTGAGGCCACCGCAGATCCGCTCATCCACCAGAGGGCCGGGAAGTGCGGGGGAACCCAGACTAGGACTTTTCAGAGTATGCGACCGTGCGCTCCGGGCTTAGAGTTTCTATCAGGGGTAACGTTGAACAGTTTCCCCTGAGCACGACAGGACAGAGGAGGGAGCACGATGACACCGGAGTTTGACAAATTGCAGATTAGAAAACACTTGCAAGCCGCTCGCCAAGAGATCGCAAAGAGTTTTGGCCTGCGAGAACAAGTGTGCATCGAGCAGACGGCGGACGCGATGGACCAGGTTCAAGCTGCGGCGGCGCGCGAGCTTGCCATCAGGAATCTTGACCGATCTGCGCGCTGGCTTCGCGAGATCGAAGAAGCCCTGCGCGGTCTGGACACTGGCGAGTACGGCACCTGCCTGAACTGCGAAGAGGAGATTGAGGCCAAACGGCTCCGCGCCGTTCCCTGGGCGCAGCTATGCCTGAGATGCCAGGAACTCGCCGACCGGACCGAATGCGGTGAGAACGGGCATTACGCCGCCGAACCTCTCAGGAACGCTGCATAGTTCAGCAGGCGTTTACAGATCTGCGGAGAAAGGCTGGGAGTTCTCCCAGTACGATCATCAAACAATGAAAAGCATACTGACAACAGGAGGAAAACAGATCGTGGCCCAACTCCAAAAAGGTCAACATCCTGATTGCGCGAGTCTCTCGGGTGGCGATGAAGAGCCTTTCTTCAATGTGAGGTCGCGCCTTATGGCCGTGGCCATGACCGGCACGGTCTTCGCCTTGGGCGGCTTGTTGTTCGCCGTGTCGCCGGCATTTGCTCAAGGTGGCGAGTCCCTTCCCAACAAAGTTGCCGTGGGCCTCCACGCGGCCGCTCCCGCGGGAAATGCCGCCAACCTCCTCGCCAGCGCGCCGCCGGTCACCGGGGGATTCAAACGCCTCTTTCAGGCCTATTCTGGTCCAGGGATTGTACTCGGGGTAGCGAATAAACGGAATGCCGAGATAACGGATTTCGGCATTCTCCAGGGCGGCAATCACGAGTTTACGATGCCGCTTGGCAGCTTGATTTACACCCCTGAGCTGCTCAAGCGAATTGACTTCTCCGGCGGCCGTGACGCCGGGTATTTTCGCAACTCGGGAGATAATCGCAGCGGCTATTCGCCGACCTGCTACGGTTGCACATCACCCGGCGGTTGGGGTGACGGCTTGACCACCAGAAGTTACCCCCTGGGCACCAGCCTCAGTTTATGGGTTGGGAGCACGATTCAATATGCCGGCCCAACAAACGGGCTAAGTGTCTCCAGTGTACTCGCGAACAACACCACCGACCGCTGGAACAATATCGCGCTCGCATTTGGCTTCACTTTCTGACCATGCCTTGCGTTTCACATGCGGACATCGAAGGACGGCGCCCTCCGGCGGGACCAGAGCAGTTTGGTGGCATTTTGGCCTGACAGCTTTGCCAAATGCCCCGTTCGGATCCCAAACAAGGGGTACCGCTTTTATGTAGAAAGGACCTGCTCATCGGCGCGGCTTGAGAATTTTATACTTATGGCGGGGTCAAGCTAGACGGCCCTTTTAGGGAGCGCTCGCCGCGCCGAGCCTCTGCGGCCACCCCGCCGCCAAACACTTCATGCGCCTTACAAAGGTTATTGGGCACCTTAGGTCCTGCCTTGCAGCCGCGAAAGACTGGGGGTTCTCCCAGTACGATGACCGGAAGACGAGAAGCATACTGGCAATAAGTCACGAGACGATTCATGACGCAATACTCTAAGGGCGGTTTACATCGCTATTGTGTGATTCTTGCCGGTGGCGATGGAAAGCGCTTACGGCAGCTTACGCAATGTGTGTCAGACGATGCACGTCCGAAGCAGTTCTGCCCCTTTTGGGCCGGATTGACTCCGCTGCGAGCCACCAGGCACCGCGCCGCCCTGAGCCTCGATCCAAAACGAACCGTATTCGTCGTTACGCGCGCCCATGAAGGTTATTACGCCGATGAACTGGCCGACGTCAGACCATGGCAGGTCTTGATCCAGCCGGACAACAAGGGCACCGCGCCGGCCATCCTGCTCAGCCTTTTGCACCTGGAAAACCTTGATCCAGGAGCATCGGTGGTCTTCCTGCCGTCTGACCACCACTATGGCGACGAACACGGCTTTCTGGCTGCGGTACACCGCGCTTTCGAAAGCGCGGAAGAGCGAGCGCAAGGGCCGATCCTTCTGGGCGCGTCCCCAACCCATCCGGAAGCCGACTATGGATGGATTGAACCAGGACCCCTCGTCGAGACCGAAAGCCGAAGCGACCTCTTCCACGTCATGCGTTTTTGGGAGAAGCCATCACTGACTGCGGCTAGAATATTGTTTAACCGCGGCTGCTTGTGGAATACGTTTGTAATGGTGGGTCGTGTACGCGCTTTCCTCGAAATGATTCAGAGGGCAACTCCGCACTTGTATGACAATTTTGCGCGCCACGAAACCACGTCTGGTCAGTTCGATTCCGAGCGGCTGTACGAGACATTGGAGCCCGTCGACTTTTCACGGGATATCCTCGCTCAGAGTCCTGCGCAACTCGCGGTTATGAACACTGGCCCGGTTGGGTGGAGCGATCTGGGGGAACCGGAGCGAGTAATCAGACTCATCTCGCAACTGGATTTGAAATGTGATTGGCTCGATAATTGGCACCGCTCAGGAAGTTATGCATCGTAACACCAGTACGCCGCTTGGAGGCTGGCCCTTTAGTTCTAATTTGGGCCGAGAGCCCGTTGCGCGTTCGGCCTGTGATCTCCTCCAATGCGTCTTCATTACCTGTTTCAGCCACGATTTCAAGTTCTTCCAACAGATGCTGTCATATTCTGAAATACGGCTCCACCGCGCGGAAACACTGGCTGAGGCGGACTTTCTGCTCACGGTGACCGGAAGCAAGGTGCTCATCTGCGACACCGTTTTTCTGGATGGATCGTGGGTAGACGCGCTTGAAATGCTGGGGTGTGTCCATCCTCGATCCAGTTTTGTCGTCGCCGCGGATCCCGTCGACATTGGGTTCGTCGAAGACGCGGTAGATCGAGGCGCCTGCGCCGTTCTCTGGAAGCCGTTGGATTGGGCGCAGTTGATGCGACTGATCCGGACTGTTCATGAGGCGGCCTTGGAGCGGTGCAATTTGGATGAGGCCATCATGGCCGGAACGCCGGGCGGTCCTTCATGCGCGGCCTGAAACGATAGGGGGGAAACGATTATGCCGGTCTCGATCATGGCCGAGTCCATTCTTGATCGGACGGACGTCAATCGCCAAAGTCGCGAGACGATTCTAGTGGTTGACGATGAGCCTGCGATACGCGAACTACTGGCCGCTATTCTGGGGCGCGTGGGTTACAGTGTCCTGGTGGCCGCCAACGCCTGCGAGGCAGCATCAATTTTCGAAGGGCATCTTACCGAAATCGATCTGATCATCACGGACGTGTGGATGCCGGGAGTCACCGGCCCCCATCTTGTGGAACGACTGCTTTCGATACAGCCGGGATTGAAGTGTATCCTGATGTCTGCGACTGACCGGCCGGACCTCGAACGTGATGTTCCATTCCTAAGAAAACCGTTTTCGATATTTCAGTTGCTAAGCGGAGTCGTGGAAGCGCTCCAGGATTGTGAGATGAGACCTGTAGCGGGGGGATTGCGCCTGGAACGGCAAGGCTAGAAACTTATGGAAAAAGATGAAAAAAGAATTGTCGATCCTAGGCGGCAATCCCCAGAGCCGTGAAGAGATCGCGCATACCAACCCGGAGATGTTCATAATGTTGATCCACCGGTGTGGGATGGTTCACGTTGATCTG
>DATKGE010000281.1:0-13614 GCA_035510955.1 Occallatibacter sp. | reverse complement strand
ATGAAACCGGACTTGAAGATCGGCTTATTGATCTCCATGGCCGGGTTCACCGTGGAGCGTACCGGGCGCAACCTTCAAGGCGAGTCTATATCCCGAAGGCCGACGGGCGGCAACGCCCGCTGGGCATCGCGGCTGTGGAGGTCAAACTCGTCCAGCAGGCTGTGGTGACGATCCTCAATCAGATATACGAGGTCGACTTCAAGGGCTTCTCCTACGGGTTTCGACCGGGCCGCAGCCCGCATCAGGCGCTTGACGCGTTGACGGTGGGCATCCAACGGAAGAAGGTGAACTGGATACTCGATGCGGACATCCGCGGCTTTTTCGACAACATGAGCCACGAATGGACGAAGAAGTTCATCGAGCACAGGGTGGCCGACCGGAGGATACTTCGCCTGATCCAGAAGTGGCTAAAGGCGGGAGTATCGGAAGACGGCCAGTGGTCGGAGACGAACGTGGGCACGCCGCAGGGAGCAGTGGTATCCCCACTGATCGCTAACGTGTATCTGCATTACGCAATCGACCTGTGGGCTGATGTCTGGCGCAGGAAAGTGGCAAGGGGCGATGTCATCATCGTCCGTTACGCCGACGATCTTGTGATGGGTTTTCAGCAGCGAGCGGATGCCGTGCGGTTCCTCGAAGAGTTCAAGGAGCGGCTGGCAAAGTTCGGCTTGGAACTACACCCGGATAAGACCCGGCTGATCGAGTTCGGACGCTATGCGGCCCGAGACCGGAAGCAACGTGGGGCAGGGAAACCGGAGACCTTCAACTTCTTGGGGTTCATCCACTACTGTGGGAAGCGCCACAAGACCGAGACATACACCGTCTGGCGAATCACTGCGAAACAGCGCATGGTTGCGAAGCTGAAAGCCATCAAGACTGAGCTTCAACGCCGGAAGCATGATCGCACTAGTCAGGTTGGTGTATGGCTTCGGAAGGTGGTCATCGGCTATTACCAGTACCATGCTGTGCCCGGTAACATCAATCAGCTGCGCATCTTCAGAAGACGCGTCAATCGACTGTGGCATAGCGTTCTGGTTCGCCGCAGTCAAGCCGCGAGGAAGAAGTGGGAGAAACTTACGCCGGTCTTGGAAAGGTGGATACCATCACCCCGCGTCCTGCACCCTTATCCTGAAGCACGCTTTTACGCCGCTCATCCTTCATAAGAACCGTATGCGTAGACGCGCACGTACGGGTCTGTCCGGGGGGCGCTCAGTGATGAGCGTCCCTACCGGGTCCACTACCCTGCTCCCAGACGCTGCGGCGTTTCTGGCAGCAAAAAAAGCTGTCAGGGCTGCAATTTGATAATGCAAGACCTGCCCCTCGCCGCGCGTTCGTGGTGCTCTCGCGCAGTTGCTCTTGACCTTCAGCAGAGACGGGTCATCCGATTATGCCGTCTGCGTGAGATATTGAACTTCCTATCGGCTAAAGGGCCTGAAGTTGGGCAACGGTCATTGTTGGCACCAGATGGACGGCGGCTACCCTGTAATAGTTGGCCTGATGCAGCTGCTGGTAGACCTGGACCGAATAAAAGGCCCCAGCCGTCGTGATAAGACCCCAAATTCTGGCAACACTGTCGCCTTGTCCATTTGCCGCCGGAGGTAGAGGAACGGCGGGACCGAACGGATTAAAGCCTCCCAGGACGTTGACCGGGTTTGCCAAGGCGAAAGCATTCCAAAAACCTGTGACAGCAGCATTTACACCGGCATTGCCCAACACGGTGCCAATATGCCCCACCCAGATTTGGCCGCCGTGCAAGAACCGAACGAGCGGGCAGCCAGACATTGGTCCGGTTAGGACGTCCATATCCTGGATGGTTGCGGAAATATCGCCTTCAAAATAGGGCAACCATTTGAAGTTGCGGTGCATTTTGTTTGCGTTGGGGTTCGCGCCTGGAACCACGGCACTCGCTCTTTGGCCGAAATGTCCTCCCAAGGAGCCGGCAAATCGGGTGGATTCCTGGATTGTCAGGGCGGGACACACAACATAGTCAAAAATGGGAGGCACCCCGCGTAAGGGTCTGGTGGGCGCGGTTGTGAGTTGCAAGTATCTGCCAATAAGGAGCTTCGCTTCAATCATCCGGGATCTCCTTTTCAAATTCATAACACAAGGTTGTAATAGTGCCGGGAGAGGAATCCCGCCATTCCAAGGTGCGGGCTGAAAACAGCCTGCGCCTATAAGTCGGGGACCTGCCCTGCGCCAGCTATAGCGCCTGCAGCGGCAACCAGGAAAAGGCCTTGCAGACAAAGTGAATGCAAGCCGCGGGGAGCATGTGGCAAGCATACTCTGGCCCATCTGGAATGAAACAGCCGAAAACTCAGGCCCACGCTGACAACTTCAACAGATCCGCCAACCACAGTTTCCAAGGTTCGGGTTCCGGGCGGATGACCGCTAGCCAAGATCGGAAACTACTCGGGCAGGATGCGGAGGAGCGGCGAGTTTCTTGTGCGAGTCGTTTTCGATTTGGAGGTAAGAAGGAAGCCGCAGGCGTTTGCCGCGGCCGCGGTCGCTATACATATATACATATATCGAATTTCAATTGTCTTTTTCTTGATAGGGCTGCACTGAAGTTCCGAGTTCGCCGAATTCAGAGCGATTCGTCGTGGCTGCTTCAGCATACGCCTGTTTACCTCCAGTGACTCATACCCTATCCCGGCCTCAAAACTACTCGTCAGCCACCGCTGCAGCGGCCGCGGCGCCTTCCGTGTTCCTTCCGCCGTCAAGTCTTCCCAAGCGCCAGGCGCCTGAATCTGATCCAGTGTGGCGCGAAGGGTACGGTTCCGACTGATCTGAAGTTAAGACGATCGTGCTTTGGGTAGAGCGCAATTCCGGCGTCGCGGGCGTGTCACCTGCATTCCGCCCCTAACCCGGATTTCTGTCTTGCCAAGATCCCAGGCTAGCGCCGGCCAAGGGTTGGAGACGGTTTGCCGACTACAGACCAGCAATCCAGAGAAATTGTGAGAATCGGCGTTCCTGGTTTGTCATTACCGCTAAAATCTTGAGTGATGAACAGCGATGAATTTATTGCGCACGTTGATATCCCGGACATACATGACGAATCGATCTTAAGAGTTTCCGTCGACAGGAAGACGGCTGAATTCGTCCTCGGAGGATTTAGCTGACGCGAACATGCAGTTCTGTTTGAACGCATTTTCCTGGCCAAATATTGCTAACATTTGCTTGATGATAGGTCTCACGGAATCGGGGCTTCAATGCGCAAAGTAGTCCTGCTTGGCATTTTCGGCCTCATCGCCCTGCCCGCCTCAGCCGCTCACCGATTCACCGTCGGACAGTTGCGGCAGTTTGTCTCTTCACAACTCGCGGCAGGCAAGAGCGACAGTTCCATGGCGGGCGACTTGGCTGGCATTGAGCTCACGGAACGGCTGACTCCTTCCGCGACGGAAAGAATCAGGCATGAGTTGAAGCCGGGTCCCAAAACAATTGCTGTCCTCGGCCTGCTCTCCGACTGCCCCGCATTCCTCAGCCCTCCGCCAGATGAGGTGGCTAGCCAGCCTCCTCCGGACCCAAAGGCTCAGCAGGCTATGTTGAATCGAGCGTCAGATTTCGCTCTGAATGCCCTTCGGCACCTTCCTGATTTCCTCGCGACGCGCACCACTCGCAGTTTCGAAAGCAGCGGTCTCTTTGTTTCGAATCGGAAAGTGAATAGCGATAACTCAGGTGCCAATTCAGCCGATCCCGACCGTTTTTCTGTCCAGAGTCCCTTCTTTGAGGCGGGTACATTCAATCGTGAAATCACTTACCGCGACGGCCATGAGCTTTCCGGCGATTCGGACCTAGCAGCCGGCCAAAGACTTATGCCATCCTCGGAATCGCTTGGAATGGTCTCGAGTGGGGAGTTCGGCTCAGAACTGGCCACCATCCTGCTCGATGTGGGAAAAGGCCAGATCACTTGGGACCACTGGGAGCAGACCTCCGCGGGACTGACAGCAGTATTCCACTACACGGTTCCCCTGGACGCGGCAAACTACTCTGTCGACTTTTGCTGCGTCCACCATTTCGAATCCGGCACCAACTCAGGAACAACGATTCGTATTCCAGGGGTAGGAAATGTCCCTAACCGCTACCGCGGAACGCCTCCGTATCATGGAAACCTGTATCTAAATCCATCCACCGGAACCGTATTGCGCGTTACCCTCGTCGCCGAGCTGAAGGAATCCGACCCCATCACACAAGTCGCTACCTCGGTGCAGTACGGCTCAGAAGAGATTGGCGGCAAGATTTTCGTCTTGCCCCTTCACGGGCTGGTTGTCTCATCCTTTCGGAACTATCCAAGAAACAGTGGGGGGATCAAGACTGTTTTGCGTATCAATGAGACCAGCTTCGCGAACTATCACCGTTTCGGCTCAACGATCCGCATCCTTCCTACCGCACCGGACCCAAAACCCGAAAACTAAGCCGCTTTGACTTGAGAGTTTGCGTTGTGTCCCCCGAGTGACATGCGACTGTGCGCATTCATAATTGCTGCATCAGGGGCGGTTGACCGGCCATGGGCCGTGATCGCGGTTGTGTAACCGCCAATCCGGACAGAATGGCTTGCTGTCAGCGGCGACCGGAAAGGCAGCCACAGATTTTTCGACTTCGATTTGCTGGGCTCAAGAGGACAACAGCTTCCGCATTTGATCTTGAACGCTGCGGAAACCTCTGCTAAATTCATCTCGTACCTCGCGAGTCCGCGCGCTGGGACGAAGATGAGCGGGCTCTACCTGCACTCTCCTGCTTCTGAGGGAATGTGGATGAGGGCGCAATCAGAAGCACACTGGAAAAGTGTGCCTGCGCGCTTCCGCATCCGATTCTGGAATCCGCACAGCCTTTTCCTCGACTCCAATGCATCAATACACACAAGGAGAGAAGCGATGAGCAATGCAGGAAATCACCACAAGATCAATTACATTGAATTTCCCTCGACCGATATCGAGCGGGCCAAGAAGTTTTATGGGGCGGTTTTCGCCTGGAGCTTTGTGGATTACGGGCCGGAGTATGTGAGTTTCCAGGGCGCGGGGATCGACGGAGGGTTCTACAAACGGGAGCCGGGCGACGGGCCGGGGAAGTTTGCGCCGCTGGTGGTGCTCTACTCCGCGGACCTTGCGGCTACGGAGATCGCGATCAGGCTGGAGAGCGGCGGGGTGGTGGTGCCGACGTTTGAGTTTCCGGGCGGGCGGCGGTTCCACTTCTCGGACGGAGTGGGGAATGTGCTGGCGGTTTGGTCGGAGTGAAAAAAACAGGGAACAGGGAATAGGGATTAGATTGCGGGAATCCCAGGTCTCAGATGCGAGACCTGGGGCACCCGGCCGGATTTGGCTGGCCATGTTTGTTGGGAGCGACCGGCGGTGGCTACGCTTTGATCGAGGCGGCTCGCGCGGAGATGCCGCTGATTTCGGCAGCGCGGGCTTCGGCGTAGGCGGCGGCGCCTAACTGGGCGGCGCGGCTCTCCAGGATGATGCGGACCGGCATGTTGATGAGCAACTGGCTGAGGCGGCCTTTGTCAGTGAATGCTTTCATGAAGATGCCGTCTTTGAGCTTCTCGATGATGCGCGGGGCGATGCCGCCGCCGATGTAGAGGCCGCCGACGGAGAGCACCTTGAGGGCCAGGTTGCCGGCTTCGGCGCCATAGGCGGAGACGAACATATCCATGGCCTTCTCGCAGATTTCGCTCTTGGCCGAGAGGGCCATTTCAGTGATGACGGAGTTGGGGTCGCCGGCGGCGGCCAGCTTTTCGGCGAGCCAGGCAGGCTCGTCCATGCCGCGAACTTCGCGCAGGAACTCGTAGATGCTGGTGAGGCCCATGCCGGCGACGACGCGCTCGAAACTGACGCGGCCGTTGTATTTTTCCTTGAGAAAGCGGAGCAGGTCGATTTCGTCTTCGTTGCGCGGGGCGTAGTCGGCGTGGCCGCCTTCAGACGGATAAGGGGTGTGGGTGTGGCCGTTCCAGATGAGCAGGCCCTGGCCGAGGCCAGTTCCGGCGGCGATGAGGGCGCGGTTGCCGATCTGGCTGGCATCGCCCTCGGAGAGCGTGTAGATCTGGTCGGGCGCGAGCTCGGCTACGCCGTAGCCGTTGGCCTCGATGTCGTTGATGAGGAAAACGTGCTGGATGTCGAGGCCGGCGGAAAGCTCGCGGCTGTCAAGGGTCCAGGGAAGGTTGGTGAGGCGGAGACGGCCGTCGCGGACGGGGCCGGGAACGCCGAAGCAGGCGGCGGTTACTTTGTCCGCGCCGAGAAACTCCTTGACGATGACTTCGAGGCCCGGATAATCCTTGGCTTTAAAGACCTTGTCGCGTGTTGGTTTCAGTTTGCCGTTGATAAAGTCGTACAGCCCCAGGTCGACCTTGGTGCCGCCCACATCTCCCGCCAGGATCATCTTTCCCTCTCCAAAAATCCGCAACCTTCCCCGTCCGTTGCGGGCAAAAGCGCAGCTGCAGCCTTATCCAGAATCAGCGTAAGTATACCGCTTGAGGGCCAGATGAGTTGACTGGGCAGGCGCTCGGGGTCGCGCGGGCCGGTTAATACTTCATTCAAAGCGGCGGCTTTATCAGTGCCGGCGATGAGGAAGAAGACGGAGCTGGCGTGGTTGATGACGGGCCAGGTTAGGGTGACGCGCCAAGAGTCTTTCTGCTGCGGCACATGGTTGGCGACGGCCAGGCGGCTGAGCTCGTGAATGGCCTCGGTATGCGGGAAGAGCGAGGCGGTGTGGCCGTCGGGACCCATGCCGAGCGCGATGAGGTCGAAGCGGGGGCTCTCGGCGCCTTCCAGGCGAAAGCTGTTGCGCAGCTCCGACTCATAGCGGGAGGCGGCGGCTTCGGGGTCGAGCTCGCCCTCAATACGGTGAATCTGCTCGGGGCGGAGGGGAACGTGATCGAGCATGGCTTCGCGGGTCATGCGGTAGTTGCTGTCGGCGTGGTCGGGCGGCACGCAGCGTTCATCGACCCAGTAGAGGTCGAGGGAGTCCCAGGGCATGTGATTGCGCCAGGGTTCGTTTGCGTCGGCGAGCAAGGCAAAAGTAGTCTTGGGGGTTGAGCCGCCGCTGATGGCGATGCGGGCACGGCCTTGCGCTTGTACCGCCTCAGTTGTCATTTCAAGGAAATACTGCGCCGCCCGGCGGGCCAGGGCTACCGGGTCCGGTTCCACGTAGTATTTGATTTTCATTTGTCTGCCCGCGCGCATTTGTGCCTCTTCATCTACGTTACGCGAAAAGATTGGATGTGAATGGGACGAGCGGCTTTCTTCACTTGATTTCAATGGGACGGACAGAGGTTTGGAGTTGACCTGTTGCCTCGGTCGATGGAATCCCAGGTCTCAGAATCGAGACCTGGGGCACCCAGTCTACTGGCGAAATCTAGCGACCGAGATAATCGCGGTACTGCTGCTCGAGGATCCCGGCGGCGCGGGCCAGGGCCAGCTTGGAGACGTTGTACTGGTAGAGGCTTTCGACCAGGTTGCTCTGGGCCGCGGCCAGCGTGGCCTGGGCGGTGACGAGAGGGAGATTGTCGTCGACGCCGGCGTTGACGCGGTCGGTTTCGTCCGAGAGGGCGCGGGTGGCGAGATCGACGTTGGAGCGGGCTACCCGGACGAGTTGAGCCGAGGCGCTGACATCGAGCAGAGCGGAACGCACTTGCTGGTCGATGTGGCCGCGGAGGTCGGCGAGCTGGTTGTCGATGGCCTCCATCTGCGCCCGGGAGGCTTCGGTGTCGCCGCGCAGTTTGGCTTCGCGGAAGAGCGGGACGCTCAGTGTGCCCTGGGCCAGGAATGTGCCGTGGGTGCCGACGCCGGTGACTGTGTCGGTGGTGTAGTTGCCGTTGAAGCTCAGCGTGGGCAGGCGCTGGCTCCGATAGGCATTGTGAATCGCTTTAAACTCGACGGCCTGGTTCTGCTGGCCCTGATAGTCCTGGCGGTTCTTGTAGGCGATGGCGCGGACTTCTTCGGGCGTTTGCTGGGCCAGGTCGCTATACGGAGCGGGATCGGTGAGTGCGATCTTCTGCCCCGGCGCGATACCGATTTCGCGCTTGAGAAGAATGAGGTCTTTTTCGACGGTGGATTCGGCGTCGATGCGGGCCTGCTGCTGGGACTGTAGCTGGACGCGGGCACGGAGTTCGTCGAGATTGGCGGCGGTTCCAGCTACGTGAGCGTCGTGTGCGTGGTTGAGCAGAACCTGATCTTCGGCTTCGAGGGCTTTGGCGTTGTCGACTTCGCTGGCGGCGGCGATGGCGTGGAGATAGGCGGTGGCTACCTGCTGGACTACCTCGCCGCGCGCGCGCGTCATGGCGAAGTGGGCGGAGCGCTCTGCTGCGCCGGCGGCTTTGTAGCCGGCGATGACGGGGCCGGAAAAGAGCGTCTGGCTGAAGAGGATTTGGCCTTGGGTGAGCGTGTCTTTGGTGATCTCAGAGAAGTGGGGAATGTTGCCGTTGGGGAACAGCGAGCTGAACTCGCCGACGACGCCGGGACCGAAGCCCTGAGCGGCGAGATTGTACTGATGGACGCCGGTTGAGCCGGAAAGGATCACTGTGGGCAGGAACTCCTGGAGAGCTTCGTACTTTTCGCCGTGGATCTGTTTTTCACCGTATTCAGCTTGCTTGAGGCCGAGATTGTTCTTGAAGCCGAGGGCGATGGCGTCGTCGAGGGAGAGCTTGAGGGTGTCGTCGGTGGCGGCGTGGAGGGTGATGCTGCCATAGAAGGGATTGCCGGCAGAACTGGGATTGGAGCCCTGGGCGCGAAGGTGCGCGGCCAAACCCAGAGCCAAAGACAAGGCCGCGACGGCGATCATGCGGAGTGTCTGAGGGGCGCGTGGGTGGGGCTCTCGATTCACAAGTATCATTCTCTCATCAGATGAGGGAGCGGGCTGGCGGGATTCCGGGATGGGGCGAAAAACGTGCGTAGGGCCGTGAACACGTCCCGCAGGGGTAAAGCCCAGGTCATTTTATTGGCCTTGTCGGCATGACTGAAATCATGCCCTGTTACAAAGCGGCTTAGAGTTTAGTCGGATGAGTTTCAAATCTTCTGGCGCATCCAGCGGCCGCGGCGGAACAGCACAATGCTGGCGACGGCGATGGAGCATTCGGCGATGACGATAGAGAGGAACGCGCCCTCGGAACGCAGATGAAGGCCGACGGCCAGGCCCCAGGCAAGCGGGATCTCCAGCACCCAGAAGCCGAAGAAGTTGACGATGGTGGGGGTAAGCGTATCGCCCGCACCGTTGAAGGCTTGAAGCATGACCATCCCGTATGCGTAGCCGATATTGCCGCAACTGATGGTGCGCAGGGCCATGGCGGCGATGGGAATCACTGCCGGGTCGTCGACAAAGAGACGGACGATGGGTGTGGCAAAGACGATGAAGAAGATCCCGACGGTTCCTAGGAAAATCATGTTGTAGAGGCCGGTGCGCCAGACGGCTTGCGCGGCGCGCTCGGGATGCTGTGCGCCAAGATTCTGGCCTACAAGCGTGGCCGCGGCGTTGCTGAGCCCCCAGGCGGGGAGGATGAAGAAGACCACGATGCGGAT
This sequence comes from Occallatibacter sp., assembly GCA_035510955.1. GTDB lineage: Bacteria > Acidobacteriota > Terriglobia > Terriglobales > Acidobacteriaceae > Telmatobacter. Next base: position 4,108 of record DATKGE010000281.1, on the reverse strand, counting down.
GGCGACGGTGTAGCCCGCAACCGCCGCCGAGCCAAACAGAGAAATGATGCGCACCAGGCCGATCCAGCTGGCGTTGGCGATGGCGAACTGCAGCATGCCGGTGAGCGAGACCCGCACCAGGCGCACCATGATGCGCACGTTGAGGCGCAGGTGGCGTACCAGCACGTGAATGCGCTCCGTGCCTTTCATCAGGCGGTAAAACTGGTAGAGCACGCCGATGCTGCGGCCGGTGAAGGTGGCCAGAGCCGCTCCGGTGACGCCCATGTGCGGAAATGGGCCGAGTCCGAAAATGAGGCATGGATCGAGGATGAGGTTGATGATGTTCGAAACCCACAGCAACCGCATGGCGATGGCCGCGTCGCCGGCGCCGCGGAAGATGGCGTTGTTGAGAAACAGCATGATGATGGCCCCGCAGCCGCCCAGCGCGATGCGCGTGTAACCGGAGCCGGTGGAGACGATGGCCGGAGAAGCGCCCATGAGGTGAAGCAGTTGGGGCGCGAAGATGCCGGCCGGAATGCCGATACCGAGCGAAATGAGCAGGCCCAGCACGATGGACTGGACCCCGGCGATGGCGGCGTCTTCAGGATCTTTCTCGCCGATGCGCCGGGCGACCATGGCGCCGGTAGACATGGAGAGGCCGAGGCCGATGGCGAAGACCAGGGCCAGCATGGACTCGGTGATGCCCACGGTGGCCACGGCATTGGCGCCGAGACGGCCGACCCAGAAGACGTCGACGACGGCGAAGAGCGATTCGAGCACCATTTCCAGAACCATGGGAATGGCGAGCAGGAGAATGGCGCGGTTGAGATTGCCGGTGGTGTAGTCCTGGTGGGAGCCGCGCAGGGCCTCACGCACTGAGGACCAAAGACTGAGGTCGTTTTGCCGAGACCCGCTGGCGCCGCCTTCCGGCGGCTGCGGCGCGATGGATTCAAGAACGGACATGAGGAACTCCACGATGCCAACCAGGAGGGCATGGCATGAGCGAAGGGGCACGCTGCGAGCAAATCAGCAAAAAACAGTGCTTGTCAGGATGTGCAGTGCTGGTACCCGGGGTTTGAGGGTCCTCGGGATGCCGCTCAGGGGAGCGGCGAGAGCGTTGTTCCGCCCGAGGCAATGTTCAGCGGGTAGGTCGTACGGCGACAGGCATGAACATCAGTGTCCTCCGTGGCCGAGGTCCGGCGGGTTTTTAGATATTACCGCAATTTCGCGATTGGCGGCTACGTGGCGATGAAATTTTGTTTGCGGGGAAGTTGCAGGCGTGCAGGGGAGGGCGAATTAGAGTGCTGGTTTGCGCCTCAGCAAACTGCGGAAAAGTATGGAGGCCGCGTGGATTTGCAAAATAAGTTTCGCAGGGGCTAAAGCCCGGGTCATTCTTTGGCTTTATCGGCATGACTGAAGTCATGCCCTGTTACAAAGCGACGAAGAGTTTGCGCCAGATTGGTTCTCTGCAGCTTGTTAAGGCCTTGGCCGGCGCTAGAGCACCATGGCGATGTAGGCGATGATGAGAACTTTGGCGATCCAGTAATTGCAGATCTTGTAGGTTCTCTGGTTGATGACACTCTTCCTGAGCTCCCCTCTCATGAGCTTACGGAAAGCATTGCCCAACAGCAGCGGAGCGGGGTAGAAAACCAGTTCCAGGCCGATCTCGAACAACTCATGCTGGCCGACAGGTTGCCCTTTCATCTGATTCCAGACGTGCAGCGCTCGGGTGAGAAGGACGAAGGCCAGCATCATGTAGACGCCGCCCCACAGTTGATATGCGGCCGCGGTGCCTCTGAGGGCGCGATCTCTGCTTTGCATGGTTCTCCCTGATCGAAGTCGATGGTAACTCTCCAACAAGGGATGGCCCATCCCACGAATGGTCCAGTGGAATTGCCGGTTGGTAACGCCTACACCATGGCGCGTTCTTTGACGGTGAGGTACTGGTTGAGGACCGACGAGGTGAGGGCTTCGGGATTGAGGTCGAGGGTGAGGGCGCCGTGCTCGTGGAGGCGGGCGAGAAGGAGCTCGCGGCGGGCGGCCATCTCCTGGGCTGCGGCGGCGCGGAACATCTGGTCCACGGTCTTGGGGCGGGTCTGGGCGATGGATTCGACCTCGGGCTGGGCCATCGCCACGAAGAGCAGGACGTGGCGGCGGAGCAGTTGCGTGGCGCCGTCGATGACCTCGGGGCGCATGGCGGTTTCGGCCAGGTCGGTAATCCACAAGATCAGAGCCCGGCGGGGCTGGAGGCGGTTGAGTGTGGCTGTGGCGCGGAGGTGGTCGGCTTCACCGGTTTCGGCGCGGACCAGGGCGAGAGACTCGATCAACTGGCGGAGGTGGGCGGCGCCGCGGCCGGGCAGGAGACGCTGCTGAATGGATTGGCCGTAGGCGAGCAGGCCGACGCGGTCGCCGGAGAAGAGCGCCAGCTGGGCAAGAGCCACGGCGGTGGTGCAGGCGTAGTCGAGCTTGGAGTGGGGTTGGGGAGGATCACCATCTCGGGGTCCGGCGTTTGTTTCCGCAGGGGCTAAAGCCCCTCTTGTCTTTGCGGCGTTTTCGGCACGGCGCCCAGAGGGCCCCCGGTCGAGCCCTGTTACAGTGCTGTTTGACTTTGACGGAGTTGCAGAGGATGGAATGGCGACGCGGGAGCGCATGAGGCGGCCGCAGTCGAGGACGATCCAGACGGCCTGGCTGCGCTCGGTCTGGTATTGGCGGGTGATGAGGCCGCCGCGACGGGCGGTGGCCGTCCAGCAGATGTCGCGCAGGTCGTCGCCCTCGCGGTACTCGCGCAGGCTTTCGAAGTCGCGGCCGAGACCGCGAAGGCGGGCCTGACGCAATTGCAGGTCGATTTGGCGGCTGCGGGCGAGGAAGATCTGCTGCTCCTCGCCGGTGCGCAAGGCGGGATAGATGCGGACCTGCTGGGTGAGCGGGGCGCGGGCCCAGCGTTCGGACAGGCCGAGGCCGGAGCGGTAGCGCAGGAAAAGCCAGCCGGTGGTCCAGTCGCCGCGCTCCTGAGGCTGGACGCGGTAACGAAGGCTGGCGGGGACACGCGGGAAGGCGGTGAGTCGATGCGTGGAGGGGTGGTCGAGCAGGGCTTCCGGCAGGTCATCGACCAGGCGGCAATCAATGATCAATTTGCCGCGGTTCTCGATGGTGAGCTCGATCTCGGTTTCGGAGTCGAGAGCCGGAGCGTTGGACCAGGTGCGGGTGGCGATGAGGTCGCGGGCGGCTGGGAGACGGAAGGCGTCGAGCACGGTGAACACTAGTACGAGAAAGTCCCAGGCGAGCATGGAGTAGGCCAGATGCGGGTCCCAGAAACCGGGAATGAGGCCGAGGAAGCCTGCGCAGAGCAGGGCGACGCTGCGCGGGGTGAGGCCGTAGGCCCAGCGGCTGCGCGGCTCGAAAGCGGCCCGGATGGGGGCGGGATGAAGGGACGGAGAGATCATTTCCGCGGAACCGGGACGGCAGCGATTATGTCAGTAAGGACGCGGTCGGCGTCGAAGCCTTCCAGTTCGGCTTCAGGCTTGAGCATGACACGGTGGCGCAGGACGGGCTGGACGGCGCGCTTGACGTCGTCGGGGACCAGGTAGTCGCGGCCATCGAAGGCGGCAGCGGCCTGGGCGACGAGCATGAGGCTGATTGCTGCGCGGGGGCTGGCGCCAAGCAGCAGCGTGGGCCACTCGCGGGTGCGGCGGGTGAGCGAGAGGATGTAGGAGTAGAGCTCGGGCTCGATGCGGATGGAACGGACCTCAGAGCGGGCGCGGGCGAGCAGGCCCTCGGGGATGGCGGCGATGTTGGCGTCTTCAAGCAGTCCGGCGCCGGAACCGGCGTGATGGCGCTCGAGGATCTGCAGTTCTTCCGGTTCAGAGGGGTAGGCTACGCGGATTTTGAGCAGGAAGCGATCGAGCTGGGCTTCGGGCAAGGGGTAGGTGCCTTCGAAGTCGACCGGATTCTGGGTGGCGAAGACAGTGAACCAGGCGGGCAGGGGGCGGCGAACGCCGTCCGAGGTGACCTGGCGTTCTTCCATGCATTCCAGCAGGGCGGCCTGTGTGCGGGGCGGCATGCGATTGATCTCGTCCACCAGGAGCAGGTCAGTGAAGACGGGGCCGGCGTGAAAGGTGAAACTCTCGGA
>DATKGE010000280.1:0-10080 GCA_035510955.1 Occallatibacter sp. | reverse complement strand
TGGGCGTGGTCAACGTGACGCCCGACTCGTTCAGCGATGGGGGACTTTACTTCGACCACCAAGCTGCCGTTGCCCGCGCAATCGAATTGCTGGACGAGGGCGCGGACCTGCTCGACCTGGGCGCGGAGAGTACGCGGCCTGGATCGCGAGCTGGTTCTGCCTCAACGGGCGCGGACGGGCAGCCCCCTGCGCCGGGAGTGACCGCGGCGGCGGTGAGCGCGGCCGAGGAGCAGGCGCGACTGCTGCCGGTGCTCAAGGGAATTCTTGAGGCGCGGCCGGACGCGATTATTTCAGTGGATACGTACAAGGCGGAGACAGCGCGTGCCGCGCTTGCCTGCGGTGCGGAGATCGTCAACGATGTGAGCGGGTTTGGCTGGGACTTCGGCCTGGCGGCCGTGTGCGCCGAAGCAGGCTGCGGAGTGGTGCTGATGCACGCGCGGGGACGGCCAGCGGAGTGGGCCGGCCAGGCGCAGCTTGGGGCGGATGAGCTTCTGAAGACGGTGCGGGAAGGGTTGCAGGCGAGCCTGAATAAGGCCCTCGCGGCGGGGATTGCGGCAGAATCGATTGTGCTGGACCCTGGGTATGGGTTCGGGAAGCGGGGCGAGGAGAATTTTGTGCTGCTGGGCCGGCAGGCGGAGCTGCTTGCCCTGGGCCGGCCGCTGCTCGCCGGGGTGAGCCGGAAATCGTTTCTGGGCAGGGCGCTGGCGCCGCTCTACGGTGGGAAAACGGCGCCGGTCGATGCGCGCGAAACAGCCAGCGTTGCGGCGCTGGTGGCGGCAATTTTGCACGGAGCTTCCCTGGTGCGGGTACACCGGGTGCGGGAAGCAGTGGAGGCGGGGCTGGTGGCGGATGCGGTGAAAAATCAGATCGCAGAGGACCGGTTGGAGATTGCAGATTACCGCGGTGGTCCAATGTGAACATACGTTCGGTTCAAGCTCTCCTACGATGATCTGTAGTGGAGGCGCGACTTGGTAGATAACGATTGGTCGAGCTTCCAACAACGTTCCGGGAAGGCTTTGTCCTCCATGCCTGCACAGCAGATCCTGCAAGAGGCCAGCAGACTCTACAAAGTGAGTGAGAGTCTCGACATGCTGGCGGGACAAGACGTGCATCTGGCAGATGCGCTGACCATTCTGTCAGGTTCGGTTCGGAGTTCGGCCACGTTACTGGAGGTTCTGGTTGCGCTGCGGTCAGGGACGGAGCAGGGGCCGGATAGGACAAGCAACTAAATCTGGAAATGTGAATCCAACGGTCAGAAGATTTGGATCAGGGCTCTCATCGATAAGACTCCAGTCTTTGCAGACACCGGCAGAAACCTGGGCCGCGGCCCGATTTGAGATCGGGGTCAGCCGGTCGCAGGCGCGTATCGTAGGTTCGCAGATTCAAAAAACTTTAGAGGAGTTTCACCATCATGAAGAAGAGCCGGAAAGAACTGGCACGGGAGATTATCGCCAATTTGCGTCGCGGCATGAACCGGCCGCTCACCAAGGAAACAACAGGCACGCCCCTCCCCGAGGCGACACCCTTCATGCCGCTGCCAATGCTGCGTCCCAGCAGACCGAGACAGCTGCAGACTTCGCGCAAGGCTGCCTAGACACCGCTCCCTATCCCCCAGGATGCGGATAGAGACGATAAAGGACGTGCCTGCGCAAAGGGTGGTCCTCCGCTAGTCGCGGGTGGTCGAAGTCGCCGGTCGGGTCGTGAACCATGCCGATCTTCTCCATCACGCGGCGGGAGCGGAGATTCGCCGTCGTGGTGAAGGAGACAAGACTGGGAAGTCGCAGCCTCTCAAACGCATGACGGACCACAGCCCGCGCGCCTTCGCTGGCCAGGCCCTGGCCCCAGCAGTCGTAAGCGAGACGCCAGCCGATCTCGACGACACGCGACGGACGAAGACCTGTCCGTGAAGAACCCGGCGCGGGCATAAAGGGCGCTTCGAAGGTGGGGATGTTGAGGCCGATGAAGCCGATGAAGGTTTCTGTGTCGATGAGCTCGGCAGCGTAAAGGCCGAAGCCGTGACGATCGAAGTGCTGTTCAATGCGAGCAATTGCTTTGTCGGTTTCCTTCGGCGTAAGAACGTTCGGAAAGAACTCCATCACGCGCGGGTCGGCGTTGAGAGCCTGAAACGGCTCGCGGTCCGCGGCCCGCCAACGGCGGAGAACGAGGCGGGCGGTGGTCAGGGCATCCAGCATCGTGCCAAGGCTATCAGAAGCGTCCTTTCCCAATTTGTGCCCAGATTCCGGCAATCTCGTTCCGCGAGTCGGAGCTTCATATCCTTGCGGCCTCCTGGCGCGAGATGGGGAACAATTGATCCGATCCATGTTTCCACCAGGGCCAGGACAAACCGAGCGATGGGCCGGCGCAACGGCACATACGCCGTAATCCTTGTCCAGCTCTTCGACCACAAAGCCGTATCAATCCGTGAGGCCGTTCACTATCCGTCTCCTTGACTCCCGCAGTCCCTAATCGAGCGCCGCACCATCGGCGGCGGACACCCTGCGACGGGCCAGCGGAGCAGCCGTGGCCCAGTAGAGCAATGGCCCCAGCATTCCCACCCCGAACGCAAACAGCAGAGCCGAGGTGGCGCCGGCGATCTTCTCATCGCGCGAGGCATAAAGCGCATAGCCGATCAAGACGGCGGGCCCCGCTCCCAGCAGGCAGGCAACGGCCAGATTGCCGGCCTTGAAAGGCCTCTCCAACCCCGGCTCGCGAATGCGCAACACCACCAGCGCCACAAACTCCAGCAGCAAGCTCGAGCCGTAGAGAATCAGGTCGATGGAGATGAGCCGCTCAAAGGGCAGCTTGAGCGCCAGCGCCCAGGCGAGGCCACACAGCACCACGCTCACCCACGGCACTCCGCGGCTGTTGCGTTTGGCCACCACCAGGGGCAGCATTCCCTCTTCGGCCATGGCCATGGGCAGGCGGCTATAGCTCATCACCAGCGCGTTGAACATGCCGATGCCGGTAATGGCGCCGCCGGCCACCACTGCAATGCCCAGCAGCGGCCCGCCGATCGAGCGCGCAGCGGTGGTCCAGTCGCCGGTGGAGAAGCTGCCTGGGGAAAGGCCAGCCATGGCCATCGCCGCCAACGGGAGAATGTAAGTGACCGCCACCAGGGCCGTTGCCGCGATCATGGCGCGGGGATAATTGCGCTGCGGATTTTCGACCTCCTGCGCAACGGTAGAGGCGTTATCCCACCCCATGTAATTCCACATGGCCACCAAAATCGCCGTGGACAGTGCCTGTTCAGAAGCCGGCTGGCTCCACTGCACCGCCGGGTGGAGCGTGGACCAGCGCCAAAGCCCGAGAACGACAAACACCACAAACGGCGCCAGCAGCAACACGAACATCCAGACTGAATCCTCGCCCACCGCTGGCGCGCCACGCAGATTCCACGCGCAACAAAGCACCACCACCGCCAGCGACCACGCGTAGCCACGCAATCCGTCCGTGAGCGCCGGGCTGAACTTGCCCAGGTAAAGAACGAAGATGGCTGGATAGATGGCCATGTCGAAGATGCTGGCCGAAAGCGAGAGCCAACCCTCTTGATAGCCCCAGAAAGGGCCCATCGCCCGCCGCACCCAGATATAAAATCCGCCTTCTGCCGGTATCGCGCTGGCCAGTTCGCCAATCATGAGCGCGGTGGGCAAGCACCAGATAAACGGCAGCACCAGCAGAATCAGGATAGCCTTGGCAAACCCCGCACCGCCAAGGATGTCCTCAATTCCATAGGGGCCACCCGACACCATGAAGTAGGTAGCGGCAATCAGCGGCAGAAAGCGCATCTTGCGCCGGACGGGTTGGAAGGCCAGGGGCATTAGAAGCGAATCTAACAACCCTGACCGCTTCCAGAAAGAGAAAAATTACCGGCGAAAGCCGATGCGTCCGATCCGTCTCTTTGGGCTCCTGCGCGGTGAAACCGCAACTTCCGGTATAATCCCTCACAGGACGCGGAGAGATGGCCGAGTGGCTGAAGGCGGCGGTTTGCTAAACCGTTGTACGGTCAAAAGCTGTACCGGGGGTTCGAATCCCCCTCTCTCCGCCATCGATCTATAATCAATGGTTTACAGCCCCGGTTATACCGCCGTTTATACTTTCCGCCAAAATCCTGTTTTCCCGGAACATTTGGGGAGAACGGAAAATGCCAAATCTCAAAAGTCGCCCTGCTTCAACGGGCCAAGACCACAAACGGAAATCGTCCCTACGCTCTGCGAAAATAGAGAAGCATGCTTTCATTGCAAAATGCCGGAAAGCGCTTTGGATCGCGGGTCCTGTTCCTCGAGGCGAACTGGCTCATTCGCGCGCGCGAAAAAACGGCTCTCGTTGGCGCCAACGGCACCGGCAAATCGACGCTGATGAAAGTCCTCGCCGGCCTGGAGTCGTTGGACTACGGCACGCTGCAGCAGACGCGCGGCATGAGCGTCGGCTATCTGCCGCAGGAGGGCCTGCGCCTGACGGGCCGCAGCGTCTTCGAGGAGTGCCTCACCGTCTTCGACGAATTGCGCGATATGGAGCGGGAGATCGAACGCCTTGCCGGGCAACTTGCTGTCCTCGACCATGCCGGCCAGGAATACGAGTCTGCCGCCGAGCGCTTCTCCATGCTGCAGGAGCGCTTTCACGCGCTTGACGGTTACGCGCTCGACGCGCAGGTGGGAGGCGTGCTGACCGGCCTCGGCTTCGGCAAGGAGGACTGGGCGCGCCAGACGGATGAATTCAGTGGCGGCTGGCAAATGCGCATTGCACTGGCCAAGCTGCTGCTTGCCAAGCCGAATCTGCTGCTGCTCGACGAGCCTACGAATCATCTCGATCTTGAAACGCGCAACTGGCTGGAAGACTATCTCAAGAGTTATCCCTTCGGTTACATTCTTATCTCGCACGATCGCTATTTTCTCGATGTTACGATCGACCGCACCGTCGAGATATGGAACAAGCGGCTGAATATTTATCAAGGGAATTACACAAAGTATCTCAGCCAGAAGGACGAGCGGCGCACCCAACTTGAGGCAGCTTACCGCAACCAGCGCATCCAGATCGAGCACCTTGAAGTCTTTATCAACCGCTTTCGTGCACAGGCCACCAAGGCGAAACAAGTGCAGAGCCGCATCAAAGAGTTGGAAAAAATAGAGCGCATCGAGATACCCGAAGAAGAGCCGGTGATCCATTTCAAATTTCCTCAGCCGCCGCCTTCCGGACGCACCGTTGTCGAGGCGGAGAGCTTGTCCAAGACTTATGAGACGAATGGGAGTTATGGCCCCAAACAGGTTCTAACGAACGTGAACTTCACAATCGAGCGCGGTGACCGCGTGGCTCTGGTGGGCGTCAACGGAGCGGGAAAATCCACGCTGATCCGCCTGCTGACGGGTGCCGAAGCTCCCACGGAGGGCCGGGTAAAGCTGGGCCATAACGTGGTGAGCGAGTACTTCGCACAGGATCAATACAAAGTTCTCAACGGCGATGCGCGCATGTTAGACGACATCAGCCGCGCGGCGCTCAAAGTGCCGGAACAGGCGCTGCGCTCGCTGCTGGGCTGCTTTCTGTTTACGGGCGACGACGTCTTCAAGCCGCTCGGCGTGCTCTCCGGCGGGGAGCGCAATCGCTACGCCCTGGCGCGCATTCTGGTTTCACCCTCCAACTTCCTGCTGCTCGACGAGCCCACCAACCACCTCGACATGCGCGCCAAAGACGTGCTGCTCGAGGCCATCGCAGCCTTCTCCGGCACGGTTGTCTTCGTCTCGCACGACCGCTATTTCATCGACCGTCTCGCTACGCGCGTGCTGGAGGTGGAAGGCGGCACCGTGACCAGCCACGAGGGCAACTACGAAGACTATCTGCGCAGCAAAGAAGGGATTGCCTCCAACAGCCTCTTGGCGGAAGCGCCGCCAAAAGGATTGCCGCAGCAGGCGATCAAGACTGCCGCGATCCCCGACGTTGCCGAGGAAGACTCATCCGCCAAGGATCGAACGCGCCGCCTCAATCCCATCAAGCAGAAGCAGATGGAAGAGCGCTGCGCGTTCCTTGAAGAGGAAACGCCGCGCATCGAGGCCGCCATTGCCCACACCGAAGAACAGCTTGGCGTATACGTCTCCGCCGCAGAAACCGCTCGTCTGACGGCCCTCGCCGACGATCTTCGCAACCAGCTAGCTGCGTTCACCGACGAATGGGAAGACCTGATGATGCAGTTGGAGGGGCAGGAAGCGATCTCCTGAAACGCTCCACCTAACCCATCGTGCATAATCAAATCACGATGGCCCTTTTGTGGAATCCCGAGAGCTGGTCGCAACGCCTCGCCGAACTCGAAGCGCAATCCGGCGACCTGAAAGAGGCTCCGCTGCGCCGCGATGTGCGTTCGCTTGGCACGTTGCTTGGCGAGGTTTTGCGCGAGCAGGCGGGCGAAGATCTGTTTGACCACGTTGAAGCGCTGCGCCAGGGCACCATTCGCCGCCGCGATGCGGAAGCCCGCGGCAGCGAGGGAGAAGCCGCTCGCCATGCTGCCATGGCACTGGAGCTGGTGCACTCGTTGCCCGTCGAGCGCGCCACCCTGCTCACGCGCGCCTTCGCCTTTTACTTCGAGCTCATTAACCTGGCGGAGACCAACCATCGCAAGCGCCGCCGCATTGCGCTCCGCCTCAGCGGCCAGGCGGGCCGCCAACGCGGGTCCCTCGCCGGCACGCTGTCCGAGATGCGCCGCGTGGGCATCAATGCGGAGGAAGCTCTGGAATGGCTCAAGCGCGTGCTCATTGTGCCCGTTTTCACCGCACACCCAACGGAAGTGGCGCGCCGCTCCGTCATGTTCAAGCGCCGCCGCATCGGCGAATTCCTCGCCACGCTCGATCGCATTCCAGTCCCCGAACAGGACTTGGCCCGCCTAGAGCAACTGGTGCTGGCCGAGATCACCAGCCTGTGGCAGACCGACGAAGTTCGCTCGCGACGGCCAACTGTGTACGACGAAATCAAGATGGGCCTCGATTACTACGACGTCTCCATCTTTGAAACCCTGCCCAGCCTTTACCGCGAAATCTCCGAAGCTCTTCATGCTTCTTATGGTCTGGAGATCGACACACTTGCCTTGCCGCAGGTGCTCCAATTCGGTTCCTGGATCGGCGGCGATCGCGACGGCAATCCCTTTGTCACACCGCAGGTCACGCGCGATTCCATTCAGCTCGCGCGCGGCCACCTGCTGCTTTATTACCAGCACCAGTTGCAGGAGATCATCGATCTGCTCACCACCAGTGCCCAGCAGCGGCCGGTGAGCGAAGAGCTGCAGAAGCGGCTCTACTCTTACGTTGTGCAGGTGAACGCACCGGAGGGCCAGGTCTTCGGCGAGCAATATGAGTTCGAGTACTACCGGCGCTTCGTAATCTGCGTCAAAGCGCGCGTGCAGCGCACCATGGGCTCTTCCGCCGAGCAGGGCGTGCAACTCAGCGATTTTCACACCCTCATCCCCGGAGAAGAGCGGCTCGCCCAGGTGCTGCCCGCGTATTGTTCGGTTGAAGATTTTCTTGATGACCTCGGAGCTCTGCGCGGATCATTGGCGGAGAATCGTGGCATTCGTATCGCGCGCACGCTGATCGATCCGCTGATCCTCCAGGTCCGTACTTTCGGCCTTCATCTGCACACGCTCGACATTCGCCAGCACGCTCGCGTGCTGGCCGCCGCGCTGCAGGAGGCCATCGCCGACTCCATCGCACCTACGCTGCCCAGCGGCCTCTCCGCTGAAACCGCCAGCGTGCTCGAGACTTTTCGTGTGATAGCCGAAGTAAAGACAGGTTGTTCGCCCGAAGCCATTCGCCAATACGTTATCAGCGGCGCAGCTACTGTTGAAGATGTGCTGACCGTCGTTCGTCTTGCCCGCCTCGGCGGTGTCAAGGTCGAAGGTTCGGGCAGTGACCCCGGCCTGATGCCTGTCCCGCTGTTCGAGTCCATTGAAGACCTGCGTCAGGCTCCGGCCGTCTGCCGCGAGCTCTGGTCCCGCCCCGACTATCGCAAGCTCATGGCCACCTGGGATAACTGGCAGGAAGTCATGCTCGGCTACTCCGACTCCAACAAGGATGGCGGCATGTTGACCTCGACCTGGGAAATCTTTCGCGCCCATCGCGATCTGCACGTCGTGGCCCGCGAAGCCGGCATCAAACTGCGCCTCTTTCACGGTCGCGGCGGGACTGTGGGCCGCGGCGGCGGACCCACGCATCGCGCTATCTTCGCGCAGCCGATGGATTCGTTTGACGGTCAATTGCGCATCACCGAGCAGGGCGAGGTGCTCAACTTCAAATACGCCGACGAGGTGCTGGCCGAGCGCAATCTCGAGCTCATGATTGCGGCGTCGCTCGATGCACTGGCGCGCCCCAACGCACGCGATCCCCAGGGCCACTTCACCGGCGTGCTCAAGCCGGAGTGGGAGGCTGCGCTCAATCAGCTTTCCGATCTATCTTTCGGGTTTTACAAAAAACATATTCTCGAAGATCCCGGCGTTCTCACTTACTTCGAGCAGTCAACACCCGTTGGCGAGCTCGAAAACGCCAAGATCGGTTCGCGCCCCTCGCGCCGTAACGCCTCGCCTAAGCTTTCCGACCTGCGCGCGATTCCCTGGGTCTTCGGCTGGACGCAATCGAGGCTTTTGGTTCCGGCATGGTTTGGAGTGGGCTTCGCACTGGAGGAATATCTTTCCCAACCCGGCTCGCCCTCCGGTTCCGGTCTCGAACTGCTGCAGACCATGGCGCGCGAGTTTCCTCTCTTCATCGACCTGCTGCGCAACGTTGAAATGGCTCTCGGCAAAGTCGACCTGGCCACGGCCCGCCTATACTCTTCGCTGGTTGAAGACCCAAGCCTTCGCGAGCGCGTCTACGACCTCTTCGACGCCGAGTTCCACCGCACTGTTCGCGCTCTGCTCGCCGTCCTGCGCCAGACGGAGCTGCTGGAGAAGAATCAGGTCCTCGCTCATTCCATTCGGCTGCGCAATCCCTACGTCGATCCCATGCACCTCATCCAAGTCGACATGCTGCGCCGCAAGCGCGCCGGCGAAGACACTCCGGAAGTCAATCGCGCCCTGGCTGCGACCATCAGCGGCATCTCCGCCGGGCTGCGTAACACGGGCTGAGCCGGCGACAATCAATTGGTTCAACGGGGTGGTGTCGATTCGTCTTCACATCTGAAGTTGAACCTCGCCTGGAGCGAAACCAGAGTTGGTGTGGCCCGGCCAGCTCAGCGCAGGTCGCCGCTCCCTATAGGTCGTGTCGACTTGGGAGTTGTGGCTTCGGGAAGCAGTCACGCTGGTTCCGCTTTAGCCGCTTTCAGTCCGTCGCGCATCGAAATGAGCTGAGGACCGGAACATGAGCGAGAAGGAGCAAAAGCCCGAGTCTAATTCGCCCGCCAAAGCAAACGATGAATCCGTTCCGAAGATCGATTTCGGAATTGACGAGAAGCCCCAGGCGTCCCCGAACTCTGGACAAAGCAAAGACAAGGGACCTGAGAAAAGCTCTGGCAGCGATGCGAAGTCTCGACAAGAAAAAGGCGGCGCACCAGCCAAGGACTCAGCATCGAGCCAGAACGCTGAACCGGCTAAGGACCCTGAAGCGAAGAGCGACGTGGAAGCGAAAAGGATTGCTGAACCGAGGAACCAGGACGAGTCCAACAAGAAGCTTCAATCGAGTGTCGAAGAACGGTTTGAGCAGCAGCTGGGCGTGAATCGAAAACTGGCGGCCATGCTAGAAGAGCAGCTTGATCTTCTGCTCTCCGTGCGGCAATCCATGCTGGCAATCCAAAAGACTCTCGAAAGCAGCGCCGCGTCGAAAAAGAAACTGGAGAAGGCTCTTGAAACCGTGAAGAATGGCGCGGACGGTTTGCCGGATGTCCATTGGATCAACCGCGTGCGCGGAACGCTCGCCATGTTGCAGCGCTCGGGCATGGTATAAAGCGAGTCCAAAGTGCAAGAGGTATGCTGGATAAAGATCAATCTTCCATGACACTGACCCAGCGAAGCTCCTGGCAATGGCGCGCAATCGGATGGCTCGTTGCAATCGCGTTCATGGCCCGTCTCCCAGCGCGCAGCCAACGACCGGCTTCCGCAGACGATCAGGTTCCCAA
>DATKGE010000279.1:0-21768 GCA_035510955.1 Occallatibacter sp. | reverse complement strand
TCGTCTGGTAAAAGGCCGGATTCTTGGTCAAGAACGCTCGGTACGGTGCCATGCGCATTACGGGCAAGGGCATTACGCTGTGCCTGGCGGGGATGCTACAAATTTCGAAGCGCTGGCGGAATTTCAGTCCGGGGCGATCCTTGATGGAGAGCGGTCCACCTATTTACGACCGATCACCTGTTCTCCAACCCGGCCATCGTCTCAGTGGCCGGACTACAATGAGTTGTGCGAAGAGCCATTGTTGTCGTTATTGCGTTTGCCGCGTTGTTGCCGATTGCCATCCTGCTGGTGCGATCTGCGACGCCCGTATTGGACCTGCCGTCCTCGGTCGTGTCCCTCGGGCAAGCAACCTCCATTACCCTCCACGTACGCGATCCCCGCGGCGTCCGCAATGTAGAAGCGTTTGTTGAGCAGAACGGCGCCAGGTTCCCTGTCTGGCAACTGGCGCAACCTTCAGGGGCGGCCGACAACACCTGGAGCTTTGTAGCCGGTACGAAGACTACGCCGCAACTGCGAGACGGTCAGGCAAAATTGATCGTTGAAGCTACCTCGAACGATTTGCTTCGGAAGACCGCACGCCTGGAACGCGATATTTCGGTCGTGACGCAACCTCCAACAGTAAGTGTCGATTCAGAACAGCACTACCTCTACCTGGGCATGGCCGATCTGGCTACCTTCAACGTCTCCGGTAGTTGGATTGAGGCGGGTGTGCGCGTCGGTGATCAAACTTACCGGGCCTGGCCTACCCCCGGCGGCAAACCTGGGTTGTTCTCGCTCTTTGCATTTGCATGGAATATGCCCGCCGGCACCATTCCGAAGGTCTTTGCTACGAACGGCGCAGGGAATGACGTGACCACCCCGATAAACTTCCAGTTCCCCAAGAAGGAGCAGCCAAAGTACACCGTTCACGACTTGCAGGTGAGCGATGCGTTTATGCAGAAGGTCGTCGGCGAGCTTGATCCGAATGGCTCAGGAGATCCTGTTGCGCGTTTTGTCAGAATCAATAACGAGATGCGCCGCGCCAATAACAAAACACTGTCAGACCTTCAACTCAAGACTGCTGACAGGTTCCTTTTCTCGCAGCCATTCGCCAGGCAGGCTCATTCTCAGGCGGAAGCATCTTTTGCGGACGTGCGGAACTATATCTACCAGGGCAAGAAGATCGATCAGCAGGTGCACCTGGGGTACGATCTTGCCGTCACGCAGCACGTAGGCGTCGAAGCATCGAACGACGGCCGCATTGTGTATGCGGCCCCGCTCGGCATCTACGGCAACTGCATCGTTGTGGATCACGGCTATGGCCTGCAGACGATCTACGGCCACCTCAGCCATATCGACGTGCACGAGGGCGACACGGTAAAGCGAGGCCAGGTGATGGGCCAGAGCGGCATGACCGGCATGGCCGGAGGCGATCACATTCACTTCGCCATGCAGCTCGACGGCGTGCAGATTGACCCAAAGGAATGGTGGGATGGCCACTGGATTCACGACCACATCGCGAAGCGCGTAGACCTGCCGGGATTCAAAGAATGAGATAGAGGCGCTCGCTTAAGCCATCAATCGTGCCAAGTCCATAAGGGCTGCGCCACTCGTGCCGTAAAGCGGAGAACTGAGACAGGTACGATGCGAGAGTGAGCGGCAGACATTCTGTACTCCTTGTGCACTGGGAAATAGAGACGACTAAGGCATCGACTATTACTACGGGGAAACGGTAAAGCAATGCTCGGAAGGCAGCCCGCACCTTTCCCATCCCCGCTCGAAACCGTTACTCTCGGTATGAATTCCAACGCTGGTTGCCGAAAGGTTCTCCCCGATGATCAAGTGCCGCCCCTACGCCGCATTGGCTGTGACCGCCTTCACCGTCGTCGCCTTCTCAGCGGCCGGACAAACGAACTCCTCTGTCCTTACTCAGACGGGCAAGCCCGACTACCACAGTGAGACACCTGCGAAACTCGCGCCTGCATCCGACAGCTTCAATTATGTGCGCCGCGAAGCGATGATCCCGATGCGCGATGGTGTGAAGCTCTACACCGTCATTCTGGTTCCCAAGGGCGCGCGGAACGCCCCGATCCTGCTGACACGCACCCCATACAGCGCCAACCAGTTGACCAGCCATGCCGCTAGTTCCCATCTGGGACAGATTCTCTACGGCTATGACAACGCCACCGACGTGATTGTCGAAGGCGGCTATATCCGCGTTGTCCAGGATATCCGCGGCAAGTACGGATCGGAAGGCGACTACGTGATGAACCGTCCCATTCACGGGCCGCAGAATCCTACACTCATCGACGAATCCACGGACACCTACGACACCATCGACTGGCTGATCAAAAACATTCCTGAAACCAATGGTAAGGTCGGCATCCTTGGGATCTCCTACGATGGGTTTCTCCCCCTGATGGCGCTGGTCAACCCGCACCCGGCTCTGAAGGTTTCGGTGCCCATGAACCCGATGGTGGATGGCTGGATGGGCGACGACTGGTTCCACAACGGAGCTTTTCGCGAACAGAACATGCCCTACATCTACGAGCAGGAGGGAACGCGGTCGAACGACGCCAAGTGGTGGACCTCGAACTTCGACGATTACGACCAATACATGCAAGCCGGCTCTGCGGGTGAGCTGGGCCGCCGCCATGGCCTGGAGCAGATGGGCTTCTGGCGCAAAATACTCGACCACCCAAGCTACGACGCTTTCTGGAGCGATCAAGCGGTTGATAAGGTATTGGGCGCGCAGCCGCTCAAGGTTCCTGTCCTGCTGGTGCATAGCCTTTGGGACCAGGAAGACATCTACGGAGCGATGGCAGTCTACAAGGCAATCAAGCCGCTGGACACGGGCAACGACAAGGTCTTTCTCGTGATGGGGCCTTGGCATCATGGCCAGGAGATTGAGGACGCCGACGCACTTGGCGCCATTCGCTTCGGCAGCGACACGGGAACCTGGTTCCGCCAGAACGTGCTGCGGCCCTTCCTCGATCGCTGCCTGAAGGACGATGCGCCTAAAACGGAGATTGCACCGGTGACGGCGTTTGAAACCGGCGTCAACCGCTGGCAGAGCCTCCCCGCATGGCCGGCGGCACCAGCGACAAAGCCGCTCTACCTTGAGGCCGGTCTCAAGCTCGGGTTCACTGCGCCCACCTCATCCGAGCCGGCCTTTGACGAATACGTCTCGGACCCGGCCAAGCCCGTCCCCTACCGCGCCCGCCCTTCGCAGCCAATTGGCTACGATGCGCCGATGACCTGGGCACAGTGGCTGGTCGATGACCAACGCGAAGCCTCTGGCCGCCCGGATGTGTTGGTCTTCACCACGGATGTGCTCACTTCCCCTGTTCACATCAGCGGCCAGCCGATCGCGAACCTGGTCGCATCCACCAGCGGCACGGACTCGGACTGGGTGGTCAAGCTGATCGACGTCTACCCGGATGAAGTCGCCAGCCAGCCCA
This sequence comes from Occallatibacter sp., assembly GCA_035510955.1. Lineage (GTDB taxonomy): Bacteria > Acidobacteriota > Terriglobia > Terriglobales > Acidobacteriaceae > Telmatobacter. Next base: position 18,328 of record DATKGE010000279.1, on the reverse strand, counting down.
ACCTGGGGGGCTACCAGCTTCCCATCGCCATGGACATCTTCCGCGGCCGCTACCGCGAGAGCTTCGCCAACCCGAAGCCGATCGAACCGGACAAGCCCGTCACCTACCGGTTTGCCTTGCCACCGGTCAATCATGTCTTTCTGCCCGGCCATCGCATCATGCTGCAGGTTCAATCCAGTTGGTTCCCGCTCTACGATCGGAACCCGCAGACATTCGTTCCGAACATTTTCTGGGCCAAGCCAGGCGACTACCAGAAGGCCACGCAGCGCATCTACCACGCTCCCGGCGAGGCGAGCAGCATCGAGCTTCCTGTGGTTGCTGCGAACTAGGTGCCGAGGAATTGACGCCCTGTGCGACGAACTGGCCGGTCTCTGTACCCTCTGCCGCGTCGTTCCTTTTAAACAGCGGTTCGGATGTATCGGAGCAACCGTTACCATGAGAGGAACGAGAGGAAGCACATGTCGCCGAATGAACCCCCGGCCCGTCAACATGCATACATGGGACCGGCTTTGCCGCAACTGCCAGAGCCAACCCACGCTGAACGTGTGAGAACTCTCTTATCGCTTGTCCCGGTCGCCACCCTCTCAACGCTATCGCGCAAGCAACCGGGATATCCGTTCGGTTCTCTAATGCCCTTCGCACTCGATGCTGCAGGTCGCCCCATCTTCCTCATCAGCAAGATGGCAATGCACACCCAGAATTTAATTGGAGATCCGCGTTGCAGCGTTTTTGTCGCCCAGGTGGGTACTGATGGTGACCCACTGGGCGCCGCACGGGCGACTCTGATGGGACTCGCCGGACCTGTGCCCGAAAATGAGATTACTGCGGTTCGCGAGCAATACCTCGCTCGCCACGAGAATAGCCGCTACTGGGTTGAGTTTTCCGATTTCAGTTTCTTCCGCCTCCAGCCCGTCGATCTCTATTACGTTGGTGGTTTTGGCGTGATGGGCTGGGTCGACGTCCGGGAATACGAACACGCAGCCCCGGACCCGCTGGCCAACGCCGCGCCCAGCATCCTCGCTCACATGAATGCCGATCATGTCGATTCGATGATCCTGCTGGCCAGGTCACATGCGGGGATCGAAGCGACCGAGGCGACGATGACTTCGGTAGATCGCCTTGGATTTTCGCTGCGATTGAAGACGAATGATGGGGTCAAGGGCTCTCGCATCAACTTCCTCCACGAGGCTACAACGCCGCAGGACACGCGTGCGTTGCTCGTCGAGTTGGTACGGCAGGCCAAGGCGCAAGGCTGACAATGCATGCGTGACATTGCTTGCTGGCGGCGAACGAGAACCGGCAGGCCCTTTACACAACCATGAGGGGTCAGCATATCCATCGGGAATGAATCATCGGTGGTCTGCTCAGAGAAACATCCCGCGCCTTACTATGACTTTTGTGTGCGCCTATTCATTGGGGTATCCCTGCCGGCTGCGGTAATCGACGGACTCTCCGCAACCTCTGCTCGGCTTCGATCCAGCGGAGATGAACTTCGGTGGACGCCCGCACGACAGCCGGTCTGGAGACCGGCGCTACATTCCTGTCATTACAAAATCATGCGGTCATGGCATTAGTTAGAAGGCGTCGATGCCGACTGCGGTTGGAAGCTTCCGGCCCGCTCGCGCTGCTTGCGCAGAGCCTCGTCGCGTTGTGTGTTTACGAGAGTTTTGGCTTGTTGCACTTCCTGCTGGGTCTCTGCGTGAAGCCCCATGTGCGTATAGACCCGGCTCAACTGGTAATGGGCCGCCGCGAACTGAGGATTTAACCCGACGACATGCTCGAACGCCTTGCGGGCGTCCGGCCAATCCTGTTTTGATGCGTAGAGCTTGCCGAGCTCGAACGATGGATCAGGAGACCTGGGTTCCAGCTGTGCCGCACGTTCAAGTGCGACGATCGCCTCGTCCTCGCGGCCCAATCGGCTGGCTAAGAGACCAAAGTAATACTCCAGGAGATAGCGACCAGGACGCTTGGAGCGCGCTGCTTCAAGAATGCGAATTGCTTCTCTGTCATTGCCCTGGCGTGCATAGGTCTGTGCCAGGCCAACATACCCGGCATCGAGTTCCGGATTCTCAGCTAGTGCCGCATTGAATGCATCGCGTGCAGCGGCATAGTCGCCCTTGACCATTTCAACGGCGCCCAACCTCAATTTAACCGGTGAACTTGAGGCAGTTTCGGTTGTTCCAGACTGGATGAACTGGATCGCATCATTATAGCGGTCCATGTCCATGAGCAGACGCGTGTAATCCAGGGTTCGATCCGGGTTGGAGGGATCGGCTACCGCAGCAGAACGATAGGCTTCAAGGGCCTCGGGCATCTTTTCCTGCATTTCGAACGCTGAGCCGAGGAACATAAGTGCGTCTGCATTTGAGGGGCGCTCATTGTGGAGCGTGGACAGGAGCCTGGAAGCCTCGGCGAACTGCCCATCGTAGAGCAACGCGAGCGCGAGGTTGTAGCGGCTCTCCCAGGACGGATCGAGCAAAGCAATTCGTTGGAAACAACCCACCGCCTGCCCATAAAAGGCATTCCGGCTGAGAAGCACGGCGATCGAGTATTCGCGCAGCGGGGTGAGCTGATTGGCTGCCTCCATGCTCTTGATGCGGCTGGCGGCCGCATCCACTTGCCTCATGCGGATTTCGGCTTCGATCAAGCCAGCTCCAGCATCCGGATCGTTTTCGATCAAATGCCCCGCATGGGAAGCCTGCTCGAGCGCATCGGCGTCATGGTTGGTGGCAAGCGCAAGCAGGAAGAGATAGTAGTGGACAAAAGGATCGTTGGGATTCAGTCGCGATGCTTCCCGCAACTCCGGCTGCGCATCGCCATATTCCTTTGCGGTAAGCAGATTGAAGCCAAGATTCCGATGCGGCGCGGCTTGCGAGGGGTCAAGCCGAATCGCATTGCGATAGTGGCTTGCGGCCTTGTCCGGATGATTGAGCTGAGTCTCCGCAATCCCAAGCAAGTTCTCGATCGTGGCATTCCGGGGAGCAAGGCGATGCGCCTCTTCCAGCCTGGTCAGGGCTTGATCGAAATGACCCTCTCGAATCAGTCTCACCCCTTCGTCCAACGCCTTGTCCTGCGCGGTGAGGAAACAGGCAGATGCGAGGGACAGGAGGGCAAGCGTGATGATCCGATTCCAGGTCATTGCTTCGCCCCGTCGTCGGCATGATCGTCGGAGGATGTGGCGGCCGATCTCTCATTCTTGATGGCGCGCACCTGGGCAAACATCCTGGCGGCTTCGTCTTTCTTGCCCTCATCACGCAGAACTTGTCCCAGCTGATAATGCATACCGCCGTCGTGGTCATGCGCGAGACCGTGCTTCAGGACCTCTTCGGCTCGGGCATAGTTCTTTTGCGCTGCATATGCCTGGCCCAGTTGCTGATACGCAGGCCAGAGATCGGGCTTGCTGCGCAGCGCCAACTCGAGATGCGGAATCGCCTCTTCAATGCGGTCTTCGCTGACCAGCACGGCGCCGAGTTCCCCGTTGGCCGCGGGATGACCTGGATCAAGCTCTAACTGACGCGTTAGTTCGGAGAGTGCATGATCCGCATCGCCATGCTTCCAGTAGAGATGCCCAAGCCAGAAGTGTACGTCGGGGAGATCAGGCCGGGCCGCAGCCACAGCAAGATACTCGGCCAGGGCTTTATCATCTTCGTCGCGGTCGACATAAAGCTGGCCGAGCAGTTGATGGACATGGTAGGAGTCTGGCGCCACGGCGAGCAATCGTGCAATCTGAGCCGTTGCGATTTGACGGCGAGACCGAATCAATTGAAACCGCGCAGAAAGATCGCGCGGATGAGCTGCCAACCAGCGAAGAAGAGTCGCCTCAGCGGCCTCATACCGATGCTGGTGCATGGAACGCATTGCCTGTGCAAAGGAACTCTCGGCAGGCCGGGCGCTCTGGGAATCAACAGGGAGCCTCTTGTAGGCGCGTGCGGACTCATCGACGTTCCCCAAGCGTGCGTACAAGGCAGCAAGAGCAATGTCCTTCGCAGGGCTCATAGATGGAGTTGCTTCCACCCTGGCAATGGCATCACGGCATATCGGCAGCAAGGATACTTCTGCATCTTTGCCGCCAATTCCATCCTCCGCGGGGAGCCCCAATCCATCAAGAGTCTCGCTCCTGTCGCCTTGTATCGCTTGCTCAATCGCGGAGAGCCCATCTGCCTGTTGGCCTACGAGAATCAGCAACAAACCACTGCGGGCCAGCACTCCTGGCGAATGCGGCGCCAGCGCCGAGGCTTGATCAAGCTGTTCCCGCGCAAGCGACAGGTGCGCTTGCTCCAGAAGCACGTCGGCCAATTCAAGGTGCGCATCGACCGAGTGCGGGTCGCGGTGAATAGCGCGGCGAAGATGGCCTTCAGCCTTGGTCCAATCGTGATCGGCGGCATACGTGCTCGCGTAAATACGATCCGAGATGGCTGTTCCAGCGGAGTCTTCCAGAAGCTGCACCGATTGCTGCCTGGCGCCTTTGCCGTACGCCTCGCCAAGCGCGAAAAGCAGATCGGGGTCGTCAGGAAACAGCGTGGCGGCTTTTCGCAGTTGAATCAAAGCCGCATCCATCTGTCCTGCATCCCACAGCGCGGTCCCCAGCCAGTTCTGGGCCAGCTTTTCCTTCGGATCCAGGCGAACCGCCTCGCGCAACAAATGCACTCCCTGTGCTGGACGATTCAACCGCACTTCATCGATTCCCCGCCAGAGGCTTACTCCGCGCATGCCGGGCCTCAGCTTGGCAGCTGTTGAGAGCGCTTGGGCGGAGTCGCTGAACTTGGATTGTGCATAATAGACGATTCCTAGATTCGCATACGCCTCGGGCAATTGGGGCTGAAGCCGTAAAACTTCCCTGTATTCGCCGACCGCATCATCGAGCCGGCCCTGCTGCTGCGCCTGCTGAGCAGCGAGGAAGTGTTCCTGAACTTGATCCTGGATCTGCGAACTGACAACCTGCGCGACGCCGGCCAACGAGAGCACACATGCAATCGTAATGACTGCGGAAAAAGCCAGAAAACTCCGGCTGCGGATACAAAACATGGATTGATAGTAGTGTATTTTCACGTCACTGAAGGCCATTGCGCTATCCTGTACGGCGTTTTTTCCTCATGACCGATTGTCCTGCAGTCTGGACTATGCAGCGCACAAAAGTACAAAACTCCCGGACCTCGCTGAAGAGGTCCGGGAGTGTTGGGTTGTTTTCAAAAGTCGGACGTAACAGGGCTCACTCGCCCGATGGCGTCAGAAGGTGACCCGCAAAGAGCCCTGGATGTTTCTCGGACCATAGGCAAGGCCCGAAGCGTTGCCGAAGTTTGAATTGGTATTGACCAGCGGGCTGCAGGTTTGCGTGTCTGAAGTGCTGCAAGTGACTGACGTGTCAAAGCCGGTGAAGCGGTGCCGGTTGAAGAGGTCGAAGAACTCCACGCGGAAGGCGGTTTGGACCCGTTCGGTGAACATGGGGATGGCCTTGGCGACGTTGAAGTCCTCGGAGTTGTTGAAGAACTCGCGGGCGCCGAGGGCGCGGGGCGCGTCGCCAAAGGTGAAGTTGGCGGCAGGAGTAAAGGCAGCCTGGTTCAGGAGGCGGCTTGTGCCCCAGACATATTTTCCGTGCAGCGCGCTAACGCTTTGTCCGGAAACGCTGTTGGGTCGGCTCGATGAACCGGTTGCGCCCTCGCCGCCGGCGAAGATGCCCGAGGTCCAGCCCGGCGAGGTTACGCTCAGTGGAGTGCCACTTTGATACTTCTGGACGGCGGCAATCTTCCATCCACCGGCCAGCACGTTGACGGCTCCGCCCTGATTGGCGAACCTCTTGCCTTTGCCGAAGGGCAGATCGTAAGTCCAGGCGAGGACGACGCGCTGCGGAATGTCGAACTGGCTGAGGGCCTTCTCGACCTTCAGATTGTAGGTGTTCAGCGCGCCGGAAGTGCCGTCGCCTTCCCAGGCGGCCTCGGTCGGATACTCCGAGTCGGCATTGGTGATGTTCTTTGACCAGCTGTAGTTGGCCAATACTGTCAGCCCGCCGCTGGTCCGTTTGGTTACCTGAACCTGCATGGCGTCGTATGTGTAATCGCCGAAGGGATCGTCCATGGTGGCTGAATCCACCGTGACGGTTCCAAACTGCGGGTAGGGACGCAGGGCCTGAGAGACGGTGCCGGTGAACCCGGCATAGGGTGATGCGACCAAGGACTGACCAGCGCAAGCCGGGCTTGTCGCCTGGTTGGCAATGTTAACTTGCAAACATGCGCCTCGCGACAGGTTGGCCGGACTGCCCTGGTTGGGGTCATGCATGAATGCCTGCAGGTGGTCGCCGTGAGCGCCGACGTAGGCCACGTCAACAATGGTGTTGAAGGGCAGTTGGCGCTGCACATCGAGGGTCCAGTTTTGGATGGTCCCCGGACGGTCGACCTTCGACTCGAGGAAGAGGGCATTGTTCTGCCCGTTCATGACCGTGGGGTCGATGAAGGGCGGCAAGTTGCCGGGATAGGCGGTGATCTGGGAGAGCACCACGGCCGGGGTCTGAATGCTGGCCGGGGTGGGGTAGGTGTAGCTGGAGAAGAAGCCCTGGCTGTCGTCCTCGGCGAAGCCTCCGACGCGCTGGGTGGAGAAGTAAATGCCGTAGCCGGCGCGGATGACGGTGTTGGGATCGACCGAATAGGCGAGGCCCAGGCGAGGACCGAAGGCCTTTTTGAAGATCGACTGCGGGGAGTTGCCGCCGAGGCGTCCCGTGCCGCTGCCCTCGAAGACGTAAGCGCCGGGAAGGCCGCCCGCCCCAGTGTTCGCCAGGGTTGGATCCACATAGGACATGCGGTCTTGCGCCTCGGTCACCGGGATTGGCATGTCATAACGCAAGCCAAGGTTGACGGTAAGCTTGTTGTCGACCTTCCAGTCGTCGGCGGCAAAGAAGGCGACATACTTGGCGCGCCATCCGTTGATCTGGGGAATGTCAATATACGCATTGGAGGCTGCGCCGCGATAGAAGCTGGCGAAGCCAAAGCCTGAGTTGGTGTCAGTGGGAGTGCTGGTGGGACCGGGGTTGAAGGTGAACTGGCCGGCGCTGCCGGTGAGGATGCCGAGGTTGAATTGCGCGGCGCGAAATTCGCCGCCGAAACGGAGGCTGTGACGGCCCTTCTGCCACGAGACCGAGTCGTCATATTGAAATACGTTGTCATCGAAGACGCTGTCGCCATCGCTGGGGCTGTTGATGCCATTGCCGGGGTAGTTGTAGGTAAATTTCGGGAAAACCGAATCCCCCACGCCCTTGAGCCCGAACATGGATGCCCAGTTGCCGCCAAATCCGCCCTCGCCCGAGGTTTCAAGGCGATGGCGGCGAGTGAAGCCGGCGTTGAAGTGGTTGAGCATGGTGGGCGAGATGAAGTAGTCATAGCCCAGGCGCAGATATTTGTTGCCCTGGATGTTGCCGCCGGTGTAAAGCGACCCCAGGCTCTGGGTGCTGATGTAAGGCATGTTGCCGGTGAAGTAGCTGGCTGAGATCTTGTTGTGCGCGTTGATGTTCTCATCGATGCGAATGTTCCACATGTCGGCTTGCTCGTGGTTGGAACTGACGTCATTGATGTTGAAGTAAGGGCTGGTGGCGCTGGAGGGGGCGGAGGGCATGACCTTGGAAGCGGCGGCAAAGACCGGATCCGCGGCCTCGGTGATTTTGTTATTTGCATAGGCCTGGCAGGGCTGTCCCTGGTTGGCGCCGGTGCAGGTCGAGTAATCGTAAAGGATGTGGGCCTGGAAGGTCTGGCCGCCGACGGTCAGCGGGGTTGAAAGGGACGAGAAGTCGCCGCCGAGCATGGCCGAAGTCGGCGCCGAGAGAAGCGAGGTGCCTCCGTTCACTTGCCGGAAACCCTCGTAATTGAAAAAGAAGAAGGTCTTGTCTTTGCCGTTGTAAAGCCAGGGAACGCGAACCGGACCGCCGACGCTGGCGCCGAAGTCGTTCTGGGTGTCGAGGGGTTTGGTTGTTGACTTGGGCCCGAAGACGGCATTCTGGTAGTCGTTGAGCCAACTGTCGGCATCCAGGACGCGGTTCTTGAGCAAGTCGTAAGCCGAGCCGTGAAAGTCGTTCGTTCCCTGCTTGGAGACGAGATTGACCACGCCTCCGCTGGCGCTTCCAAACTGGGCGTCGAAGGTGTTGGTCATGACCTTGAATTCGGAGACGGCCTCGACGCTGAAGCCATAGGTCACCTGCATGTTGGCCGATGCCAGCTCGGTGGTGGCGCCGTCGAGCAGGATGTCGCCGCCGCCCTGTTGTCCGCCGCTGAGCTTGAAGGCTCCGGCGGGTGGCGAGGAGGGGTTGTTGCTCATGGTGCCGGCGAATCCGGGCGAGAGCGCCGCGAATTCCAGCGGGTTGCGGATCTCGCCGCCGAACGGCAGCGGCAGCGATTCCAGTACCTGAGGCGACATGGTGAAGCCGACATCGGAAGATTCGGACTCCAGGTGCGAAGCGTCGCTGGTCACGGTCACCGTAGCCTGTGCGGAACCGACCTTCAGCTGAGCATTGACGGTGGAAGTGCTGGCAACGGCCACGTCGATGCCGACCTGCCGGAATGTCTCAAAGCCGCTAGCGTTAATTTCCAGGGTGTAAGTTCCCGGCGGAAGCTCGGGAAACGTGAACAGACCCTCAGGGCCGGACTTGCTGCCGTAGGGGCTTCCCGTTTGGGTCTCGGTGAGCGTAATGGCTGCACCTTGAATTACGGCGCCATTTGCATCTTTTATGGTGCCGGTTAAGGTTCCTCTGCCCGATTGGGCAACCACGGGGACGCCTGCCACCAAGCCAAACGCCACCAACAGAAGTAGCAATAGGCGCCAGGTTCTGTGCGCCGTCGGTCGATTGCGATTCATTGTGTCTCCTCTAATCGTTTGCATGGTTTTCAGGCCTCCATTTGGCTTGCGGTAAAGCTTGGGACGGGGGAGGTACCGTTTCCCGTCGCGATCAGATCCCGATTGATCTGGCTGGCCACCCAGATGGATAGCAACTGCAGTAACGCGATTACAGGTAGGGCATATTTGAGAGCTGCGATTCCCGATCCCCAATAGGCAATCGCCAGGAATAAGCAGCAGCCGAGCGCTCGTCCTAGAAAAAGCCCGAACTCGTGGTTGAAGATATAGGCGTACTCGTTGCGTCCTTCAATATGGGAGACCACGTCGACCACCTGAAACTGGATCGGATAATAAGCAAGATCCAGCAACGGTTTAGCCAGCAGAAGACACCCGATGAAGATGAGCACGCCCACTGCGTTGAAGAGCAGGGTATTGGTGACTGCACCCAGAAAGAACAGGAGAAGTCCGGCAGAGAAGACGAAAATGCGATGTTTGGGCGCGGCCAACCGGCCGGCCAGATACATCACGCATGCGGAGAAGACGCCCCCGATGGCCTGCGTGGCGCCCAGGGTACCTTCCTGGCCTACCAGCAGCATGATGAGCATGGCTGGCGCGGTAACAATGTATCCCTGGGCAAGCCCCTTGAGTAGTGCCAACTGGAGCATCTTCCACCACAGTGGATGAAAATGGAAGAAGACGAAGCGGGTGCGTTTCGGGTTGCGGAAGGTGCCGCGTTCGAGGATGCCGGCTGAGAGTACCGTCAAAGCGAATACCACCATCGCGATGATGTGATACGCTCGGTTGGCAATTCCGCCTAGCCAGCCGTAAAGTGCAGTGCCGCTGATGAAGAATCCAATCAGTGCTGGAACCGCGACAGATGCCAATGAGGCTACGAAGTTCTCCAGGCCGTAGTAGTAGTTTCGATTCCCGTCGTTGGTGGCGGTCAAAGCCAGGTATCCGCGATTGGCCCAGAAGATTCCTGTAGCCAATCCCATGGTGAAGCCCGACGTCGCCACGCCAACGGGAGTGAGGATGCTCAATTGCATCATCAGCATCATGGCCACTCCCGAAAGCAGGATCCCGGCAGCGTATAGATGCTTGGCTCCAACCCGGCCCAGCAGCTTGCCGTTGAGATAGAAGGCCAGGGGTGTGGCCGCATAGATCGACAATTGGTAAGTGACCACCTTGGCGACCGCGTGCGAATTCCGCATGACATACGCAGCCACGAAGATCTCGATCACCGGCAGGACAAGGGCATAGATCATGTTGGACACCATCAATACCTGCATGGAGCGAGGGCAGCGAAGGAACACTTCGAATTCCTTGCGCAGGTGGTTCATGCCTTCGCTCCTTGGGGCACGGCAAGAGTGGCCATGATGTCCGATATAGACAAATGCGCAGCGCAGATCACGCTGTCGGCCGCGCCGTAGTACATGGTGATCCGGTCGCCATCGACAAGATGGCCGTTGGTGAATATGACCTGGCCGAAAAAGCCCTCCAACTCGTAGGGTGTGGACGGCTCCATGATGGGCGTCTCGGAGCGAGCCAACACCCGCCATGGCTCGTCGAGGTCAAGCAGCAGTGCGCCCAGGCAGTAGCGATTTTCTTTGCTCGCGCCGTGATAGATCTCCAACCAGCCTTCCGTGGTCCGAATCGGTGCGGCTCCCGCTCCAACCCGGGCGCTGTCCCAGAACCCCTCGCGGCTGTGGGCAAGGCAACGATGACGGCCCCAGTGAATCAGGTCGGGCGACTCGGCCAGCCAGATATAGTTGCCGCCCAGTTCAGGACTGCTGGGACGGTGGAGCGCATAGTATTTGCCGCCTATCTGTTCCTCGAAGATCGCGCAATCCTTGTTGTGTGGTGCAAAGATCATGCCCACATGGTCAAAGTCTTTCCAGTTGCGCGTCGTTCTCAACCCCACTCCGACACCATTGCTGGAGACCTGTGTATAGGTCAGATAGTAGGTCTCGCCGATTTGCGCCACGCGGCAGTCTTCGATGCCATAGGTCTCCAGCTCGCCGCTTCCCATGAAGGGTTGGCTGTCCCCTGGTTCGGTAAAGTGAATACCGTCGTCGCTCGAAAAAAGACGGAGATGGGAGAGCGTGGTGAGATAGTCTTGCCCATCGAAACTGATCACACGGGGATCACTCAGATCGAGTCTTGGATCGCTGGAGTCGAACTCAAGCACCTCCAAACTGCCGTCGGGGCTCAGGATAGGAAACGAGGTCTTGCCGGGGATCTGTGCTGGGCGCTCAGCAACCCGCACCAGCAGCCAGTTCTTGCCCTGGTAGCGGAAGACTCCCGGATTCAGGAGACACGTGACTTCCATACCTTCCACACTTGGGCGCAGGTCCGTTGGCCTGAGGATAGGGTTCTCGCCAAAGCGTTGAGCCAGGTCTTGCATCGTAGCCCTTCGTGAATCCTGGGGATCAGGCCTTCGAGCCGCTGTTTCGCGACGAATCAGGTCGGAATTCTGAAGGCAACAGTAACCCTCACTTAAAGCCGTAGACACTGAAAAGGGACTCACTGCGAAAATCATTAAGAATCAATGCGAATTACATAATTCGCAGGTAAGCACACAGAAGGAAGGCGCGAATGAGGCTCTTAGGTCTTCGGGGCGGACCTCATGCCAAGGGATTTTTCATGATTCCGATGAGCATTTCTATCCAGGATTGGGTTTCCTGTTAAGCATTGAGTGTGCTAGGATGCGTCGGGTAAGCGAAGTTTTTCCAATGTGTATAAAACTGCTCATAATCGGATTCAGCCGGAAGTAGATGGGGATCGGGATTTCATCGCCGACGCCGGCAACCGGCAAAAGCTTCAGGGAGCACTTGGGTTCTCCGGCTCTCCAACCCAGCCGGTTTACTTCGAAGCCCTCATCCGCACGCAAGCGGTTGCCGGGGCCCCCAATGTTACGACCGTTGTTACGACGCGCGAGATTCGCACCTGAGCCAGGGCTCGATCTATTTTCGAAGCTCGATCACCTGCGCCTCGAACGGACCTAGCCTCAACTCGACTCCGCCCGCACCGGATTGCAGCCGCTTCTTCCGCCGCAGATCGTAAACGTGGCCTCCTTCGCCCGGCGTCACGACCCGAATGCGTTTCTCTTCCGGCCACGGGTTGTAGTAGAGAAATGCCGGGGGCAAGTCTGGCTCCATGAAGTCCGTCTTACCCAGGTCCCATCGCAGCAGCCACGGGTCTGCCTGCGGTTGAATCATCTTGTCCAGCCACATTACATAGGCGCCACCGTAGATGGAGCGGTGCCCGGCAAAGTCGCCCGTCGCGTAGGGGCTGTGTCCCTTTTCGTCCCGGCTCAGCCGCTCGTAGGGAAACATCGGCGGCAGATCTGGACGGCTCTGATTTTCGCGGGGCAAATACTCCGGATAGAACCAGCGTATGTTCGCCGCCACGCTCAGCGCATGCCTTGCTACCTCGCTGGCCAACTCGGGACGGAATCGAACCGCCGGCATCAGGTAGGGCAGCGTCACCATCGATTCCATGCTGTATGTCTGATCTGCGGGCTCGGTGCAGAATCCTGCCATCAGCCCGTTGACCTCATGTCCGCCCCATTTTCCAATCGCCATCAGCCCGATCTTTGAGTCATACACAAATCCCAGGGCCTTTCTCGCGTTCGTTGGATGGCCCATCGCCTCCAGCCGCGCAGCCGCCAACACGGCCATGGCCCCGCTTGGAACTTCGTACCAGGGATTCTTCGCAAAATCCAGGTAGCGATCGATCCCGGTTTTGGCCTCTGCCAGAAACAGATCCTTCCCGGTCAGCTTCCACGCCAGGAGCATCACGTAGCTATATCCACCCACGGCGTCGGGTTGCCGGTAGATGTCATGGTTGGTAAAGGCCGCAGCCTTGGCAAAGTCGTAGCCCTGGCTGTTGAAGTCGTAGTGCAACTGCTGCGCCATATCCTTGAGCCGCGTCGCACTTTTCTCTACCCGCGCCAGCCATTCGGCGTCCTTTCCAAAACGCAATCGGATCAACCCATAGGCCATTGCGGTGACATTCATCAGGTACCAGTATTCGCAGAGCGTTGCCCCGGCTCCATCGAGAAACAGCCCATACGGCTCGCTGAAGTAGCCCTTCAGAGATGTCGCCAGACCGGCCAGACCCTCTCCGCGCAATTCCTTTCCCAGAGCCATCGGCGCATAGGTTGTGAGCCCGCCGTCCTGCTCGCCTTCCAGCGCCGAAGGGAACACCTGGCGGCCATCCTTCGCGATTGTGTTCAGTCCGTGCGCCGGGTCCATCACCCAGGCGTCAAAGGCATTGGCAAGCGCGCGAAAATCCAGCGGACGTTCCTCCGGCCGAGCCGGGATTCCGCTCCAGCCTGGCTCTTCTACTGCCCATACGATTCCTTGCTCTGCCCAACCGGTCAGCCCCAGTGCAGTTACTCCCGTCAGAAACTCCCTGCGGTTCGGCAACCAAGCTCTACTGCCCATCTCGCTCTTCTGTCTGCCTGTCTTTTCCACGTAGATTCGGTCCCTCTTTGATCTTGAGCTTGTGTCCAACATCCGGTTCTCATGCGCGTCTCTTGGCCGCGTCGCAAATAAGCAGGTCTCATTCTCGATGCGGCCTGCGAGCCGCCAAGGGATTAACGCTGAAATCAAACCTCGAAACAATGAATTCACATGTGAATCCCATTATGTCGCGTTGAAGGCAAATGGAGCGCACTATTTGGCGATCTTACTTCTCCTTCGGATGAGCCTGGCCTGAGGGCAGCGCGGTGCCGCTCCCTTCCACCAAGGATACAAATCGATCAGCAGGGCCTGCGGGGAATTGTTCGAGCAAGCCGCTGGGCCAAAGGACTTCGATGCGGTCGAACGAGGCAGCCGAGCCGAGTCCAAAGTGGAGGCGCGGGTCGCTGGTGGAGAGATAGCTTCCGCCCGCGCGCACTTCATCCGTTTGCTTGACGTTTCCAGTGGTGACCGTCGCTCGGGCGCCGATCGCCATTCGGTTGCTCTTCGTGCCCACCAGTTGCAGCGTGATCCAGTGGTTGTCATTCGTGGTTTCGTTGAGAAAAAGCGAGGGTGGAGCGCCCACGTTGAAGACCAGGATGTCGAGTCTTCCGTCGTTATTGACATCTCCCAAGGCTGTTCCCCGCCGGGATTTCAACGGGCCTGCATTTAAGCCGGTAGCGGCAGCAACCTCGCGGAATGTGCCGTTCGTCTCATTGAGGAAAAGCTCGATCGGCTCGACAAAAGGCGGTTCACCAGGAGCCCCATCGAGCAAGGTAGAAAAGTTACCCGAAGCCATGAAAATATCCTGCCAGCCGCTGTTGTCGAAGTCCGCGAAGTTTGCTCCCCACTTGACGAGCGGTGAAGTGGGAGCGGCGATTCCGGCGCGATCGGCAACATCGTGAAACTCGTTGTGGCCGTCGTTGATGTAGAGGCTGGATGGCTGGCGGGCAAATCGGGTCACAAACAGGTCGAACCTGCCGTTGTGGACGAGGTCGGCAAAATCACATGCCATGTTGCCGTAGGTTTGTCCCATTTCCCCGTAGGCGGTGCCTGAATAGAGGCCGATCTCTTCAAAGGTTCCATCCCTTTTGTTGTGAAACAGAAAATTGCTGTATGCATCGTTGGTGACAAAGAGATCGGGCCATCCATCGCCATCGAAATCTCCCCAACAGATTCCCATGCCGTGCGCCTTCTGTGTGTTCTGGACACCGGCTTTGGCCGCGACCTCTTCGAAGGTTCCGTCGCCCCGATTGCGGTAGAGGAGGTTGGTTTCGCCGGGCATCTTATCGGGCAGTTCGGTGAGTGCGTTCTTGTAGACCGTCTTTTGCGGGTCGGGAAGATGCCGGGGATCGGTGGAAACATAGCGGGCAACGTATAGATCCACAAATCCGTCACGGTCGTAGTCGGCCCAGGCGGCTCCGGCGCTAAAGCCTCCGCCGCCAACGCCCGCCTTTGCCGTGACGTCGGCGAATTTGCAGCCGCCTAGATTGTGATACAGCACATTGTGGCCGTAGCCGGTGACATAAATATCAGGAAGGCCGTCGTTGTCGTAATCGGCGACGGCAATCCCGGTGGCCCATCCCCTGGTTGTCAACCCCGCGGCTGCTGTGACGTCAGTGAAGTGCAGTGTCGTCCCGTTGCCGTCCTCCCGGTAGAGCGTGATCATGGGATCGCCCCCGGCAAGGTAGCGGTCGATGGAGGAATCGTTAACCACGGCGATGTCCAACTTGCCGTTGTTATCGCAATCCAGAAATGCAACTCCTCCGCCGCTCATCGTTTCGATGACGTAGCGCCTGTCGAGATTCGTGTGAGGAAGAGTGCGAAGTCCGACCTCTGCCGAAACGTCTCGAAAATGCGGCACAGAGGGTTGCGCGAGCGGCTTGGGCACGGCCACTAAGGGAGTTTGTGCGCTGAGAGTGAAGGCAGACAAGAGCAGTACGATGCATGCTGACGTTCGAATCCTCATCTTGCTCGGAATTCTAGCACTGCATTATGCCAGCCAATCGCGTACGCTGTTTCACTGACCTGCCCCCCAGAGTTAGTCCACTTTGGCATTCGAGATTTCGCAAACAAAAGGTCGCTACGAGTATGGGTCTCGAGGTGTCAGATGATAGCGTCAACGGCGACATCACTTTTCGGAGTGTTAACGCGCCGTCTGGGGATTTTGAAGTGGCCTTATACAACAGCGATCTCGTCGTCGTTGAAAAGGTAGAAGGCGAACCCGCCCCAAAAGAGGGACGTTTCAGTGGCCCAGCCATCTTCTTCCCAGCGTTGGGGAGCAAAGCCCACAGCTTGCCAGATCGGGCAAACGAGAGCTCCCAGTTCATCCCTCGGCATTCTTCGAGCATTATCCTCTCGGCGCGATTGTACTCGGCAAACCGAAGAACCAGCAACCTGCGAAGGCGGAGTAAGCGTATGTCCTTCTTCTCCATCGCAACTCCATTCGTCGAACTCGGCATCCCGGTCTTTCCTCTGACGCCGAAGACCAAGATTCCTCCTTCTGGGTTCCATTTCCTTGAGGAGGCCACCATCGACCCCGTGAAGGTCGCTTCGTGGATTGACGAGAATCCTGACTACAACGTAGCCCTGCTGGCGAACGGCGAATTCTGCTTCCTTGAATTCGATGTCGCCAAAGGCATGTCCGCGGCTGCGGCGGAGATGGGGCACGGCATCCCGCTGACCCGCACACAGGTGTCCGGCAAAGGATTCGGACATTACATTTTCAAGCACACTGAACGTAGCCGCGCGCTCGGCAACCGTTCAGTCAACCTCCCGGAGGGTGGTGAGTGGTTCTCGTTCCGCGCCGGCAACAAGTATCTAGTCGGTGCAGGAAGCCTCCACCCGAACGGCAACTACTACCAGACCGCCCGCGACATTGAACCTATCCCAATGCCCGACTGGCTCTGCGACTTTGTGGAGAAGCATTCCAGGCCCTCGAAACCAAAGACGTGCGACGACGCCGTGGCGGTCGACGACGAATTCGACTTCGACGGCATGATGGACTTCTATGGCATCGGGATCGTCGGTGAGAAGGACGACGTATGGCAGGTGGTTGTCGACAGGCGCTGGAGCGCAGAGGAGTAAGGTATGATATCTCGATCGCGCTGAAACTCATTGCGATCGTCGCCAACGTCGCCATCGCGGTGTGGTTCTCGGAAAAGCCTGAACGATGTAGCTGTTCTTGCCCTCCCCACTCACTGGTCCCCAGATCGCTTGTTGTGTATCACTAGATAATCTGAATCAACAATATGGAATCTAGCCCGCGAAGACGATGCATGTTGGGCTGCCAATGGAGGTGTACTGTCCCGTAAAGCTTGGCAAACCGGTCTTGCGATCAAGACGAAAACATGCAATGTCATCGCTGCGCTGGTTGCACGCATACATGAATGTTCCGCTTGGATCGATCCCCAGGTAACGAGGATAATCGCCCTCCGTCGGAGTCTCACCCACGTAAGTTAAACGACCGTCTAACTCCAGCGCGAATACTGCGATCGTGTCGTGCAGTCGATTCGCCGCATAGAGAAAGCGCTCGTCGGGCGAAAACAGGATCTCTGACGTAAAACTTGTCCCGCGAAAGTGCGGCGGCAACGTCGAGAGCGTTTGTCTGGAAGTAAGCGCCCCAGTCTCTGGGTCAAAAAGAAAGAAGGCAACTGTCGAAGCCTCTTCTTGAAGCGAATAGAGCCACCTTCCATTTCCATGAAATACAAAGTGACGAGGCCCGTCTCCATCTGGCACCGAACCATACCCCGGATTTCCAGCAGGAGTTAGCTTTCCACTGGCACGATCGAGCTTGTCAACGTAAATCCGATCCTGGCCAAGATCGGTATGCAACACAAAGCGGTTACTTGGGTCGGAATGGATCATGTGTGCGTGAGTTCTATCATGACCGCTGATCGCGAAGCTGCCGGGGGGCGCATTCGACGCCATTTTGCTTCCAACGAAGTCTTTATCCTGTTGCGTATATGTGGCCGGCCCAACTTCTCCGGATGCCAATATCGACAGTACGGCTATGCTTCCACCGTTGTAATTTGCCACGAAAACAAACCTTCCAGAAGCATCGACACTCAGATGAGCAGGGGCCGCGCCTTCTGAACTCACGCGATTCAGAAGTCGTAGGTCCCCCGTCGCCGAATCGACGGCATATGCGCTTACCGATCCCCCTCTGCCTTCAAAGTCTGAGATTTCGTTGACCGAATAAAGGTATCGTCCTGACGGGTCCAGGGAAAGCCAGGATGGATTGCGGGCCTCCGCAGCCAGTTTGATCACGGTCAACTCACCACTCATCGAATCCATCTCGAAAAGATAAATGCCTTTTCCGTTGCCTGCTCCACCATCGACCGGGCTATTATACGTCCCGGCGTACGCCAACCTCTTTCGATTGCTTCGGCCTTGGCCAAGCGCACGAATTGGTCCTGGCGCCGCGTAGCCCGCAGCCAAAGCAGTTGCGCCCTTCAACATTGCACGACGAGAAAGCTTACCAACCGGATCGGCGTTATACCGCGTGCCCTGACGAGTCATTTGATGGGTTTTCCTCACCTTTAGCCGGGATTTCCATTTTGCTTTCCCGGCGGCGACAGTATACCGCCAGTTGTCGCTACTGCGATCTTTTCTGCATTCGCTCCAGAGCCAAAGAACCGGACGCGCCCGGCAGAGCCTTTGCCAGAACCAAAAGGCCATGATTTGCCCAATTTCGAAGCAATTTCTCAGACATCACTCTTTCAACTTCCCTCTGTCGTCCAGATTGGTTTCGCCTGTCTGCCGCGCCTATCCGGCCGGCAGCAGTAGAGCCTTCATCTGCAGCAGCGTGCTTCCGAACATACGCTATATCAGATTGCTCCGTGTAGCCGGCTGTCTCTTCGACCCTCGCTCCCCCGTCACCAGCCACTCGATCGGCTTCCCCCACAGCCTGGCAATCCTGAAGAGGATCGTGGCGCCGGGTACCTTCAGCCGTCTGTCGAAGGCGGAGACATAGCTCTGGGCGGCGGCGAACCACCTGCTAACGCCGGTGCTGCCAGTCGAAACTTAGGTGTGGTTCAAGCAATTGGCTCCTA
>DATKGE010000278.1:0-3480 GCA_035510955.1 Occallatibacter sp. | reverse complement strand
TGAATCACCAGTTCCTCGCCGGAAATCTGCTGTATCCGCAACAGCACCCCATACCCATGCAGCGGTCCCAGCGAAACCGCCTTCAGAATCAGCAGGTCCAGCGTGCCCTGCAGCAGGTCATTTTGCTTTTCATGCGCCATCGTCTTCTCTCTCCAACTCTTTCCTAGCCGCTCTAGGAAAGAAAATATCGTGACTCTCCTAGATTGTCAAGGAGAGATCAAAAAGTCACAACCTCTTGAATAACCTCAACGGCCGCTCCTCTGCACGGGGCACGGGCCGCGAGCCCGCGCACATTCGTAAAAAATTGATTTCCGCTCTTTACATCCCGACGGGGATTGGGCGTATATTGAACTCCATTGGGCGGGTGCTTTCCCTTCGCAACACCGCTCAAACATCTGGCTGGTTCGCTCCGCTTCAAGTTTTCTCGGCGGCCGGCTGGAAAGAACCTCATGGGTGAAGTTTTCAAGTTGCTCCCCAAGCAGCCTGGAGATAGACCAAGCAAGCGACTGCGTCTGAGTACGATCCGCTGACTGAGGCGTTGTTTTTCGAGGCAGCACTGCGGCGAGAGATCGGATCAAATGAAGCGCTGAATCTGTGTTTCCCGTCACTCGAGAGTGCCAGGAGGGGGACGGTGGCGTGCGCGTGCATCCACACTTTCCGTTCTCGCTTCCGACCGATGAATCGCCGCTGACAATTCGGATTCTGCTCGAGATGTTTCCCTGAGACTTCGCGCCAGCTCGCATTCCCATTCCAACAACTCCGTCGTAAAGACGGGGCAGTCATCAACGCAAGGCGTCTCCCGCTATCAGGGAGCGCAACCGGCATGTCCACGGATTCTCTCGGAAAGGAATCCTCAACCACGCTAGCAGGAGAGCCTCGCGCACCTTTCATCCACAACCCAATCCAAATCCCCCAGAGGAGCTGAACATGGCGAATTCCAAGAAGATTCCTCTTCAAGGCACCGAGCACACCGTACTGCCAGGAGCGCGAGCCATCGGCCCGACCGACCCCCACCAGCTCATCGAAATCTCTCTCGTTCTGAAACACCGGCAGTCGTTGCCCAAGCCCGAAAACAAAGCCAAACTCATCAACCACACCGACTTCGCCGGGACTTACGGCGCCGATCCCGCGCAGGTGACAAGATTCGCCAGTTTGCGCGCGAGTGCAACCTGCAGGTGCTCGAAAATGGCGACGAGCTACGCCGCCGCACCGTCACGCTGGCCGGAACGGCTTCGGCCATGGAGAAGGCATTCTCCGTCGACTTGAACGAGTATCAGCATGACGAGGGAAGTTATCGCGGGCACACCGGGCCCATCCAGATGCCGGAGGAGTACGCCTCCTTTGTTTCCGGCGTCTTCGGGCTGGATAACCGGCCTGTCGCCAACCCGCAATTCCGCTATCGCGGCGCCAGCCGGGCGTTTGGCGTCCGCGCCTCGAACCTCTCCTACCCCCCTGCACAGGTGGCCAAGCTGTACGCGTTCCCCGCAGACGCAAATGGCGCCGGACAGACCATTGGTCTCACCGAGCTGGGCGGCGGTTATCGTCCCGCGGACATCGCCCAATATTTCCAGGCCATGGGATTGCCGGCGCCGACGGTCAAGACCATTTCAGTGGATCATGGAAACAACCGTCCCACCACCGCACAGAGTGCCGACGGCGAGGTGATTCTGGATATCGAGGTCGCCGGAGCCGTGGCGCCGGGTGTCAACATTGCCGTTTATTTCGCACCCAACACCGCGCGCGGATTCCAGGATGCCTTGAGCACCGCGATTCACGACCAGCTCAACAAGCCTTCTGCCATCTCCATCAGTTGGGGCGGACCCGAGTCTACTTGGACGACGCAATCGATGGACAACTTCAACCAGATGGCTCAGGAGGCGGGCCTTCTCGGCATCACCGTCACTGTAGCGGCGGGCGACAGCGGCTCCAGCGACAGCGTAAACGACGGCAAGAATCACGTGGACTTCCCCGCGTCGTGTCCCTGTGTGCTGGCCTGCGGCGGCACACAGGCTGTCTCGGCCAAGGGCGTCATCACCAGCGAAACGGTGTGGAATGACGGTGCCCAGGGCGGAGCCACCGGAGGCGGATACAGCACCGTCTTTGCGCGTCCCGCCTGACAGGCCTCTGACGTTGCGCAGCCGAAGCGAGGCGTACCCGATGTAGCCGGGAATGCCGATCCCGAAACCGGCTACAACATCCTCGTCGATGGGCAGCAGATGGTGGTTGGCGGCACCAGCGCAGTGGCTCCGCTGTGGGCCGCCCTGGCGCTGTTGCTCAGCCAGAAACTCAACCGCCGTCTGGGGTTCATCAGCCCATCGCTCTACGCCCAGGACGCCAGCGACTTCCGCGACATTACCGTGGGCAACAATGGCGCTTATTCCGCTGCTGCCGGATGGGATCCATGTACCGGCCTCGGTTCGCCCCTGGGCGCGCAACTGCTCCAGGCGCTGCAAGGCACGACGGCGGCGGCCCATGCTCGGAAGACGGAACGAGCCCACGCCACAACCGCACGTTGAGGGTACGGGCCCAAGGGAAGGAATGGGCTCCAATGGAGGGTACGGGCTTTGAACTGTACATGAAGAGACTCCTTGAAGTTTCGGCTTCAGCCGCCGAGGGATTGCGAATGGAACAAACTCAATCCCTCGTCGGCGAATGACCAATCATTCATCGGCTCTCATGTTGGTGCTGAAGCCCTATCTTTCAACCACCGGCCTCACCGCCGAGGGAGAACAAGACCGTCCTGAACTGCAGGGGGGCCCGCTAACTCGCTACCTTGCTAACCCTGCGCAGCAGAGGCTAACTTGCTGCACTTGCACCAAAAAGATCACGCCATTTCACACCATACCGCTCAACGCACGCAAGCTTGTAAGCCGGATCGTCGCCCGCCAAAATCCGCGGGTATCTCAGCTATACCGGGTATCTCTGCGATACCGGGAGGACGACGCGAGAGCGGCCTGTCTTCCGGGAGGGAAACATCGAGAATAGTCTGTCTTCACCGGGCGGCAAGTCAAGAGCGTCCTATCTTCCCGGAGGGAAGGCACGAAAATAGCCCAGAGTGAAGCGCGGCGAAACCCTGGGATAGCCGCACCCCACACCCGTGCGTCCCGGAGGGACGCTGCGAAACGATTCATCAAGGCTAACCCATCCTTCGATCGCCCCATCCACATCCAACCAACTCCTCGCCCAATCCAGTAAAGTTACATGCGCGGACCTCCGCCGGCTGGAGAGCGAATGGAACCCATCGATGCGCCCGAGCAGCAGCCAGACAATTCGACCACCAACCTCACGCGCCGCTCCTTCCTGCGCGCAGGCACAGCAGGAATCGGCGCCCTCGCCGCGGCCTCGTCAAGCCGCGCTCCCAACGCGCACGCACAGACCCCGGCCAGCCAATCACCTCGCCCCTCACCATTCCTCGATCTGCTGCGCATCCCCGACGCCGTCACCGCATTCGAAAGTTTCCAGCAGACTCTCCCCGCCGGC
>DATKGE010000277.1:0-7780 GCA_035510955.1 Occallatibacter sp. | reverse complement strand
GTATCGACGGAGCCGGTCAGCGTGCCGTCCGCCGCGAGAGTGAAGTCTCCCTTGCGTTCGGTCCCGTTCGCGTCCGGCGGCAGCACGGGCAGGGCGATGATCTGGCTTTCCGCACCGGCGGCCAGTGTGCCATATCCGCCCTGCAGATAACTGGGCAGGTTGCCGACGGGCGTTCGCTCGTTGGTGGGGTCGAAGATGAGGTAGCGCTTGCCGTCTTTGCCTTTGACGATGGCCATCAGGCGCGGGTCCTGCACGTCGGCGGGAACTTCGATGGCGGTGATCATGTGGTTGCCGTAGAGGGAAGGGTCGGCGGGATCGACGATGCCGCGGCGGTCGTCCACGGGCACATAGAAGGCACGGATGCCGGCCACCTGCAGCATGGAGATAAGCAGCGTGGTTTTATCTTTGCAGTCGCCGTACTTGTTGCGATAAATATCCGCGGCGTGATTTGCCTGCAGGCCGCCGATGCCGCGCATGACGATGAAGTAGCGGATGTTTTTCTGGATGTAATCGGTGATGCGCGAGAGCCGGGTGTAGAAGTCGGTTGCGCCGGCGATGAGCGATTGCGTCTGCGCGGTAATTTCCGGCGACGGATCGGGCCGGTTGGCTTCAAGCGTAGTGACCCACTGGCCGATGGCGCGCCACTGATTGTCATTTCCGGCGACCGCGGCATCGCCCCATTGGACAGACATGCGCGCGGCAAGAGCGGTCCAATCCGGGCGCGAAGGAATGTCGCGCAGGATGAGCGGAAGCGTGTCCTTCAATTCCCAGCGCCAGTGGTTAGGAGCGATCTCAACCGGCTGCACGGGCTTGAAGTTGTGCCAGGCCTGGGAATAAGTGCGGCCTGGGGGCAGATCGATTTCGAGAGCCTGGAAGACAACGGGGATGCCGCTCTGGAACCGCCAGATATTCTCGTGTATATAGGGTTCGAGGACCTCTTCGGATTCGCAGATGACCGTTGCGCCAACGTCGACCGCGGGCGGATGAGCGATGCGAACCTTGTTGGTGGAGAGCATGATGGGCACGCTGGTGTCGCCGGCTTCAACAAAATCGCTGTCCTGGGCCTGGTACTGCTTCTCATCGGCAGCGATGGTCCAGACGCGGAAGTAATTGATTTTTTCATCCTCGCTGTAGCCCACGTCACAAGTCACTTCGCCGCGGCCCTGCGGCTTGAGCACGCGCTTGACTCTGCGCTCGCGCTCCACGGCGCGCCCGCTTTCGTCGACCGTCTCGACAAACTCGTCGTAGAGAATGAGGGCGGCGGCGTCCTTGGCGTAATCGGGAACGTGCGTCTTGTAGGCATCCATGCCCCATTGCGGGACCGGCTGGTTTTTCGAGGCAACGCCTGCCCTACAGGCAAAAAGCAGGAGAACGGCCACGAGCAAGCGAAAAGGGACCGAGTTCGATGGAAGCGTCGTGGCCATTCAGTCTCCTTCGAGATCAGTTTCCCTTCGCGACCTGTGCGCGGGTGAGCACGAGTTGCTGCTGATCGGCGGTGGCCACTTTCTGATAGAAGTCGTGCAGGCTGGGGTAGTCGGCGGGGGCCAGGATGGTGAAGTTGAAGACCAGGGTTCGAGCCACCCTGACGCTGTCGGCGGCTGTCGCGGACGCGGCCTTCAGCATGGCGTGATTGGGCCACGCGGCACTGGCGGACTGCGGCGCGCTCTCTACGCTGAAACCAGGCGGCAAGTGGTAGGTGACGTCATCCGTCACCAGCCTGGCGTATTGAACATCGATCGGGGTGGTTCGCTTATCCTGCGCGACGAAGGGATGTTTGGCGCGGGACTCAAAGAAGAAACCGGGCAGAAAGAAATGCTTGCCGGTTGCTGTGCCAATGTTGCCGCTGACCTTGACGATGGCCATCAGATCGGCATTGGAATCGTCGAGAGAGAGGAAGTGATCGAATTCCGCCTGCACGCCGTCGGGAAGTTCTTGCTGCAATGATTCGTTGAATCGCTTCTTGACTTCATCCTGATCGTTTTCAAGCGCCATCTGCCGCCAGCGTAGCGCCTCCGGCCCGACCATGAGCACGCGGACCGTTCCTTTAACCGCCCCTGCTGCGTCAATGTCCAGTTCGGCCGCGCGCTTTACCGCTGCACTGGAATAGGGGTTGGCGGGGGTTGTCGCCTCATTGGCGCCCTTGTCGGTAAGCCGGATTCCGGTGGCCAGGGCGTGCTTCCAGTGAAGCAGGCCGAAGGGGCACATCTTTTGTCCAGGGTCGAGGTAGATTTCCTTGCCGGCGATATCGATGACGGCGATGTAGTCGTCAAGCTGGCCGATGCTGAGGTAGCGCTGATCGAAGATGGCGCGGCTGCGGTCCACCACCTGCATGGGCCAGACTTTCAGGCCTGCGGCGCGAGCCAGCGCCACATAGAGCAGGGCCATGTCGTCGCTCGATCCGCTCTTCTGCGTCCATACGTCTTCGGCGTTCCTGATGGCTTTGAGCTTTTCCGCCTTGCGCTCGGCTTCAGACTTCTTGCGGCTGAAATCCGTGTTGTCGAGCTTCATCACCGCCGTGTAAATCAGGCGCGCCTTTTGCTCGTCGCTGCTTGCCGCGCCAACAATTTCCGCGGCTGCACTCTTCAGTTGGCCGCCGGGGTTGGTGAATCGCTCAGCCTCCTTGGCCCAGTGCTTTCCCTCCGAGTCCCAGAAGTCTTTTCCTGAGTGGGCATAGGTGTAATAGAAGTTGACTCGCTCGTTGATGGTGTTCAGCGGGGGCATCCAGTCCTCGCCGGGAGTGGGCGGAATATCGGTGAGGTCGACCGTATAGCGCCCCACGCTGTCGCTCACCACCTTCTCGGCGGGGACGCCGGTGGTGGCGAACATGAGCCAATTGAGCAGATGCCCGGATTGATCGGTGATGTAATGACCCCCGCCTTCGGGTTTGAACTGGTAGTGAGCCTTGTGCACGAAGAATGGCTGCTGAATCCGCCATGTAGGCTCGGAAACCATGTTGTCGTCGTAGCGCAGAATCAGGCGATACTCCAGGATGCTGCCGACCTCGACGCTGGGCAGCGTGAAGACCATGGTGTTGAATTGAAAACCACCGCTCTTCACGTCGACCAGGTCGGTGGGCTTGACGGTCAACGGGACGACGGTTCCGTCGGCGTGAATGGTGCGGCCCTGAATGTTGGTGACCCTGAACTGGCCATGCTCGTAGGGAGTGCGAATTGTGGCCAGATCTTTGCCCTTCTCCGTGAGCACTTTGATGCGCTCATAGTAGCTGTGGTAGTGGAGCGCGTCGTCCGTGGTCTCTTCGCGGTAGAGATAGACGGCCGCGGCGCCCGGGGCTTTGGGGTCGGCGGTCATCTTGAGCTCGTCGTCGGTAGGTTGCTGGAACTGGGCACGCAGCAGGAACGGGGCCGCGAGAGCAAGAAGCAGGAGGGTGGAACGCGTGAAGGCGCGAGTCAGCATGAGCCTTTTCCCTTGATTTGGAGCATGGGGCAGTGTAACCCGAAAAGGCGGCGCCAGGAGTACGACTTTCGATACCGTGGTACGGTTTGCGGGGCCGACGCCAAAAGGGGAAAGACCGCATGCTGATGGGTCTCACGCTGGCGTAGACTGGTGCGGTCGGGTAAAGCGATTGAGGAAGGGTTTCTGCCATGAATCGGTTTGGGATCCTGGGGATTTTTGTGGGGCTGGTTGGGGCCTGCCTGCCTACGCCCGGAGCACAGGCGCAGTGGAATACGCCCAACCCGGTGGTGAGCTTTGAGAAGCTGCCAAAGGGACTGGAGGTGCGGCAGAAGGATGGCGTGCTGCGCTTGGAGGTAGAGGCGGCCGATCTGCTGCATGTGACGTATTCTCCCTTGGGCCCCGCTGCGCCGGAGCGTCCGTCTGACAATGTGGTGGTGAAGAAGGATTGGCCGGTAACGGCGTTCAATGTGAGCTCGGACGACGGGGCGATCACGCTCGAGACAAGCAAGCTGCGCGTGGTGATTGAGCGCGCGAGCGGGGCGATGCATTACGTTGTGCTGGAAGGCTCAACGAGCGCGGGCGCGACAGGCCCTGTTGCCACCGGACCAGGCTCGACCGGCGGGCCAATGCGCGGGACAATGCTCACGACCGACGGCTACCGGTCGCTGCGGCCCGTGGAAGTAAACGGCGAGAAAACATTTCATGCGGAAGTTGTGTTTCCCATCTACGGCTCGCATGAAGGCCTCTACGGATTGGGTCAGCACCAGGCGGGGGTGTGGAACAATCGCGGCGAGACGGTGGACCTGTCGCAGGAGAACACCAACATCGCGATTCCGCTGCTGGTTTCGAGCAATGGATACGGCATCTTCTGGAATAATCCGTCGCGCAGCCAGGTGAACAACCGGTTCGTTCATGCGCTTTATTTGAGTGCGGAGGTTGCCGACCGCATCGATTACTACTTCATCTATGGGCCGGAGCCGGATGCAATTATCGGGCGCTATCGCGAGCTGACGGGCGAGGTTCCGCTGTTTGGCCGCTGGGCTTACGGCTTCTGGCAGTGCAAGAACAAGTACGAGTCGCAGCAGGAACTGGAGACAGTCGCGGCGCGCTACCGGGCCGAGCATATTCCGGTGGACAACATTGTGCAGGACTGGTTTTGGTGGATCACCATGGGCGAGATGACGTGGAATTCCCATTATCCTGACCCGCAGGGCCTGATCGACACGCTGCACAAGGAGCACTTTCACCTGATGGTGTCGATATGGCCATACTTCCGGTCGGGCAGCGCCACCTACGACATGTTCGACAAGAACGGCTGGTTCATTGCGAAGACAGTGCAGCCGAGCTTTCATCCAGTTGGCCAAGCGCTTTATGACGCGACGAACCCGGCGGCGCGCAAGCAGTACTGGGCCAATGCCAATACGGCGCTGTTTCAGAAGGGCGTTGACGCTTGGTGGCTCGATACCGACGAGCCGGAGACCGAAGGCCGCGAAGACAACATTCTCACCACCAACAAGCTCTTCCTCGGTTCGGGAGCGCGCTACGCGAATATCTATCCGCTGTTTCACACTATGGGCGTGTCGGAGGGCCAGCAGGCCGCCTCTCCGGACAAGCGCGTCTTCATCCTTTCGCGCTCGGCCTACGCGGGCGTTCAGCGCTACGGCGTCACGGCCTGGTCGGGCGACGTGCTCAGCGACTGGGTCACCTTCGCGCGGCAGATTCCGGCGGGGCTCAACTACGCGATTTCGGGCATGCCCTATTGGACTACCGATATTGGCGGATTCATCTCCGGCGGCAATCTGAACGATCCGAAGTTTCGCGAGCTGTTTGTGCGCTGGTTCCAGTTCGGCGCCTTCTCGCCCATCTTCCGTGTGCATGGCACGCGTAACCCCAGCGAGAACGAGCTGTGGTCCTACGGGCCGGATGCGGAGAAGATTTTGGTGGACTACGACACGCTGCGCTACCGGCTGATGCCGTACATCTATTCCGAGGCCTGGCAGGTGACCAGCAATCACGGCACGCTGATGCGGCCGCTGGTGATGAACTGGCGCGAAGATGTTGAGGCGCAGAACATCGGCGACGAATACTTGTTTGGGCCGGCGATCCTGGTGAGCCCGGTGACGACCGAGGGCGCAACCACTCGCGCCGTCTACCTTCCGCAAGCCACCTGGTACGACTTCTGGACTGGCGAGAAGGTAGTCGGCGGAAAACGCATTCAGGCGGACGCGCCGCTGAGCAAGCTGCCGCTCTACGTCCGCGCCGGCTCCATCCTTCCCATGGGGCCAAGAATGGAATGGACGACGGAGAAGCGGGCAGACCCGATCGAGCTTCGGATATATCCCGGCGCTGACGGCGATTTCACGTTCTACGAGGATCAGAACGACGGCTACGCCTATGAGAAGACCGCGTATGCAACCATCGCGCTCCACTGGGACGATGCGACCCGCACGCTCACGCTGGCCGCCCGCGAAGGCAGCTTCCCTGGAATGCCCCCCGAGCACACCTTCCGAATTCTGCTCGTGCGAGCCAATCACGGCGTGGGAATTGCTGAAGCGCCCGACGCCGATGCGACGGTGGTGTACAAGGGCGCGAAGCTGGTGGTGAAGCCGTAAGACCTGGGTGCCCAAGTCTCGCGCTTGAGAACTGGGAGACTAACTACAAGCTCTCCAGCAGCGTCGAGATCAGCGCCAAAGGCAGCCCCACAACATTGAAGTAGTCTCCTTCAATCCGCGGAATCCATCGCGCTGCGCGGCCCTGAATGGCGTAGGCGCCGGCCTTGTCCATGGGTTCGCCGGATGCGATGTAGTCGGCTATCTCTTCATCGGACAGCGTGAGGAACTTGACGGCCGTAACTTCCGCCGCCACCTCAGTGCGCGCCGCGGAGACCACGGCGACGCCGGTGATGACGCGGTGGGTGCGGCCCGAGAGCAGCCGCAACATCCGCGCCGCGTCCGCCGCGTCTTCAGGCTTGCCCAGGATTTGCTTGTCGAGGACAACGGTGGTGTCGGCGCCGAGGACAACCAAACGCGCCAAGTCGAGCTTCGAGCTTTCCCAGGTCTCAAAATCGAGACCTGGGGCACCCAACTCCTTTAACTGATTAAAGACAGCATCAGCCTTTTCCCGCGCCAGCCGCACCACATAAGCGATGGGGTCTTCGCCGAGGTGGGGGTCTTCGGGAATGTGCGCGGGGTGGACCCGAAACGAGTACCCGGCCTGGGCTAGGAGTTCGCGGCGGCGCGGAGATGCGGAAGCAAGGACGAGGTTCAGCATGTTGACATGTCTTAGGTTATCCTCTTGCGCCCGAGTTGCGTCGCGCCCGGGTAGCGGGCGACGGCGGGTTGGGTGAAAGCTGCTCGGGTTGTATAACATCAAGGACATCATGATTTTCTCCGATTTGACACTTGCGCGGCGATTGGAAAGCGCGGAGGCGCATGCGTGCGCCCAGTTTGCTGAGGCGCGCAGACGTTTGTCTCCGGAATGCGGGTCGACATGGACCAAGCGCGCCGGCGCCACGCTGGTCTTCGACGGCATCGATGCCCCGACTACGCAAAGCTTTGGGCTGGGGTTGTTCGAACCGCCGGCGGCGGGAGATTTGCATGAAATGGAAGAGTTTTTCAAGAGCCGCGGCGCTCAAGTGATGCATGAGGTGTGCCCCATGGCCGGCGCCGCCGCACTTGACCTTCTGTGCGCTCGCGGTTACAGACCGTTCGAGGTGAGCAGCGTGCTCTATCGGACCGTGGAGAAGGCTTCTCAGAAACTCCCTCCCAATTTCGTTGTCCGCGCGGTTGGGCGTGAAGAGGCGCCCTTGTGGGGAAGCGTGAGCACCAGAGGCTGGACGCACGAGCATCCGGAGCTGGTGGAATTTGTAGGGCGGATTGGCGCAGTTTGCATTGCTCGTGAGCAGAGCCCGTGTTTTCTTGCCGAGGTGGATGGGGAACCGGGCGCCGCCGGAGTGCTGAGCCTGCACGAAGGCGTGGCGTTGCTTGGGGGTTCCGCAACTGTGCCGGAGTTGCGGCGGCGCGGGCTGCAGGCTGCACTGCTCGATGAGCGCATGTGCTACGCCTTCGAACACGGATGCGACGTGGCCATGATGGTGGCCGAGGCGGGGAGCAACTCGCAACGGAATGCTGAGCGCAAGGGCTTTCGCGTGGCGTATACCAGGCTGAAGTGGCGGCTGGGCGGCTAGATGACGAGGCCGGCCAGGGTGAGGAGTTCGCGGCGGCGCGGGGATGCGGAGGCGAGGACAAGCATCTCCGGATTACCCCCGCACCCGGATTGCGACGTTGCGCAGTTGAGCCAGCGTCGGATAACCGTCAGCGGCCATCAGCAGGTCAGCCTCAGCCAGGATGCAACGGAGAACATGGAC
>DATKGE010000276.1:0-13395 GCA_035510955.1 Occallatibacter sp. | reverse complement strand
GCCGTGGCCGTCGCCGACCCGGAGCTGCTGGCCGGCGCCAAGGCCAATGACGCGCGGTTGGCGAAACTGTCTGACCCGCGCTCCATCAACTTGGACGACGCAACCGCCCGTCAGCTTGTCGATCAGTCGTACCCCGTCTACTACATCACCGGAACCATCCACTCGACGGAGACCGGCGCGCCCACCGCGCTGATGGAGCTGGCCTATCGTCTTGCGGTGGACAACGCGCCCTACATCAAATTCATTCGCTCGCACATGATCGTGTTGATTACGCCGGTGGTCGAGGTGGATGGCCGCGACCGCATGGTCGACCTCTACAAGTGGCACAAGGCGCACCCCGACGAGAAGTATCCGCGCCTGCTTTACTGGGGTCACTACGTTGCCCACGACAACAACCGCGACGCCATGGGCATGACGCTCGAGCTCTCCCGCAACGTGCTGAATACCTATCTCGACTGGCACGCGCAGGTGCTGCACGACCTGCATGAGTCGGTGCCGTTTCTCTACGACAACACCGTCGGCGATGGGCCGTACAACGCATGGGTCGATCCCCTGCTGGCCGATGAATGGGCAGAGCTGGGCTGGAACAACGTGGCGCAGATGCAGTCGCTGGGCATGCCCGGCGTTTTTACCCACGGAGACTTCGACACCTGGAGCCCCGGCTACCTGATGTTTTTGGCCGCCATGCACAACGGCATCAGCCGCCTCTATGAGACGTTTGGCAACGGCGGCGCCGACACGGAAAAGCGCATCCTCAGTCCGGAAGAATACTCGCGCACCTGGTACCGCGCGAATCCTCCGCTGCCCATCGTCACCTGGTCGCAGCGCGACAACAACAACTACGAAGAATCGGCGCTGCTGACGACCATTTCCTACTTCTCCCAACACACGCACCACTTCCTAGAGAACTACTACCTGAAGAGCAAGCGATCGGTCGAGAAGCCCACGCTTGAAGGCCCGGCGGCGTATGTTCTGCCCGCCGACGCAGCCGACGCCAATCGCCAGGTGGAGTTGCTCAAGGTGATGAAGCGCCAGCACGTCGAAGTGCAGCAGCTCTCTGAATCAGCCACCAGCAATCTGCCGCCGGAAAAACGCGGCGACAAGCCCAGGCAGGAAACATTCCCCGCCGGGAGCCTTGTCATTCGCATGGATCAGCCCTACTCGCGCATCGCCGACGCGCTGCTCGATCGGCAATTCTGGGCGCCCGACGATCCGCAGAAACATCCCTACGACGACACCGGCTGGTCGTTCTCGCATCTGTTCAACCTGAAAGTTGTCCGCATCGTCGATCCCGCCATTCTGCAATCGAAGATGACGCTGCTCGACGATCCCACCGCGCTCAGCGGAAAGATCACCGGAGCGGGCTCGGTGCTTGTCGTGGCCAACACCGCCCAGGTCTCGCTGCTGCCGCTGGTGTACAAGCTCAAAGGCGCCGGCGTTCAGATAGCGGACAAAGCCTTCGACGCCGATGGCAAGCATTATCCCGCCGGCTCGCTGCTCATCACCGGGGCGGACGACGCCACGATCACACCCATCCTGCATGACCTCTCGCTTGACGCTGCGCATCTGACAGCCGCGCCCTCCGTGCCTTCTCACGCTGCCACCGCGCCCCGCGTGGCCTTCATGCACACCTGGCTGGCCACGCAAACTGAAGGCTGGTGGCGCTACGCGTTCGATACTGCGGGCGTGCCCTACGACTACATCAGCACGCAGACGGCGGCCGGCGAAGCGGACCTGCGCTCGAAATACGACGTCATCATCTTCGCGCCGGTGGGGGGCGCAGGCACACAGAACATCATCAACGGCATTCCCATGTGGAACAATGCCATGCCCTGGCAGAAGTCCGATCTGACGCCGAATTTTGGACGCATCGATTCGACCGCCGACATTCGTCCAGGCCTGGGCTACGAAGGCCTTGAGCACCTCAGGCATTTCGTCGAACAGGGCGGGCTGCTCATCACCTGCGAAGACACGGCTCAGTTCGCCGTCGACACCGGCCTCGCGCCCGGCGTCACAGTCGTTCCTCGCGGAGACGCTCGCGTTGTCGGCACCGTCCTCAACACCGTCTTCGTCGCCCGCGACAATCCCGTGGCCTACGGTTTCGGCGCGGGCGTTCCGGTCATTAGCGCCAATGGCATGGCCTTCAACATCAGCAACACGCTCGGCAACCGGGGCGGCCGCCTTCTGATGGATCCCTACGCCGAGCGCCCCACCGGCCGCGGCAGCGTGGACGACAGCGACGAGCCCACGGGACGCAAGGTTGCCGAGGCCGAGCCGCTGGTAAAGCAGCAGCCGTGGGAGGCAAAGAAGCTGAATGAGGAAGAGATGCGCAACAACCTCAGCGTCCTTCCCGCCGAGCTGCGCCCCGAGGTCATCCTGCGCTTCTCCGAGGGAAAATCGCTGCTGCTCGACGGGCTGCTCGACAAGGGCTCTTCCATTGCCGAGCACGCCGTGGTGGTTGACGCGCACCTCGGTCAGGGCAACGTGCTGTTGTTCGGCAACAACCCCGTCTATCGCGGAGAAACCGTGGGCAACTACGCGCTGGTCTTCAACGCAATCCTCAACTACCAGCACCTGGGGCACGCGCCGGCGCCGCCGGCACCGCCCGCAGAGAAGCAATAGGCTGCCGGACCGTGAGATGAGACACGCTTGGGGTTACAAGACAGTGGGGAGGTTGGCCGGGACGAATCTGTGATCTCGATTGGGCTGCCAGGGATCACGCTGCCGGGGAACTACCAGCTGTTCCCCGGCAAACCGCTACTGCACGGGCGTATCTCCGGCCGAACTATCAGTCTTACCGCAGGAACAGGCCAGTTGGCCTGCTCCTGCGCTTCAAGTTGATCACTTGGCCACTGCTTTGGCTTTCTTTCTGGGCGTCGTACTCTTTTTGTCGAGCAGCGTCAGGGCATCGGCAGCGTTGAACGGGTACAGGCGCACCGATTGTTGGCCTGTGGTGCTCAGAGTGACGTCTACGCGACGGTTCTGAGCCAGAACAATGACAGACAGATCGCCGAGAACTTTCTTCCGTTCCGCGTCGCTCAGGTCAGGATTCTGTTCGACCAGTTCTTTCACCTGGTCGGCGGTGAGCTCTTGCTCTTTGCCAAGGCCGCGGGTATCAATGCTGCTTTGGGGAACACCCTGTTCAACCAGGAACTGTTTTGTGCGTGTAACTCGGCGTTCGGAAAGCGCCTGGTTGTACTCGACTGATCCGCGCACATCCGCATGTCCGCTCAGGGTCAGGCGAGCGTCCGATTTGAATGCGAGGTAGCTTTTGAAGTCCGTTGCGAGTGTAGTCAGAGTCTGCTGCTGACTGGGGACCAGGCCGCCTTCGGGATGCTGGGCCCTGGGCTGAGCGGTCGGGAAAAAGACGCTGTGCAATGCCAGGCGAGACTCGAGTCGCACTTGTTCCGCGGGGGGGGCAGGAGGAGGCGGTGGTGGTGCAATCGTTTCGGTGGCGATCGCGGTTGCAGTCTGTCCCTTGTCGTCCAACACATTGCAGGTAACGGTGATCGCGCCCGACGGAGCACCGGTCGAATCGAAGTTCGCCGTCGTGCCACTGCCATTGACCGTTCCGGCGGATACGGAGTAGGTATAAGTCAGTGAGCGGTTCTGGGGGCTCACGCCGACTGCATTAATCACTGCCTTGTCGCCTGGGTTGATGGTGCTGGGGCTGGCCGAACAACTGATCGTCGGCGGCTCAAATGCCTTCACATTGAAGCTGGCCGAAGCGTCGGCTGTCTCCCAAGGCTTCAGGCCTTCCTTCCCTGGCTTGCCTTCCTTTACGCCACACTTCACCGTATAGCTGCCTGGCGCCAGCGAACCCGTGGCCACGGTAGCCGTCGATCCGTTGCCCGTCACCCCGCTTCCCGTCCAGGAATAAACCGCATTCAGCTTAGGATCCAGCTGACTAGCCGTCGCCGTCACGGTTACTGGGTCGCCGGGAAAGATCGAATCCGAGTTGGCAGCGCAGGCCAGCGTCAACGGAGGCGGTGGGGGACTTCCGCCAAAGCGGAAGACGATCCCGGTGGAAAGCCGTATGTCGTGCTGTGCAGCCTTATTCCCGGTGGTCAGATCTTCGAAATTGGTCCTCAGGTACTCGGCCTGGATAATCCGGAAGGCAAGACGATGGCGCAACCTCAAGTCCAATCCGCCGCCGGCAGTCAATGCAAAGCTGGTTTCCTTCGGGAGAATTGGTGCGCAACCTTGGCAGTTCATCTCTTCACTGGCGCGAATGCCGCCAAACAGAGCCTGGGCGAACGGAGTGATTCTGTGACCCCGAAAGGAGATCCGCGGGCCAACGAGAAAGGTGAAC
Source organism: Occallatibacter sp. (assembly GCA_035510955.1). GTDB lineage: Bacteria > Acidobacteriota > Terriglobia > Terriglobales > Acidobacteriaceae > Telmatobacter. The sequence continues at coordinate 9,083 of DATKGE010000276.1, read as the reverse complement.
ACGGTACCGTCATCAACCCCTTCATAACTTCCCAGCGCTGTGGGCGGGTTCCCGGTGGTAAGCTGGAGCCGCGTTTCGTTGAAGCCCCCAAAGTCGCCCACCAGCCCCACATAACGATTCAGATTGAAAGCGACCGACGTGCTGCCGCCGTTGAGGTACACCATGCGGTTCCCGGCTGCCAGCTGCGGCACAGCGCGCAGATAGGAGTAACCCATGAACCACTCAACCCTGGGGTAAGAACCTTCCCTCCTTCCGGCGGGAGGCATGTTTGCCGACATCGAAGCTGCCGGCACGGCTGCCGCCGGGAAAAGCTGAACCGGCTCAAAGGCGACGACGTTGGAGTCGGCAGACTTATCATCACTGGCTGCGCCGGTGGATGCCTTTGCCACTTCGCTCCCAAAGAGGTTGAACGCAGGCACTAGAAGAACAGCAAATGCCGCTGTGGCAATCATCTTTACGCTCGATCTCATGGTCGTCTCCTGAATTGCTAGCCGCGATCGACTTTCCATCTCATCGCCGGATAAAACAAACGCGAATCGTACTTACCAAACACCGCATTGCTTGAAAAAGAGCTGAGACCGCTCTATGCCCGCGGCCTCAGCAAACCGTTACGGAGCGGGCACGTTGATGACGGTGTTTACTAGTGTGGTCGACGCACCCAAAGCGATCACTCTGCCGTTGATCGTCGTTATCGCGGCAACTCCGGGACTTGAAACCGTGATTCCCGGTTGAGAGATGATGGTTCCCTCCATCGTCCCGCCTCCCCCGTAATTGATGACCGCGCCGGGGAGGCCCCCGACTGCCCAGAAGACGTTCTTGGCCTGGGCGCCACCGATCAGGATCACGCTTTCAGATGCTGTCGGCGTGCCTACGGTGAGAGATGATCCGATCTGGAAGACCCAGGACGCATTGGGATCACCCTGTGCGTCGAGAGTAAGAGGCCCAAGAGTTATCTTGACTGAGCTTGCGTTGGTGTAGACGCCAGGGTAGATGGTTGTATTGCCTATCTCCGCTGCCAGCTTGCCGTCTGAGGGAAGGCCCTGAAGGGTGGTATAAGCGGTTCGAGCTTCCAACGCGGCTTCGGTGGCGATGGCGAATGTAGCGGCGGTTCCTTCATCGGGGCAATCAATGGTAGGAGGCGGCGGAGCGGTGTCGATGGTCCCATTCACCTGCCCTACGTTGAGTGGCGATTCCGTATAAGTGCATGGCCATACGGCGCCCACTTCCGGAAGGCTAGTATCGTGGAACCCGGTCATCGTGGTAGACGCGCCCGTGGTCCCGATATCTCCATTATTGATGACCGTGTGGATTCCCTCGTTGGTCATCCCGGCGCCGCCGCCAAAGCCCCCAAACAGCGATATGGTTGGCCCCAGAACTACCGGCGGTACGAGGACTGTCGTGCCGGTCGTGAAGGTCCAGGGATTCGGCGCGCCGGTGGTTCCCAGCGGAGTGCCTGCCAGGTTTGTCGCTCCGTTGGTAATTGTCGCGGTATATTTGGTGCTGGCCGTCAGCAGGGCCGTGGGCGTGAAGGTGGCAATGAAGTTGACCGCATCGTAGGAGACGACTCCCGCTACCGCGGTTGTGCCCGGCCCGGTCAGCAGGAATGTTCCGGTGGTGATGGTCAGCGGATTCATCGCTTCGCTGAAGGTTGCGCTGACTGCTTGATTTCGAGGCACGTTCGCGGCCAGGTTCGCTGGAACAGTCGAAACGATCTCCGGCGGAACGACGACTACAGTCGTGCCGGTTGTAAAGGTCCACACATAGTTGGCCGCCAGCCCAATGCCCGCCAGGTCCTGAGCCCCGGTGGTGATGGTGGCGGTATACAGAGTGCTGGCTGCCAGGTTCGCCGTCGGCGTGAACGTCAGTGTATTTCCAACCGATGCGTATGCAACCAGCCCGGCAACTGCGGTGGCACCCGGCCCGGTCAGCGTAAAGGTTCCCGAGTTGATCGTGGCCGGGTTCATCGCCGTGCTGAAGGTGGCGCTGACGGTCTGATTCAGCGGTACACCGGTAGCTCCGTTGAGAGGGATGGTCGAGATCACCGTCGGTGGCGTGAGGACTACGGCGCCAGCGGTGGTAAAGGTCCAGACATAGTTTGCAGCCAGCCCAACGTCCGCCAGATCTTCAGCTCCAGTAGTGATGGTGGCCGTATAGAGTGTGCTCGGCGCCAGGCTTGCCCCCGGCGTGAAAGTCGCTACCGAACCGGCTGCGACATAGGTGACCACTCCCGTAACGGCAACTCCGCCCGGCCCCGCCAAGGTAAAGGTTGTCGCGTCGATGGTGGCGGGGTTCATGGCCACGCTGAAGGCCGCACTGAGCGCCTGGTTGATGGGCACACCGGTGGACAGATTGATGGGCACGGTCGAGATCACGGTGGGCGGTGTCGGAGCAGGTAGCGTCCTGAAGGTCCAGACGTAATTGGCGCCCAGCGCCGTGCCGGCCAGATCTTGAGCCCCGGTGGTGATGGTGGCGGTATAGACGGTGTTGACGACCAGATCGGCTGCAGGCGTGAAGGATGCCACGGCGCCCGCGCAACTCACTGCTCCGGCTACGGCGGTCGCGCCCGGACCGGTGAGGACAAAGGATGCAGCGGGCGATGCCAGCGTCGCGCAGCTTAGTGTCTCGTTGAAAGTGGCGCTGAGCACCTGGGTGAGGGGAACGCCGGTGGCCGTATTCACGGGAATTGTGGAGACCACCACGAGTGGAGGAGCAACGGTTGTAAAGGTCCACACATAGTTGGCCTGCAGAGGCGTGCCGCCCAGGTCTGTAGCCCCCGTGGTGATGGTGCCGGTGTAGGTGGCCCCGAAAGCCAGAGCTGCCGCCGGCGTGAATGTCGCGGTTAATCCGCTGAACGAAACCGTTCCCGCCACGGCCCCGCCCGGCCCCGTCACCGTAAAGGATGTTGCACTGATGGACGCGGAGTTCATGGCCATGCTGAAGGTCGCGCTGATGGGCGTGTTCACTGCCACGGCGGTTGCGCCGTTGGCAGGGATGGTGGACACCACGAGGGGAACAGTGACCGCTTCTTCACCGCAGCCGGCGACAAAAACCAACAAGAGAACCGCCAACCAAGACGTGATACCCAACCTGAATTTGCGCATTTGATCCCTCTCGCCCCAACTGTTGTCCCAGTGTCTAAAGCTCATGTTTAAACCGGCTTGGCGCGAACTGCCGACACAAGCTACCTCGGCAACAGTAGCAACACAAATGCAATCGGTCTGAGCGGTTTTGCACAACTTTGCCTCTCAATTTACAAAAAAAACGAGAATTAGATTTGTGAGCAGAATTGAGCATGCAGGAAGCGCCAGGGACGATCAGGGAGAGCCAGTGCAGATCAATGCCAACCGATCGCGGGTGTCCAAATCGGCAGTGCTCAATCCACAGGAATCTACTTGGGACAATCCACTCGGGACAATCTGCCCGGGGCTGCTGCCAAGCCGGGACGAGCCGGCTTCCCGGGTGCTTTTCTCTCTGCTCCCGCGGTGCTGCCTGCTGGCGGCGCGCAGTGCGGAAAAAGAGTCCATATACAATTCTTGTCTTTCCCCGCGCGCCCCTCTTGTGTCACACTTCTACGCATGGGAAGCAAAGACAAAGGCAAGAAGGAAGTTAAGAAGGCTCCGAAACCCAAACCCAAACCCGAGCCCGGCCGCAAGCGCGAAGGGTTCACCCCAGCCCCGCCCAAGTAAGCGCGGCAAAGGCTGGCGCGCACTTTCGGTTGTGTCTCAAAGACGCAGAAAAGCCCTCCATATCCCTGGAGGGCTTTTCTGCGTTCAGCCTCGACCGGCTTCCGGCGTTCGAATCAAACCTTCGCGCTGCAATAAAAAATCAGTGCGCTCGCGCGCGCCCGCATTCCCTTGAGAAAATCACATCATTCAAGAGGTCGAACCGTGCCCCCGAATCGTACCGCAATTCTTCTCGCCGCAACCCTCATGGCAACCGCCGCCGGAGCTCAGGAACTCACTCAACAAGCAATCCTTGCGCAGTCTCCGCTGCCCGCCGTGGTGCCTGCCAACCGGCCGGCCATCGGCCTGGCGCTGGAAGGCGGCGGCGCGCTGGGGCTGGCCCATGTCGGCGTCATCCAGTGGTTCGAAGATCATCGCGTCCCCATCGACCGCATTGCCGGCACCAGCATGGGCGCGCTGGTGGGCGCAACCTACTCGACCGGCCACACTCCGGCCCAGATGCGCGCCCTGGCAACCGGTGACGCCTTCACCAACGTGTTCACTCTCGAAACTCCCTACGTCGACATGAGCTTTCGCCGCCGCCAGGACCGTCGCCAGGCCCCCGCCGCCATCACCGTCGGCCTGGCGCATGGCGCCTCCCTGTCCAACGCCCTGCTCACCGATCGCGGAGTCAATCAGTTCCTGACCACCAACCTGCTCGGCTACAACCGCGCGCAACTGGACTTTAACCGCCTGCCCATCCCCTTCCGCTGCGTGGCCACCGACCTGACCACCTCGCAGGCCGTCACCTTCGCTAATGGTCCGCTTCCCCAGGCCGTGCGCGCCAGCATTTCCATCCCCGGCGTCTTTCCTCCCGTTCAGTCCGCCGATGGCCATTTCCTTGCCGACGGCGGCATCGTCGACAACCTGCCCACCGACGTCCTGCGCCGCGACCTGCACGCCGATATCGTCATCGCCATCCGTCTTGAGGACGCGCCTCTGGCCGCCGCCGACGTCTCCTCCATCGTCGGCGTGATCAACCGCGCGTTCGATGTGGGCATCCAGCAGAGTGTCGACCGCTCGGCTCAACTGGCCGACCTGGTCCTTACCGTTCCCGTCGCCAGCTACTCGGCCACCGACTACTCCAAGGGAGGCCAGCTGATCCGCGAAGGCTACCTGGCTGCCGAGGCCAACAGCGCCGCACTGCTTCCCTACGCCCTGAATGCGCAGGACTGGGCCGCCTACCTCGCCGATCGCGACCAGCGCCGGCTCGCGCCTCCGGGCGTGCTGCGCCAGGTCCGCGTCGAGGGCGGGGAGCCCGGCGCGCAGCGGCAGGTGCTGGCCGATATGAAGCCTCTGGAGGAGCAGCCCATCTCGTCGGCCAAAACCATCAACGCGCTCAACCCCGTCCAGTCCGACGGAGTCTACAACGCCACCTACCAGACCTTTGGCCCTCCACCCGCACCGGCGTCACCCGCCAGCACGCCGGCCGCTGGCCCGGAAGCACCCAAACCCGACGACGGCATTCTCGTCCGTCTCAGCAAGGACCCCACCGCCCCGCCCTATCTGCTCATCGGCCCCGACCTGGCCGCTGAAACTTCCAACACGACGCGCGTGGAACTCGACTTTCGTTTCGTCGATCAGAACCTGGGCGGCTATGGTTCCGAGCTGCGCGCCAACGCCGACGTCGGCTTCATGACCGTCCTCAACACCGAGTACTATCGCCTGCTCACGCCGAGCGGATTCTTTATCGAGCCGCGCGCTGGCCTGGTCCGCGAGCCGGTCTACGTCTGGGCCAATCAGAAGCGCGTGGCTGAACGGCTGGAGCAGAACCTCGATGCCGGTGTCGAAGCCGGCCGCACCATCGGCAATTCGCTCGAGATCTCCGCAGGCTGGCGCGCCATCGACACCCACTGGAGCCTCACTACCGGGTCAGGCGGAGGGCCTTATATTTCCGGCACTGCGCAAGAGGGACTGCTGCACATTGACATCGACAAGGAGACTTCCAGTTCCGTCTCGCCCTCAGGCTTCCGCCTCAACGCCGCCGCCGGCGCGCTGTATCACGCTGTCAGCAGCGCCAACGCGCCGCTGGTGATGTTCTCCGCCGCCCGCACCTGGCTATGGAGAGACAAGAACATAATCGGCCTCACCGGCGACGTCAACTCCTATCTCCGCGCCAACGTTGCCGAGCCCTTTCAATTCACTCTGGGCGGCCCGCGCCGTCTCTCCGCCTCGTCCATCGACGAGTACCGCGGCACCGACACCTATCTGGCCCGCGCCGCTTACCTGCACCGCATCGCCGCGCTTCCGCTCGGGCTTGGCCAGGGCCTCTACACCGTCGTCGGCTATGAGGCCGGTGAAATCTGGTCTCCCACAGCCAACGCCATCCTGCGCCAGGACGGCACCGCCGGCCTGGTCGCCGCCACGCCCCTCGGCTCCGTCTCCTTCGGCGGTGCGATCGGCGACGCCGGCCACCGCAAGTTCTTCATAACTGTGGGTCGCTTGTTTTGAGGGAAGATTTGCAACAGCTCGTTCGGCGGGTGGCACAGATATGACTGCCTATCAAGCTCGGTGCCCCAGGTCTCGATTTTGAGACCTGGGTCGCAACAGACGTTCGAGCGCCGATCCTTCTTGTCCTGAAATCCCCTCTCGACTCCCAGACATCGGCCACTCGCCCATCATCCTCAAAACGCAGAAAAGCCCCACCCGCGCGGGTGAGGCCTTTCTGATTTCCAATACAAAGCGGGAAAAAACTACCCCACCACTTCAATCCCCATCGACCGCGCCGTGCCCTTGATGCTCTTGATCGCCGTCTCGACCGAGGCCGCGTTCAGATCCGGCATCTTCTGCGTGGCGATCTCGCGCACCTGCTTCTCGGTTACCTTGCCGATCTTTTCCTTGTTCGGCGTACCCGAGCCCTTGGCGACGCCTGCGGCTTTCTTGAGCAGCACGGCCGCCGGCGGCGTCTTGGTGATGAAGCTGAAGCTGCGGTCCGCGTAAACCGAAATGACGACCGGAATGACCAGCCCATCCATTTCCTTGGTGGAAGTGCGCGCGTTGAACTGCTTGCAGAACTCCATGATGTTGACCTGCGCCTGACCCAGCGCCGGACCCACCGGTGGCGCCGGCGTAGCCTTGCCGGCAACAATCTGCAGCTTCACATAACCCGTAATTTTCTTTGGAGGTGCCATGAGTTCGATTCCTTTGCAACCAGCTTTTAGCTCCTAGCCGCTAGCTTTCAGCCGGTTTGTTCTTGTTCAAATTTTGGTGACGCATTTTCTGCATTCGCCTACAACCGAGGGCGGCTAGAAGCCCGGTCGGCTAGAAGCTGGAAGCTAGTAGCTGGAAGCTGCGTTACTCAATCTTTTCAACCTTGCCAAACTCCAGCTCGACCGGGGTGGAGCGTCCGAAGATGGTGACCATCACCTTCATGGTCTCGCGGTCTTCGTTGATCTCATCCACCACGCCGTTGAAGTTGGCGAACGGGCCGTCGGTGATCCTGACCTGCTCGTTCTTTTCAAACTTGATCTTCATGCGCGGCTTGTCTTTGGCCGTCTCGCTGCGGAACAGGATGGAGCTGACTTCTTCCTCGCTCAGCGCCACCGGCTTGTCGCCGGTGCCGAGAAAGCCGGTCACCTTGGGCGTGTCCTTCAACACGTGCCAGAGATTGTTGTCCAGTTCCATCTCCACCAGCACGTAGCCGGGAAGAAATACCCGCTCCACGGTGCGCTTCTTGCCGTTGACAATCTCCGTCACCGGCTCGGTGGGAATCATCACCCTGCCCACCCTGTCCTTCAAGCCGAAGGCCTGAATGCGGCTCTCGATGGACTCGCGCACTTTGCGCTCAAAGCCCGAGTAGGCGTGCAGGATATACCACTTGAAGCGCTCGTTGCGCTCCGGCTGCGGCTCCGGCACTTCGACGGGGGGTTCTAACTCATCTGCCATCATGCTCTCGTTTCCAGGGCTGCATTCGGTTACTGCAATCCACCCAGTTGCTTGAGCAACCGGTCCAGGCCGTATTGGAAGATTCCGTCCACAATAAAGAAGAACAGGCCGAAGATGAAGACCGCCACGATGACCACAGTCGTGGTTGCCTCCACTTCCTTGCGCGAAGGCGTCACCACCTTGCGCATCTCTCCGCGGACATCGCTCAGAAAGTGCGCGAAGTTCTTCCACGATTCGGCTACCCGTTCCAACATATTCGGCTCCGCATTCGGCCCCTGACGCTTGGCCAATGCCGGCTTCTTCGGATTGGGCTCGTTGTCCCCGTTTACCAATGCTGCTTTCGATGCCATACTTCCGTGTCCTTCGCGTCCGGCGTTCTGCCGGTCGCATCCCAACAAATCTGGCAGGGGCGGAGGGATTCGAACCCCCAAGTTCGGTTTTGGAGACCGACAGTTTAGCCGTTGAGCTTACGCCCCTAGAAGCAGGGGTCAGAAATCAGTCGTCAGGTGTCAGCTTTTTGCCCTGCGGATCAAAGCCTTTTCGCTCTCCCCGCCCATGCTCAAACTGATCCCTGATCCCTGATCCCTGATCCCTGTCTTACTTCGTTTCCTTGTGCGGCTGGTGCTTGCGGCAGCGGTTACAGAACTTCTTGAACTCGAGACGGCCGGTGGTCGTCTTCTTGTTCTTCGTCGTCGAGTAATTCCGCTCCTTGCACTCAGTGCACTGCAACGTAACAATTTCCCGCATTTCAAAACCCTTTCCAACTGTCAGCGGTCGTTGTTCACTGACCACTGTCCACTGTTCACTGTCTCTACTTCACAATTTCCGCAACCGTACCCGCGCCCACCGTGCGTCCGCCTTCGCGGATCGCAAACCGAAGGCCCTTTTCCAGCGCCACCGGCGTGATCAGCTCCACCTGCAGCGAAACGTTATCGCCCGGCATCACCATCTCCACGCCTTCCGGCAGCTCCGCTACGCCCGTCACGTCCGTCGTCCGGAAGTAGAACTGCGGACGGTAGCCGTTGAAGAACGGAGTATGACGCCCGCCTTCTTCTTTGCTCAGGACGTAAACTTCGCCCTTAAACTTGGTGTGCGGCTTGATCGATCCCGTCTTGGCCAACACCATGCCGCGTTCCACATCTTCCTTCTGAATGCCGCGGAGAAGAAGACCAGCGTTGTCGCCGGCCAGGCCTTCGTCCAACTGCTTCTTGAACATTTCAACGCCCGTAACAACCGTCTTGCGCGTCTCGCGGAAGCCTACGATCTCCACGTTCTCGCCCACCTTCACCTTGCCGCGCTCAATCCTGCCGGTGACAACAGTGCCACGCCCAGAGATCGAGAAAATATCTTCAATCGGCATCAGGAACGGCAGGTCGATCGCGCGGTTCGGCTGCGGAACATATGTGTCCACCGCCTCCATCAGCGCGTCAATCTGCGCCTCCCACTTCGGCTCGCCGTTGAGCGCGCCCAGTGCAG
>DATKGE010000275.1:0-6867 GCA_035510955.1 Occallatibacter sp. | reverse complement strand
GACTTCGGCTTCGAGCACTGTCTCGCCGGTCGGCGTTGGAAAAACAAGACGCTCCGCGATAGCGACTTTCCTGCCCGGCCTGACGAGAGCGCGCCATTCATTCTCGCTGGCCGGCTCGGTGAGCATCACTTCGATGCGGCCGGTTGGTTTCTCACGATCGCGCCGCAGTGTTCGCCGCGCATAGAGGCGCGCCGGGATCACACGGCTGTCGTTGAGCACCAGCAGATCGCCCGGTGCGAGCAGCGAAGGAAGATCGGAGAAGTGCGCGTTGCGCAGTGAGCCAGTGGCTCGATCCATCGCCAGCATGCGGCTCTGGCCACGCTCGGCCGGCGGCTGTTGCGCAATCAATTCCGGTGGCAGTTCAAAGTCGAAGTCGTCAACGCGTTGGCAGGTCGCGGCTTGGCATGCTTCGCTCATAGCTCGGCCTTATTGAAATAATCAAGCGCGCTAATGCGTGCGCGTTCAATGGCCGCATTCAGCTCTTCACGTCTGGGTTCGAACTCGTCCGCGGAAAGATCGGTGGGCACATGCGTCCATTGCGCCCAACTGACCACGATGCGCGTGAAGGGTTTGGGAATGAGGAAGCGGTCCCAGGAGCGCAAGGCCCAGGCGCGCTCGGGCTCCAGGTGAAAGACGCCGATGGGCGCGCCAGTCATCTGCGCGAGTTTGATGGGGCCCATCTTGGTTTGGTAAATGGGACCGCGCGGGCCGTCGGCGGTGAAGATGGCCGGCTTGCCGCTCTCAATCACATTCTTCAGGCCCAGCAATCCCTCCCGCGCCCCGCGCGAGCTGGAGCCCCGCACCGCGTGAAAGCCGAACAGGTTGAGAATGCGCGTGATCAACTCGCCGTCGAAGCTGCGGCTGATGAGGATGGTAGCGCCGGTGGTGCGAAAGTAAATCGCGCAAGGCAGCACGCACTGGTGCCAGAAGCAGAAAATCCGAGGTCCCGCGCCACGGCCGAGGAGCAGCGGAGTCACGCCTTCTTCCGCAATCACTTCGAACCTCCAGGTAAGGCCGAGCAGACCCAGCAGAGCCCACACCACGCGCGGAACCACGGCCAGCACAAAGCGCTGGCCAAGTGTGAATTTGGGCTCGGCGTTCACTCAAATGATTCTAGTGTAGGCACCCGGAACGCAGATCCGCCGGCCCCGTTCAGGAGTAGCGCAGCCAGCGCAGCAGTTCAGGCAGTGTGGCACGCTTGCCGTACATGAGGATGCCAACGCGATAGAGACGCGACGAAAACCAGAGTGTGCCCCAGATGCTGAGCAGCAAGAGCCCGATGGACACCGCAAACTGCCAAAGCGGCGGCACCTGCGAGGCCATGCGCAGAAACATGACGATCGGCGCGGTGGGCGGAAAGAACGAAGCAAGAATCGACCAGATGGAATTCGAGTCGTTGATGATGAGCAGAATCATGGCGAAGCTGAGCCAGGTGGGCGCGGCGGCCAGCGGCATGTACATCTGCAGTTCCTGCTCGGTTTCGCAGGTGGCAGCCAGGCCTGCGAACAGCGAGCTGTACAGCAGGTAGCCGAGCAGAAAATAAACCGGAAAAAGAATGCCTTCAGTCCATGAGAAGCTGATGGCAAAGTCGCCCGTCATGAGCGCGGCGGCAAAGGGCGAGATAAAAATCGCGGTTCCCGCGATTAGCCAGATGGCGATCTGCGTAAGCCCCACAGCGGCCACTCCGATCAGCTTGCCGGCCAGCATGTCGCTGGGCTTGGCGATGGCCAGCATGACTTCAAAGATGCGCGAGGTCTTCTCCTGAATGATGGAGCGGGCCACATTCATGCCGTAGATCATGGTTGTCATCGAGAGCAGAATGGCCATCACGTAGCCCTTCCAGAAGGAGGCCTGCGCATTGCTCTTGACCACCGAGCCATCTTTCTTTACCTGGTAGGTGTCGATGGAAATGCCCTTCACCACGGCATTGGCGTCGGCCTGCTTCATTCCGGCGCCGGTCAGGTGTTCGTCCAGCAGGCCGTTGTTCAGGGCTTCCTTCAGACGTTCCGTGGTCATGAAGTCGCCCGAGGCTTGCGCAAGGTAAGTTGCCGTGGGCAGCGCTCCGGCGGGAGTATCGATCCACAACAGACCGTCGATGGATTTGGCTCTGACCTTGTCCACAAGCGCGGCGCGGTCCTGCGGGCTGGCCGGCGACACAACGTCAACCGAGGCCTTCCCGTCCTTGTCGCTCACCAGGCGGGTGCGAATGTCGTTGGCCAGGGCAGCGTCGCCGGCCGCAATGGTCAAGTGCTTGTCGGCCCCGATGCCCAGGCTGGAAAGGTACCCAACGCCGACGATCACCGCGAACACCGCCGGCAGTCCCACCGTCGTCGCCCGGAAGGCCCGGCCGCGAATCTGTTCCAGGTATTCCCGCTTGGCAATGAGAAGGATATTACGCATCGGCCTTGCCTCCCACGGTCTGGATGAAGATCTCTTCGAGCGAGGGCTCGACCAGCTCGAAGCGGTAAATGGTGGCCACGGCAGCGGCCTCCTGCAGCAGCTTCTGGGCGTTGCCGTGTTCCTTGAGCCGAATCTCGGCGTGGCCGGAGTAGTTCTTCGCTTCCGCAATTTCTTCCGAATTCAGAAAAGCGGAGCTGCCTTCAAACTCGACGATCACCCGGTTGCGCTCGTAGGTGGCCTTGATCTCGCGCACCCTGCCGGCAAGGACAGCTCGACCATGATCGATGAGGCAGATGGAGTCGCACAGCTTCTCCACCTGGTCCATGCGGTGGGTGGAAAACAGAATCGCCTTGCCCTGGTCCTTGAGCTCCAGCAGCGTCTTCTCAACCAGCGCGGCATTCACGGGATCAAGCCCAGAGAAAGGCTCGTCCATGACGATCAACCCTGGGTCGTGCAGCAGCGATGCAATGAACTGAATCTTCTGCTGCATTCCCTTCGACAGCTCTTCTGTCTTTTTGTTGAGAACCTCGTCGATCTCCATGCGCTTGGCCCAGGCGATTGACCGTTTGCGCGCCTCCTCAGACGTAAGCCCGTGCAAGCGGCCAAAGAAGACCAGCTGATCGATGACCTTCATTTTCTTATAAAGGCCGCGCTCCTCGGGCAGATAGCCGACGCGCTCCAGGCTCTGGCGCGCAAATGGCTTTTCAAAGAGGCTGATGCGTCCCGAGTCCGGGATGGTGATGCCCATCATCATGCGGATGGAGCTGGTTTTGCCCGCGCCATTGGGCCCCAACAGGCCAAACATCTGACCCGCATCGATGGATAAACTCAGCTCGCTGACGGCAATTTTGTTCTCGTAGGCCTTGGTTACTCCTGCAAGCTCAACTATCGGCATCGGTTCTCCCGCACTTACTTCGGCTCTGGCAACTGCTGAACCCGGAAACGGCCTGAGTGGAGTTTAACAAAGGGCGCCTCGCCAGCTTGCCCTGCGCGCGAACCGGAAATGTTCCCGCGACAGAACGAGTTGCTCCAGGGACGATTCACTCTGGGATTTTCCCTTTGTTCGCCTCCTGAGCCCGTCGGTGTCGTTCGTTTTCTTCCCTAGATTCCATTTCTTGTAGCAATACTGCACAAGAAATTCGCATCCTACTACTAAAGAGGGACTTACCTGCTAACAAAAGAGGGAGCCACAAAGTACACAGCCAGGAATAAAGTGGGGGCAGCAGTCGGGAGAGTGGCATGGCGACGTTGTTATCGATGTATGACTACGGCAATGACAATGATTTCCTCAAAACTGAACCCCAGCCGGGACCGACCTATAGACCGCAATCGCTCTCGCAACTTGATGTACCCCAGTCGGTTCTTGAGGATATCGCGCTAAAAACACTGTACTTGTCGGGATCGCTTTCCGTGCTTCAGTTGGCCGAGCGGATGTGCCTCAGCTACGAAGTGGTGGACGCGCTTTTTTGCCAAATGCGTCTGGAACAGCTTTGCCTGGTCACGGGAATGACCGGCCACGTGCATCAGATCGCCATCACCGCCCAGGGTAGAACCCGGGCGATGGAACTGCTGGCCCACAGTCATTACACAGGCGCTGCGCCGGTAGCATTTGAAAGCTATGTCAAGCAGACCCGCGAGCAGAGCGTAAAGAAAACGGCCGTGCGTGCGGCTGACGTTCATCGGGCGTTTGCCCACCTGGTCATCGACGAGGAAACCCTGCGCAAGTTCGGAACGGCGCTGAACTCCGGCAGTTCGGTCTTCCTCTGGGGACCGGCCGGTACCGGCAAAACCACCATGGCAGAAACCCTGTCGCGGGTACTTGCCGAGGATGAGGTGTGGATTCCCTACGCCGTTGAAGTCGATGGTTCGATCATTACGGTCTTCGACCCATCCATCCACAAGCGCGTGCCGGAGTCGGAGCCCGAGGACCGCGATGCGCGCTGGGTGCTGTGCCAGCGCCCCTGCGTTCTGGTAGGCGGCGAGCTGACGGCGGAAATGCTCGACCTGCAGTTCAACCCGATTACAAAATTCTACGTCGCCCCGGCGCAGATGAGGGCCAATAACGGGGTGCTGATCATCGACGACTTCGGACGGCAGCGCCTTCGCCCCGACGAGTTGCTCAATCGCTGGGTGGTTCCCCTCGATCGCCGCATCGATTTTCTGACGCTTGCAGGCGGAAAGAAGATCGAAGTCCCGTTCGAGATGCTGATCGTGTTTGCATCCAACATGGACCCCGCCGAACTGGTGGACCCCGCCTTCCTGCGCAGGATCCAGACCAAGATCAAGATCGGCGAAGTTTCAACCGAGCAGTTCTGCGAAATCTTCCGCCGCGTCGCGGCAGACAAGCGCGTAAGTTATGATCCCGGCATCCCCACTGACCTGATCGACTTCATCCAAATAAGTCTGAAACAGGAGTTGCGGTCCTGCTATCCGCGCGACATTATGAATCAGATCTGCTGGGCCGCTCAATATGAAGGCCTGCAGCCGTATGTCGATCGCGCCTCATTGAAACGGGCAATCGACGCATACTTCCTGTCGAAGTCGTAGAACCGCTAACAAGAATTGGGCATGGAAAGGGCGCGGATAAAATCCGCGCCCCTTTTTTTGCGCCGTGACTTGGCAATCGTCTCCCAGATACTCTCCAGGGGCGAAATAGTGTTCTGTCTCCGAAGTTCCTATCAAAAATACCCTGTCATCCTGAGCGAAGCGTACTTCAGCGGAGTCGAAGGACCTGCATTTGGAAAGCTCACACTAAGCCTGTCAGCCCTAAACTAATGCGACTTATTTCAGAGACATGTTCCTACACCAGCTTCATTGCATCCGGATCCCAGCCTATGACTGTGCCGCGTTCCATGCTCAGGTTGCTCAACAGCGCGGCTCCGGCAGCCCGGTAGCCGAATACCGCATCCTCCACCACCGGCTTGCGGCTGCGAACAGACGCGAAGAAGTTCGCGAAGTGGTCGTAGCTGTCCGAGTATCCTTCTGCAGCAACGTACTTCTCCACGCCGATGGGCGGCGGCCCCTCAGGATGCGTGCGCGGATACTTCTGCTTATAGTCCTCGCGAATCGCTCTCTGCATCGCCAGGGGAAACGTCTCGGTGGTGAGACCAGGCTCTTTCTCTCTTGGCACGCGGGCTACGCTTACCGAGTCGCCGGCAATTTCCATTGTGCCTTCAGAGCCGGTAAAGACAAAGCCTTCGCTTTCTTCGCCGCCATCGACAAAGTTCACGCGGAGGTTCAGGTTGAATCCTTCCTTGTAATCGAATAGTCCCAGCATCACGTCCGGCGCATCGCGCCCATCTTTCCAGAAGCGCAGTCCACCCGTGGCCATGCCGCGCGTGGGGCCGTTCGAACCGGTGATGAAGTGCGTCCCGCTGAACAAATGCACAAACAGATCGCCCGCCACGCCGCTGCCATAGGCCTTCCACTTGCGCCACTGGAAGAAGTGCTCGGCATTGAAGGCGATCTTCGGCGCCGTGCCCAGAAACCGCGGCCAGTCGCAGGTTTCCGTCGAGGCATCCGGCGGAACCGTGTAGTTCCATGCGCCCATGGACGAGTTGCGATCCCAGCGGGCTGTCACCATATTCAGCTGGCCGATGGCGCCCGCCGCCAGCAGTTCCTTGGCCTTCAAATAAACCACGGAGCTCACGCGCTGGCTGCCCACCTGGAGGATGCGGCCGGTCTTCCGCGCCGTCTCGATCATCTCCGGTCCATCGGAGTAGAGGTGGATCATCGGCTTCTCGCAGTACACATCCTTGCCCGCCTTCATGGCGTCCACTGAGGCCTGCTTGTGCCAGTGGTCGGGCGTGCCGATGATGACCGCGTCAATGTCCTTGCGGGCGAGAATCTCGTTGTAGTCGCGAGTGGTGAAAGTGTCGGGTCCCCAAATCTCCTTGGCGCGTTCGAGCCGCCCGTTGTAGCAGTCGGCCACGGCCACGCACTTCACGCCCGGAACCTGAACGGCAACCTTTGTATCTCCCTGCCCCTGTCCGCCTGCGCCGATCAGCGCAATCTGAATGTGATCGTTGGCCGAGACCGCCCTGGCCAGCTCGTCCTGCACCGATGCCAACGCGTGCATCCGCGTCCCGAGCATGGTTCCCGCCGACGCCGCTCCCGCAACCCTGAGAAAATTCCTGCGATTCAACTCACTCACTGCAACCCCTCCCCGTCGACACTTTCCCGACGAATACAAACATACACCGCCCCGCCGTGGACCTTCCCGACTCGGAGTCTGCGGCGTGGATTCAAAAGGCATTGTGTCAGGGCACGACTTCAGTCGTGCCGCAAACGAACCAAAATGAGTCCGGGCTTTAGCCCCTGAGGGAATGTCTGATTCGCCGAAATTCTTGTGCGGCGCACCCTTGATCGGAAAGCCGCGCGGCCACTATAGTTTCACCATCAACAATGAATCTCGAATCTGCTTTGCCTGGAAGGAGGACGGAGCGTATGACGTTGAAATCGTCGAAA
>DATKGE010000274.1:0-10855 GCA_035510955.1 Occallatibacter sp. | reverse complement strand
GCGCACCTCCGACCGGTGAAGCCCCGCGCCCGCAGCGCGCCAGTTCCCGCGGCCGCGGACGAGGCAAGCAGCAGTACCCCAAGACCAAAGAAGGCCCGATGAAGGGCTTTGTACCGCCGCCACGCTATGGCGGCGCGCAATACAGCACCGAACCCGTGCCCATCACCCGCGAAATCACCGTCACGGAGGGCATCAGCGTAAAAGACCTGGCCGAGAAGCTCGATGTCCGCGCCAAAGATTTGATTGCGACGCTTTTGATGGGGGGAGTATTTGTCACGGTGAATCAGTCACTCGACGCCGAGATGGTGAAGGACGTAGCGGCCAAATTCGGCGCCGCTGCCACCGTCATCAGCTACGAAGAAGAGATCGCCAACCAAGCCATCGAAGAAGTCCTCGAAGCTGAGAATATCGATGAGCTTGAAGTTCCGCGTTCTCCCGTGGTCACCGTCATGGGCCACGTCGATCACGGCAAGACCTCGCTCCTCGACGCGATCCGCAAGACCGACGTCGCCGCGGGCGAGGCTGGCGGCATCACCCAGCACATCGGCGCTTACAAAGTGAAGTTCGCCAAGGAAGGATCTCCGGCCTCAGGCCGCGAAATCGTCTTCCTCGACACCCCGGGCCACGAAGCCTTCACCCGCATGAGAGCACGCGGCGCCAAGGTCACCGACATCGTCGTCATCGTGGTAGCAGCCGACGACGGCGTCATGCCCCAGACCCTCGAGGCCATCGACCACGCCAAGGCAGCCGGCGTCCCCATCATCGTGGCCGTCAACAAGATCGACAAGCCCGAGGCCAATCCCGATCGCGTCAAGAAGCAGCTCGCCGACCGCGGCCTCATTCCCGAAGAGTGGGCCGGCGCTGGCCAGGAAGGCACCGTCTTCGTCGAAGTCTCCGCCAAGAAGCGCGTCAACCTCGACCTGCTTCTGGAAATGATCTGCCTCGTCTCCGACATCCGCGCGCCCAAAGCCACACCCGGCCGCAAGGCCGTCGGCTCGGTCATCGAAGCCAAGCTCGATCGCGGCCGCGGCGCTGTTGCCACGGTCCTCGTCCAGGACGGAACCCTCCGCCTGAATGACAGCTACATCGTCGGCAACACCTTCGGCAAAGTCCGCGCCATGTTCGACGATCGCGGCCGCGCCATCGAAGAAGCCGGCCCATCCACTCCCGTCGAAGTCCTAGGCCTCGAATCCATGCCCGACTCCGGCGATACTTTCCTGGTCGTAGCCGATCGCGACAAGGCCAAGGGCATCGCCCAGTACCGCAAGATGAAGGAGCGCGACTCTCAGCTCGCCAAGAGCTCACGCGTCTCTCTCGAAGGTCTTGCGGAGCAGATCCGCACCGCCGGCGTCAAAGACCTGCCCCTAATCATCAAGGGCGACGTCACCGGCTCAGTCGAAGTGCTGGCAGATTCTCTCGTCCGCATGTCCACCGAGAAGGTGCGCATCAAGGTCATCCACTCCGGCGTCGGCTCCATCACCGAGAGCGATGTCCTCCTCGCCACAGCATCCAACACCATCATCATCGGCTTCAACGTCCGCCCCGAGCGCAAGGCCGGCGAACTGGCACAGCAGGAAGGCATCGAGATCCGTCTGCACTCCATCATCTACGATCTGCAGGACGAAATCCGTCTCGCCATGCTGGGACTCCTCGACCCCACCTTCAAGGAAAACTACGCGGGCAAAGCGGAAGTCCTGCAAGTCTTTCGCATCCCCAAGGTCGGCACCATCGCCGGCTGCCGCGTGCAGGACGGCGTCATCCGCCGCGATGCCGAGGTCAAAGTCATGCGTGGCGAAGAGCAGGTCTTCAAGGGCAAGATCGGCTCTCTCAAGCGCGTCAAAGACGACGTCCGCGAAGTCACCAACGGCATGGAATGCGGCATCGGCCTGGGCAACTTCTCTGACATCAAGGAAGGCGACATCATCGAAGCCTTCTCGACAGAAAAACTAGCCGCCGACTTGGGCGCGCTGACGACTGCCAAAGCCTAAGTCACTTTCACTCCCAAAACCAAACGGCCCGCTTCTCAATATGAGAAGCGGGCCGTTTACATTTTTGGGCTTTCCTTGATGCCTGGTGCCCCATCCTTTCGCAGTCTCATCGCGAAAGGGTGGGAAACCTCAAACTTCGACCCGTCTTCCTTCCGCTCTTCGCGCTTAATCACAGGAACCGCAACAGCGTGTCCGGATGCTCCCGCTTCACCCGCGCAAACCACGCGCACGGGAAGTAAAGCAGCACCACCACGCCAATCCACATCGCGCAAACCACGACCAGCCCATGCCCGTACGGCTGTCCATCCGGCGGATAGTTCAGAAAGAACCCACCGTGAAAGAGCCACTTCACCGGCTGATGCGAAACAAATCCAAGAAGAATCGCCGCAAGGTGAATCACATACAAATGCAGAATGTAGAAGAACAGTGGCACGCGCCCATATATTTCGAGCGCCCGCCCCAACCAGCCCCATGATTGCGTTCCCGCCCGCGCCCCCGCCATCGCCAGCAAAAGAAAGATGCCCCCCAGCGTCATCAAGAGATACTCAAGCGACGCCGGATATTTTTCTACGTCGAAGAACAGGATGATCGTCTTCGACATGGATGGCATCACGTGCCAGTCGCCGGGAGCGGAGTGAGCAATCGCGGCGCTCGGGTTCCCGTATACATTCGTGGCGCGTAGAAGAGCGAAGAGAGCCAGCGCACCTGCGCCCGCCCAGAGCAAAGTACGCCGAGTCGAAACAGAATTCCTTTCAAAAAGAAATCCCATGCTGAACCCGAGAAGCGTAACCGCACACCATGGAATCAGCGAAAACAAAACGAACAGATGCATGTTGCCGATATGCGCCCCACCCGTGCGATGCAGCACGAACAGCAGCCACTGGTGCGCATGAAAATCTGCAGGCTTGAGGCCGTCGAATAAATCATGCGTCGCAATGACCAGCAGCGCCACCGCCATCACCACGAAGCGCGGCAAGCGAACGAATCCGGCGAGCAGGATAATGGAAAGCCCCAGGCAGCAGATCACCCCGAACATGCCCCAGCCGGGGTGGAACGTCCACGCAAAGCCGATCACCGTGAACTCCAGCACCACCAGCCACACGCCGCGCGAGACAAGAAACATCTGCAAAGCGCCGGCAGAATGCTTCCTGCCGTAAAGGTACGCACCCGTTCCGGCAAGAAGGAAAAACGCAGGCGCGCAGAAGTGAGTTACCCAGCGAACCAGAAAGTAGAATCCCCATGTATGGTCGATGTCTTCCGGTTCGAACGGGATATTGCAAATAAAGTCGCGCGTGTGGTCGAGCGCCATGAAGACCATGGCGAGCCCACGGACAATGTCGATGGAGGCTATTCGTGGACCGCCCTGATCGGTAATGGGAAGCCCGGGTTTTTGCATGGGAACCTCCTTCGTCGGCCCTGATTTTCTCGAATTGTAACCCGCGCGGACGAGTTTTCAGATTCGACCCGCATCTGCCGAATCATTGAAAGACAACGCCGACTCGTCTGGGAAACCCATCAGCCAGCGCCTCGCTGACCCGCAAGATTGTGCAAACGACGCGGGCCAATGGTGTGCGCTGTGCTTCCTGATTAATTATTGAAGAAAATATGAAACTTGCATCAACATGGCCATTCAAGTCATTGAAAAACAAATAATTAGAAAAACTATTTGACAATTATATCGTTCTGGTTCTATGATTGTGATGGTTACTATCAACGCCAAGGAGGTATTTCATGCGTCGTATTCTTGCAACCACCGTTCTTATTTCCCCGTTATTCCTTTCTGCAGCTGCCCTCGCGAGCCAATCCGCTAGCGATGCAGTTGCCTCAACCCGCCCCCTCTCCACCGGAGTCACCCCCATCCAGGTGGTCTACACCCCCAGGATCGAACTATCCTCAATGGCGGCAGAAACTGTGCTTCCCAATGCGGAAGTCGTCCTCAAACTGAATGTTGACGAAAACGGCCAGCCGCAGAATGTCCAGGTCGTCAAGTCGCCCAACCAGTTCCTCGACGAACCGGTGTCCGCGGCAATCCGTCAGGCTCGCTTCCGCCCGGCAAAGCTCGACAACCAACCTGTTGCTACCGACCTGACCCTGACCGTCGTCGTAGCGCAATAAGACCCTCCCCCTCTTACTGCTACCAACCTAGTTGCAGCTGGCCGCGTTCCCTCCTGGCGGCCGACCCCTCCATCCTGGCGTCGAACACGCCGTCAGGATGGAGATTTTTTTGCCCACGGCTTCCCTGAAGGCCTGTCCGGTTCCGGACAACGATTCACGATTCCGCACACCGTGCGCCCTCGCGCTTCCTGCCCTCACGTATGAATTCAACAGCAAACATGCATACTTAAGCCAAACCACGTTTGGCAGGGAACATGCACATTAAGACAACAGGACCCCTGGTGTAGGCGGAGGTTTGCATGGGAACCCTGATTCAGGATCTGCGTTTTGCGCTTCGTCAACTAGGCCGCGCGCCCAGCTTTGCGGTCACCGCGGTGCTCACGCTGGCTCTCGGCATTGGCGCCAACACGGCCATCTTCAGCCTGGTGAACTCGCTCGTGCTCAAGCCGCTTCCAGTGGAGAATCCCCAGCAGATTGCCGGGCTAGCCTTGAGCCAGAGCCACGGTCCGGTGCTGCCCTACCTGTCGTGGCAGGAGTTCAGACAGCTTCGCGCGCAGAGCAAGGACTCCTTCAGCGATGTAATCGCGCACGGGCTGAGCCTCGATGGAATTGCGACGCAAGGCCAGCAGCCGCAGCGCATCATGACCGCTTTTGTGAGCGGCAATTTCTTCTCCATGCTTGGACTGAAGCCCGCTGCGGGACGGCTCTTTCTGCCCACCGAGGGAGAGGTTCTGGGCCAGGATCCGGTCATTGTGCTCGAGTACGACTACTGGATGGACAAGTTCAATGGCGACCCGAATGTGGTGGGGCGGCCGGTTACCGTGGACGGACACCCCTTTACGATCGTGGGCGTAGCTCCGAAGGGTTTTCACGGCGTGCAGAGCTTTGTTTCCGTTGCGGCGTTCATGCCGATGTCGGAGATGACCATCGAGGGCACTCCCGCTGACGTTTTGAACAAATGGGAAAATCGCCAATTCAACGTCTACGGACGCCTGCTGCCTGGGGTGAGCATGAAGCAGGCTTCGGCCGACCTGGGAGTGATTGCAAGGGAAATGACGCGGCAGCAGCCTGAAGCTGAAAAGGAAGTTGCGTTGAGTGCTCTTGCCGAGCAGAGCCTGCGGATCTCTTCCGGCGACCCGAGCACGATCTATGTAATGGCTGCGCTTTTTCTGTCGCTGGCAGCGATGGTGCTGCTGCTTGCGTGTGTGAATGTGGCGAATCTGGTTCTGGTGCGAGCCACGGTGCGGGAGCGCGAGATGGCGATTCGGTCGGCGCTGGGAGCACGCCGAATGCGCCTGCTGCGACAGATGATTACCGAGAGCGTGTTGCTGGCGGCGATGGGCGCGGGCGCGGGCGTGGTTTTGGGGATGTGGGCGAGCGCTGCGCTGGAACATCTGAACGTGCATGCCGATATTCCGGTTACGCTCTCGTTCGGATTCGATTGGCGTATTTTCATTTATTCCTTTGGGATCGCTCTTGGGGCCGGGATGGTGGTTGGAATTGTGCCCGCCTTGCGCGTTGCACGTGCAAACATAAATAGCGTGTTGCACGAGGGGAGCCGGGGCGTGATGAGCGGGCGCCATTGGTTCCGCGATTCGCTGGTGGCGCTGCAGATCGCTGGGTCGCTCGTGCTGCTGGTGGTGGCTGCCCTTTTCGTGCGCAGCCTGACGGCCATGCAGACGATGGATTTTGGATTCAAGCCGGATCAGGTGTTGAACCTGTCTCTCGATCCGACGGAGATTGGGATGAGCGACGCGCAGACACGCGCCCTGACGTCAAACATTCTGGATCGTCTGCACCGGTTGGCCGGCGTGGAGTCGGTAAGTCATGCAGGGACGGTCCCCATGGGCTACTTCGGAAATGGGGGCGATTCGGTGGTGATCGACGGAGCGGCGGCGCCGGCCAATCCAACTGATTTCGGTGTGGGCTATAACGTTGTGTCGCCGGAATACTTTCAGACGATGAGCATTAGTTTGCTGCGGGGCCGCTCGTTTACAGTTGCGGACAATGAGCAGGGTCGGAATGTGGCCGTGATCAGCGAAAGCATGGCGAGGAAGTACTGGCCGAACCAGGATCCCATGGGACGCACTTTCAGGAAGGCGAGCGAGAAGGATCGCAAACTGGAAGTGGTTGGCATTGCGCGCGACGCTGAGTTTCAACTGTTTGGCGGCGGCAAGACACGGCCCTTCCTTTACCTTCCCTACGCGCAGCACGTTGCGGGCAACAGCCTGATGACCTTTCAACTGAAGACCAGGGGCGACCCGCTGGCGATGGCGGAAACCGTGGAGAAGTCGATCCACGCACTGGCTCCGGATCTTCCGCTGTTTCAAGTGCAATCCATGCGGCAAGGACTCTATACGCTGAATGGGCTGCTGCTGTTCCAGATCGGCGCTTCGCTGGCTACCATCATGGGTTGCCTTGGACTGACGCTGGCGGTGATCGGCCTGTATGGCGTAGTCTCGTACGCGGTAAGCCGGCGCGTGCATGAGATCGGCCTGCGCATGGCGCTGGGCGCAACCCGCGGCAATGTGTTCAGAATGATCTATCGCCAATCGGTTGTCGTTGTCGCCATCGGGCTTTGCGTAGGGTTGGCCCTGGCTTTGGCCGTTGCCAAGGCCGTCGGCAGCTTCGTAGTGGTCAGCGTGTGGGATCCGACAACCTATGCCGGCGTGGGCACCTTGCTCGCATTCGCAGCCCTCGGCTCTTGCTATTTGCCCGCACGCCGCGCCATGTCCATAGAGCCCATGGCCGCCCTGCGCGAAGATTAAAAAGACTCCAAAATTCGGGTGCCCCAGGTCTCGCTTTTGATACCTGGGAATTCGTGTCGACTCTGGAACCAACAGGGCTTTTGTTCCCTGTTCCCTGTTTTTTGCCCTACACCGGATACCGCTCCAGCTGAATGCATTGCCGCGCCACTGCCCGGCTCAACGCAACCGTGTCCGCCGGCGTGTAGCGTGCGAGTCGCTTCAGAATCGCCAGTTGCGTCCGCAACAGATCGCCTTCCGCGCTCGCCGCGAGCACCCGTCGCGCCGCCTGCTCCGCCAGCGCCATCGTCTCCTCCGCCAGCAACCCGGTCATTGCCGCCGCCACTTCTGCCGAGGCCTTCCCCGCCGAAGCCAGCTTCCGCGCCCGCAGCAGCGCCGATTCCAGCGCATACACCTGCGCAATCATGTCGGCCAGGTCCGCCATCACCTCCTGCTGCTCCTCGAGCGCCGCCATAAACCGCTGGCTGGCCACGCCCGCCGCGAATAGCGCAATCTTCTTCGCCGACGTCAGCACCTCCGCCTCGCGCGCCAGCAGTTCGCCGGTCTCACTGGCTGATTCGAACGAAGGCGGCTGCATCACTTCATCCATCAGCTTCTTGATCGCCCCAAGCAGCGGCAACTGTCCTTTCAACGCCCGCTTCATCAGCCAGCCGGTAATGATCAGCCGGTTGATCTCGTTCGTCCCTTCAAAAATCCGATTGATGCGCGCGTCGCGGTAGTAGCGTTCCGCCGGATACTCCTCCACATACCCGTATCCGCCCATCGTCGCCACCAGTTCGTCCGTCACCGTGCTCAGCATCTCTGACCCGTAGACCTTCAGAATGGAGCACTCGACCGCATATTCCTCGATCCTCCGCTGCGTCTCGCGCGGCGAACCCGCCAGTTCCGCGCTCACCTGCGCCAGGCTGGCATCGATCATTCCCACCGTCCGGTAAGCCATGCTCTCAGCCGCATAGAGCCGCGTGGCGCTGGTTGAAATCTTGCGCTGGATCAACCCGAATTCCGCGATCGCCTTGCCGAACGCAGTCCGCTCCTTGGCGTAGCGCACCATGTGTGCCACAGCGTGCCGCGCTCCGCCTATGCACGCCACGCCCAGCTTGAAGCGCCCCACATTCAGGACATTGAATGCGATGTGGTGCCCCTTGCCGGCCTCGCCCAAAAGGTTCGCCGCGGGAATTTTGCAGTCCGCAAACACCAGCGGGCATGTGGATGAGCCGCGAATTCCCAGCTTGTGCTCTTCCGCGCCCACCGTAAGCCCCGGCGAAGTCCGCTCGACGAGAAAAGCCGAAAACTTCTCCCCGTCGATCTTGGCGAAGACAGTGAACAGATCCGCGATCCCGCAGTTGGTAGTCCACATCTTCTCGCCGTTGAGAATGTAGTGGGCTCCGTCGGCAGACAACACTGCCCGCGTTCGCACATTCATCGCATCCGATCCCGAACTGGCCTCGGAGAGCGAATACGCGGCAATCCATTCCCCGCTCGCCAACTTGGGCAGATAGCGTTGCTTCTGCTCTTCGGTTCCGTACCAGACCAGCGGCAGCGTTCCAATCCCGGTCTGCGCCCCAAACGCCGTAGAGAAACTGGCCAGCACGGAAATATGATCCGAAATCACCGTGGACGAAACCTTGTCCATCCCCACGCCGCCATACTCCTCGGGGATATCGACAGAGGAAAACCCCAGCTCGGCCGCCTTCACCAGTTTCGACCGCAAGACCCCCGGCTCCTTTGCCTCGATGGCATCGGCCGCGGGCAGAATCTCCTCGCGCGCAAACCGCGCCGCCGTCGAAGCGATCTGCCGCTGGTCCTCGTTCAAGTCTTCCGGAGTGAAGATCTCCGCCGACGCACGCGTTTCCAGCAGGAAACTGCCACCCGCAGCGGCTACGATGGGGGAAGCAACAAGTGCAGGCATAGAAATATCTCCAACTCCCAGAACGGTACGCCAGCAGGACCGCGCAGAGCAAATCCTAACCATCAGGCGGCCTGGTTGACGCGCCTAAATCTCCATGATATATGATATGTATATCTTAATTGGAGACCAATGCGAACCCTTGTCGACATCCCGGAGCGGCAGCTCGACGACCTAAGCGCCATTTGTGCGGTGCGAAACCTGTCACGCGCTGAGGCCGTCCGCCAGGCGCTGGACGCCTTCATCGCGCAAAACCGCCCCTCGCGTGAGGCGGCGTTCGGACTGTGGAAAGGCCAAACGGTTGTTCTGCCCGGTGACTCTGATCCGCTTCCAGACGACGGCCTTGCCTACCAGGAGAAGCTGCGGAGCGAGTGGTGAAAGCGGTCTTCGACACCAATATCCTTGTTGATTACCTACGCGGTATCGCCTCGGCAGCGACGGAACTGGCGCTATACAAACGCCCGGCAATCAGCGTGATCAGCTGGATCGAAGTCATGGCAGGTACCACTGCGCAAACAGAAAAGGCGGCAAGAGCGTTCCTTCAAACCTTCGACCTGCTGGAGATCGACGCCAAGGTCGCCGAACAGGCGGTGATTCTCCGCAAGACAAGACGTATCAAGCTGCCCGACGCCGTCATCTGGGCCACCGCGCAAGTGCATCAGTCTTTGCTCGTCTCACGAAACACCCGCGAC
The DNA here is from genome assembly GCA_035510955.1 of Occallatibacter sp. Classification (GTDB taxonomy): domain Bacteria; phylum Acidobacteriota; class Terriglobia; order Terriglobales; family Acidobacteriaceae; genus Telmatobacter. The sequence goes on along the minus strand of DATKGE010000274.1, from coordinate 1,389 downwards.
TTCGATCCTCTGGATCCTGGGATCCGTGTGCCGTACACGATCTAGCGAACCAACCGGGCTCCGCCATCCTCCTTCGCATACAATAATCCTTATCCCGGTTGTGGAGGCACGCCCTGTTCGCCCCGCTGATGACCACCTTCAATCCCCTAGCCGGCCTCTTCAACAGGCTGCCGCGGATGGCCGCCTGCTTCGCCTTCGCCCCCCAGAACGGCCTGATCCATTACCTCAAGGCCATGCGGTCTACTGACCAGACCTTCAGGGGCCTTTACCACTGGAATGCCTTTGACGCTGCCCTTCTGTTGCCCTACTTCGCGGTCATGATCGTGCTGGCCATCTACGGCATCCACCGCTATACGCTGTGCTACCTCTACTTCAAGTACCGCAAGAACGACGACCCCAACCCCAGCAGCCACTTCGATCAACTGCCGCGGGTCACGGTGCAGCTGCCCATCTTCAACGAGCAGTTTGTCATCGACCGCCTAATCGAAGCCGTCTGCGCCATGGAGTACCCGCGCGACAGGCTCGAAATCCAGGTCCTCGATGACTCCACCGACGAAACCCAGCAGGTGGCCGCCGACATTGTGGCGCGCTATGCGGCCCTCGGCCATCCCATCGTCTACATCCACCGGACAAATCGGTACGGCTACAAGGCCGGAGCCCTCGACGCCGGTCTGAGGGTGGCAAGGGGCGAGTTCGTAGCCATCTTCGACGCCGACTTTGTGCCCCCGACCGACTGGCTCATGCAGGTCATCCATCACTTTGCCGAGCCCCAGATCGGCATGGTGCAGACCCGCTGGACCCACCTCAACCGCGACTACAGCATGTTGACCCAGATTGAAGCCATTTTGCTCGACGGGCATTTTGTGCTGGAGCACGGCGCCCGCTACCGCTCCGGCGACTTCTTCAACTTCAACGGCACCGCCGGCATGTGGCGCATCCAGGCCATCACTGACGGCGGCGGCTGGCAACACGACACCCTCACCGAAGACACCGACCTCAGTTACCGTTCGCAAATGGCGGGCTGGAAGTTCAAATATCTGCCTCACATCGAGTGCCCCGCCGAGCTGCCCATCGAAATGACCGCCTTCAAAACCCAGCAGGCGCGTTGGGCCAAGGGACTCATCCAGACCAGCATCAAAATGCTGCCCAGGATCTTCCGCTCCAATGTGCCCCGCCGCGTCAAGGTCGAAGCCGTTTACCACCTCACCGCCAACCTCAGCTATCCGCTTATGATCGTCATGTCCGCGTTGCTCATTCCGGCCATGATCTGCCGCTTCTACCAGGGCTGGTTTCAGATGCTGCTCATCGACTTTCCCCTGTTCACCGCCTCCAGCTTCTCCATCGCGGTGTTCTACCTCATGAGCCAGCGCGAGCTCTACCCCAAAACCT
>DATKGE010000273.1:0-10529 GCA_035510955.1 Occallatibacter sp. | reverse complement strand
TCAGCAAACTGCCGTTCTGCGGAATGACCGCGCGGCAGTTCCTGAGAATCGTGATTGCCTCCGCGTCTCGACGCCCGTGCAGTACATGTTTGAGCATGTAGACATCGGCGCCCGCCGGGACCGAATGCATCAGATCTGCGGTAATCAGTTCACATCGGGAGGAAGGATCTTCCTCCGCGAAGCGAGATTTGGCTGCATCCACGCTGGATTCGAGGTCCACAAGCATGCCCCGCAAATGCGGGTTGAGTCCCAGTACCGCGATGATGAGCGATCCACCACCGCCCCCGAGGTCGGCAACCACCTTCGCGCGTGAAAAGCTCCACGCCCTCGCGATGGGAGCGTAATCTTCAGCGGGAGCCGTGCCCATGACGGCACGAAAGATCGAGTCAGCTTCAGGATCCTGCGACCACCGGGAAGGTATTTTGGGATCGCGGACCTGAGCGGCCGGCTTACCGGTCCGAACACAGTCTGTAAGCAGAGACCAGCTATCGGCAAGCAGATCCGCCCAGAAGATGACGGCTGGCCAGACGGACTGCGGCACATCCCTCCGCAGGGGTCTGCCAAAGGCCGTGAGCCGAAAGTGTTCGGGCGTCGTCTCTTCCGTGATACCGATGCTGGCGAGAACGCGGAGCAGGCGGTACAGCGCATTGGCATCTGCCTGACACTTTTCGGCCAGGAAGCTAACGCTGCGCACCTCGTCTGCGAGTGCATCGGCAACGCCAAGACGTGCAGCCGCGCAAAGCACGCGGCTCCGGGAATATGCCATTGCCATTTCGACGAGCCCCGTATTCGTCGTGACATTGCCGATTCCGCTGTTAGGCAGGGCCATGTGACGCCTCAAACCCAATGTACTCGTGGCGGACGAGCTCTGCCCAGCAGTCCATCCGGATTAGTACCCTAAAACGCCGATGTCGCGTGAGACCTTTGTCGAGTGATTTTCGTACCTTTGGGGATCTCAGAACTTCTCGATGAGCGCACGGTTCTTCCATGAAGAGGCCGGTCGATGTCAGGTGCTTATCCGTGGTTGGGGCAGTTCATGTTTTGTGTCTTCCCTTTGCTCTGATAGCCGAGTGAATTGGCTGGCGGGGACCGCCGTCATAGCCGAGCGGATCGAGTTCCTATGGGGTCTTGACGGCGGCCGCAACTGGCCGTGTCGAGGTTCTACGGGCAAAGGAAAATACTGAGCACGCTGCAGTCGCGGGCCAACCGAGATCTCTCCCAGAGCGAGCTGCTTCTGTCGTCACGCTTCCATACGCACCCTGATGTGAGCGCTTGGCGCTCGGCGCGAGTTGCGTGGTCGGCCATTGTTGGAAGTGATTCACCTCGAATGAATCTCTGCGAGCCGACTTGGCCCGGGTCCTGTAAACTCCTGGCTAGCTGAATTGTCAGGGAGCCGTTAGCCCCTCCCGTTGCCGGGTAGACTTTTCCCGACACATGAGTGCTTCTCAAAGCGGGCTGCCTGCCAAATCCATGTGCGGCGAAAGAGAGGATTCTATGAACCGGCGCCGTTCCTTTCAACAGCAGGCGCCGGGCGCGCAGGCAGATTCAAGCAACCACAATCTCGCGCTCAGCAGGCGCCGCTTCCTCGGCCTGCTTGCGGCTGCCGCCGGCACGCAGGTGGCCGGCGCGCACAGCGCAGCCGCTGCTGAAGGCGAACGCAACATTTATATCGTTCCCAACTTCCATCCCGCAAGTTGCGGCTGGCTCACCACCTTCTCCCGCGAGCGCGTCTACTGTGCCAACAGCTACCTCACCCACCTCGACCGCGTGGGAACGGACCTGCGCTACGCCTTCGTCCTTTCTGAGATCAACAACATCATCGCCATCATGAACTTTCGCCCGGAGCGCATCGCGGAACTCAAGGCGCGCATCCACGAGCAGCGCGTCGAGCTGGTCAATGGCATGTTCCTCGAGCCCACCATCAACCTCTCCGGCGGTGAGGCACTGGTGCGCATGGGTGTGCTGGGCCTGCGCTGGTACCAGCAGGTCTTCAACATCAGGCCCCGCTATGCCTGGATAATCGACGTCTGTGGGACCCATGAGCAGATGGCGCAGATCGCTTCCGGCCTCGGCCTCGATGCCATGGTCTACACGCGGAAGAACCCCACCGGCAAAACCATGTACTGGTCGGTCTCCCCCGACGGATCGAAGATCCTCACCCTCAGCCCCGGCCACTACAGCGAAGCCGAGCCCATCTTCTCCAGCAAGACCCCGCTCACCGCGGACCAACTCCAAAAGCTCGATACCTTCTTCACCGACAAAGACAGCATCACACCCGCCGGCGCGCCGGTCCTCGTCCTCGGTGGTGGCGACGACTACTCCTGCGCTCCTGAGGTCAAAGAGTATCCCTCTCAATTCCTTAATCAGTGGCAGGCTCTTGGTTCGCAGAATCGCATTCGCTTCTCAACGCTCAGCCAGTATGTCGATGTCGTGCGCCCCGGCATTCAATCGGGGAAGATTCAGATCCCCACCACCCACGCCGGCACCGCCTACGACTTCGATGCCTTCTGGATTGAGAATCCCGAAGTCAAGACCCGTTACCGCGCCAATGAGCAGGCCCTTCAGGCGGCCGAAATGCTCTCCACAGTCGCCAGCCTGCGCGGCAACTACAGCTATCCCGTCAAAGACATCTACAGCGCCTGGATCCTCATGTGCCTCAATATGGATCGCAACACTCTGTGGGGCTCGGCCGGCGGCATGGTCTTTGTCAGTGACAATTCCTGGGATGCACGCGACCGCTTCGACTGGGTCGGCAAAACCACCACCCGCATCCTTGATGAAGCGGGCCGCTCTCTCCTGCCCCAGGGCAGCGCCGTCGGACTCTTCAACCCGCTCAACTGGAAGCGCACTGACCCGGTAGCTCTTGCACTACCCGCGGGAAAGAGCCTGGAAGGCATGCACTGCGAGGCCCTGCACGATGGTTCCGTTTTGTGCAGTCCGACACTGCGCGCTTTCAGCATCGGCGGCTGCAAGCTCTCCGATGCAGCCCCTTCCAAGCCGCAAACCGTCGAGACCTCTGCGCCCATCGAAACGGCAACCTTGAGCGCGCAGATCGACCCGAAGACCGGCGCGCTCTCCAGCCTCCGCCTCAAGCCCTCAGGCCGCGAACTCCTCGGCGGCCAGGCCAATGTCATCGTGGCCGAGCGGCCCGTCAAGGAGGAAAAGAATCCTGGCGACTTCATGTCCCCTCGTCCCGGCCGGGTAAAGCTCGACTCGTCGAGCGATGGCAACTCCGAGGTGTCGGTCGCGCGCGGCCCGGTTGCGACCACCGCCACTATTATCGGCCGCTTCTGGGGCGGCGGAACAATCATCCGCCGTGTTCGCTTCTATCACGATCATCCACGCATCGACTTCGAAACCGAGCTGAACGACGTACCCGACTACTCGGTCGTTGTCGCTGAGTTCCCGCTCGCCGAGGATGTCGCCGAAGTGCGCCGCGGCATCCCCTACGGCTTCGCGCATAGCGGCTGGGCGCGGCCCAACCCTAATCTTCCCGGATGGAACAAGGGCATCGTTCCCGCCGTTCGTTGGATGGACTTTGAACTCACCGGCGGCGGAGGCGTCGCCCTGCTCGACCGTGGCCTCACTGGCCGCGAGCTCAACCGCACTACCCCGGTCATCTACCTGCTCAACGCCGAAGACCAGTACCACAAATTCGATAACCCCTGGACCACCGGCAAGGGCAAGCACGTCCTCAACTACGCACTCCTGCCCCATGCCACCCCCTGGGAGCAGGCCCGCATCCCCCGCCTCGCCTGGGAATACAACCAGCCTCCCGTCTTCTTCGCGCAGGCCGCGGACCGCCCCTTCGAATCGTTCCTCGAAACCTCGGACAACATTGTCGTCGAGGCCCTGCGCCGCGAGCAGAACCACATCGAGCTTCGCTTCGCCGAGTGCCTTGGCCTCCCCGGCACCGCTACCGTCGAGCTCGCGCTGCACCATGGTCCGGTTCACCTTACCGACCTGATAGGAAACCACAAGTCAACGCTCACCGGCGCGGACGCGTACACCATCCCCGTCATGCCGCAGCAGATCGTAACGCTCCACTTTGAGACGGCGCACGCGCTGGCTGCCCACGAGCCCATCACGGCATGGGATGAATTCGTACCAAAGAACAAACTCGCCGCCCTCCACGCCTACGACCCCAACGTCAAAGGACATCCGCCCTTCGGCACCGGTAGCACGGAGTTTTAGCCGGAATCCCCTCAAAACGGGAGTCGCTTCAGTCGTGGAGCGGCTTGCCATCACCCGAGGGCAGGCCATGAGATTTCAGTAGTAAGCGTTCGAAGTTCCCATCTTGACCGAAAGAGAGTGCCCGTATTCCGAGACAATTCCGTTGAGGCTGCTGGCCATTCAATCCCAGGAAAACCTGTGGGTTTGATACTTGGCGATTTTGCACTCGCCGAGAAGCAGGACCGGGAACTTGCAAGTCGCTGGCCAGCCGGGAGTTGAAAGCACGGCAACTCTCTGAGATTTGACAAATAGGTTTTTCCTTACTATCCTTCCCATAAGTCGCTTATGGGACAAATAACGGATTCAGGCGAATTGATTCAAGGCACCCTGGAGATGCTGATTCTGAAGGCGCTCCTGCGCGGGCCCCTGCACGGATACAGCGTGGCGGAGTGGATTCAGCGAACGTCACAGCAAATGTTGAAGGTCGAAGAGGGTGCGCTCTATCCGGCGCTGCACAGGATGGAGTTGCGCGGGCTGCTCAAGTCCAGATGGGGCACATCGGAAAATAACCGCCGGGCGAAATTCTATGAACTGACAACTGAGGGGCAGAAGCGGCTCGATGCGGAGTCGCAGCGCTGGGCGCGTCTCTCGTCGGCGGTTGCGTTTGTAATGCAGGCTTCTTGAAACGCATAATGTGAGGTCAACCATGGCTCAGAATCTGCACGAGTTTCTCCTTCGATTGAAGGCGCTCTTTCAAAAGAAGCGTTTGGACCGCGACATGGCCGATGAGCTTGCGTTTCATCAGGCGATGCTGCACTGTAAACTCTTGCGGCAGGGCGTCCCGCAGGCAGATGCAGACGCTCTCACACGGTGCACCTTCGGAAATGCAAGGCGATGGCATGAGCGCCTGCGCGAGTTGTGGCAGTTTCGCATAATCGAGAACCTTTGGCGCGACCTGAGTTTCTCTCTGCGCGTGCTGCGCAAGTCGCCAGGCTTTACGGGTGTGGCCATGCTCACGCTGGCCCTCGGAGTCGGTGCAAACACCACCGTCTTCTCCATGATCAATGGGCTGCTCCTGCGGCCACTCGCCGTCCCGGAAAGCAATCGCTTGGCGGTGCTCGGAATCGACAGGGGCCGCCCGCAAATCCAATACAGCTTCGCTGTGCCTCTCTTTCGCGGCCTTGAACACCGCCACGAAGTTTTCTCGCAAGTCTTCGCATTCGATCGCCGCAAGTTCCAGGTCCTTGGCACAAGCGGAACCGAGAGCGTGAACGGCCAGCTCGTCAGCGGCGATTTCTTCGGCACACTTGAGACCCGGCCTCTACTCGGCCGCACGCTCACCCCCGTGGATGACAGCAAGGGTGGCAATCCCTCCGGATTCGGCGTCGTCATCAGCGAATCCTTCTGGCAGCGCTGGTTCAACCGCGCCCCCAATGTCATCGGACAAAAGCTGCAGATCGACAACACTGCCTTCACCGTCGTCGGTGTCATGCCTAAGCGATTTATAGGAGCGGACCCGCTGCAACGGCCGAGTATCTTCGCCCCGCTCGCCGTGGAGCCAGTCCTCGATGGTTCCCGCAATCTGACAGACGCTGGTCTTCATGCGTGGTGGCTCACCGTCGTGGGGCGCATGCAGCCGGGGGTCACGCTCCAGCAGGCCGATGCGCAGGTCGCTGCCGCCACCGGCGCGGTCATCCATGATTTGGTGGGCGATCCCGAACAACTGGCTCGGATCCAGCAGCGCCATCTTCATTTCACCGCCGAAAACGGCTCTGCTGGATTCACCTCCATCCGCATGTCCTTTCGCAAACCGCTCACAGCAATCTTCGCCATGTGCGGTGGCATCCTACTGCTGGCATGCATGAACCTCGCCAGCCTGCTTATGGCGCGCGGAGCAGTCCGCGAGCCCGAACTGGCAACACGCCTGGCCCTGGGAGCTACGCGCCGCAGACTGGTTCAGCAGTTGCTCGTCGAGAGTCTCTTGATCGCTCTCATGGGCACCGCGGCGGGCCTGGCGGTTGCGCCAGTTGTCAGCAAGTCTCTCAGCGTGATGCTGTTGGGCGGGCAGGGTGACATGCACCTGGATACCTCCCTCGATATTCGCGTCTTCGCCTTCGCGGCAATTGCTGCCATTGTCGCTTCGCTTCTCGTTGGACTTGTTCCGGCGCTTCAGGCTACTTCGAAAAGCCTGAACGATCAGATCAAGAGCGGGCAGCACACCACGCAGGCGCATGAGCGCAGGAGAATCCTCCCTAGAGTGATGATGGCCGGTGAAGTCGCACTCGCGCTGATGCTGGTCGTAGGCGCAGGGCTGCTTGCTTCGAGCCTGGTGCGCTTGTACAAGTCAGGCACGGGATTCGATCCGAACGGGATCCAGAACATCTCGTTCAGCTTGGACAAGCAACCGCTGAAGGGCGCGCCTCTCATGCAGTTCTACCGTCAACTAAATGATGGTCTTCGACGCCAGCCGACCGTGACAAGCGTAAGCTTCGCCCGCATGGTCCCGTTTACGCACTACCGCTGGGACGAGGATCTCTCAGTGGGAGCAGGTAAGACGCAGAACGTTTATCACAACAGCGTTGGACCAGACTATTTCAAGACCATGCGCATCCCAATCTTCGCCGGACGTGATTTTAGCTGGGACGATACACCGTCCACGGGGCTCAAGATCATCCTCAACCAGGCGGCAGTGAAGCTTCTCTTCCCGGATGGCAGTCCTCTGGGGAAGTTCGTTGCCAGGCATGAGGGTAAAACTTCGACACAGTATCAAGTGGTGGGCGTGGTGGGCGATGCAAAATATGAGGATCTGCGCTCGGATGCGCCACCGGGGGCTTATGTTCCCATGACCCAGGATGACGGCCAGATGGGCCCCTCCTACAACGCCGTGGTGCGGACAAGCGGGCTGGCTGGTCCACTGGCTGACGCCGCGCATTCCCTTGCCATGAGCATGGAGCCGGAAATCCCTGCCCCTCTGCTCACTCCCATGTCAGTCACCGTTGACGAGTCTCTCAGCGCCGAGCGCACCATGGCGCTCCTCGCGGTCTTCTTCGCCGCCTGCGCGTTGATCGTCACCGCGGTTGGGCTTTATGGAACGCTGGCCTATGCCACGGCGCGCCGCACCAGCGAGATCGGAATTCGCATGGCGCTGGGCGCACGGCGAACTCAGGTGGTGGCAATGGTCTTCCTGCAAAACGCGAGGGTGGCGCTCGCCGGCACTGTGGCGGGACTCATCGCAGCGCTGCTCGCTTCGCGGGCACTGGCCAGCTTTCTCTATGGCACATCTGCGCGCGATCCATCGGTATTTGCGGGTTCCATCCTGGCGCTCGCGCTGATTGCCAGCGCGGCCTCTTTGCTGCCCGCGCTGCGGTCAGCTCGCATTAACCCAATGGTGGCCATCCGCCGCGAGTAAAAGATGCTGCAATCGGGCGGGGCTGAGCAAAGCGCCTTGTCCAATTGCCCCAGAATGTATGCAACATGAATTGAGTTTGGATAAAGCGCATGAACAATGTCCGATCCAGAAGTAGGCCCCGATTCCTGATAACAGCCCAAAGCACGTTTCCATGACAGATGCGATGAGCAAATGGAGTTCCGGGTCAGGGCTCAGGGGATCAAACGACCGCAATTTGAGGACAGTGCTGCCGACATCAGGCCAACTCTACCCCCACCACGGCAGAGCGGCGCTTACTGGCTTAACTGTCCTTTGCTTCGCACAACAATCTCTGGTACACCCCTGTAGTCCTGAATTGCCCCGGTGGCGCAGACCCGGCTCCCGACTTGCGGCAGTTCTCCGACATTCTTCCGGTCATTGCTCCAGACCAAGATGGTGAAAACCTGATTCGGATAGGCGGCGCCCAGATTGATGAACGTCGGCTCTCCGCGGCTGCTGGTAGCAGTCCTCCCACTGGCAACCTTGCCGCAGACCGTCGCACTCTCCCCAATGTGCGATTTGGCCTGGGCCGCTGTCAAAGTTTGGGCTTGGCCGGTGGAAGCCCATAGAAGCAATGTGATGGCAGTTGCGCAAACGGCTTGCACTCTCCGCATGTCCCCTCCCCATTCGACTCTACGCCACCCCGGTTTTATAAGTCGAGGTCCGAGCATTTGAACCCTTCCACTACCAGTGCAGATTGGCGCTTCGCATGGTGTGCTTTGGCTTTCTGCTCCGTTCCATTGCTGCTAGCAATAGTAGCCAAAGCCGGTGTTTTCTTTTAGCAAACTTAGAATGCACGAAAAGGCAGTCCTCGGAGAGCGATGTCTTTGCCTGGATGTGCAGATTCAGCAATGCGCTCGGAGGCTTCAGGTCATCGAAACGTGAGGCGAAAGGCCGAATACGGCATTCGCTCAACAGACTCCCAGCATTCCTCCAGAAACTTCTGAAGGTCCTGCCTCCGCGATTCATCTAAGCCGGTTAATGCGTTTCCCACTTCCAGATCCTTCTCTTCGTTTCCAATTCGTTGCCAGGAGAACCCAATGAAGTGTCCATCCCCTTCAGTCACCTTGTAGACACCGACCCGTGACGCCTTATCTCCGTTCACCAGATGCAAGCAAATATAGGGGTCGATCAATGCCTGGCGCATGTCAGGAGTATCCCAATAAAAAGCTATGATGGACCCATCCTGGCTGCTCTTCTGATTCGTAAGGAATACGCGAAAAATTCGGAAATTCGCAACTGGCTCCTTCAAGGGATGACTCCTTCATTTCCCGCAGAGCGGGCACAGGAACCGGCGGCTTTCTCGGCTCTTCTCTGGTCATTGAAATCAGTGTGGGATCTGAGACTCATACTTGCCGAATTCAGCCTCACCCAACGCCGGTAGAGGTCCAACTCCGCGGCGCAAGCGCGAAGCTGCTCTTTGGCAAGCTCAAGGTGGTCATTGTAACGTGGCCGTCGATCCAACGCGTCCATCGCCGTCTGAAAGTTTCTCAATCTCTGGACGAAGATCTGGTCGTCTGCATCCCGAAAATCGTATGCTGATTGATAGGCCCACAATGCGCCTCGATACGCCGCCTTCCATTGCAGGTACTCGTGAACCTGGAAACACAAATAGACGCCGGCACAAACCGCCACGGAGAGGAGAATATGCAGAAGAGGCAGAAGCCGTTCCTTCATCATTGCCCCCTTGCCGCGTCAGTCTAGCACCGGGACGTCGGACTGCTCAATCTTCGGGCTAGAATTCAGCGTAACGAATTCCCACCCATAACGAGTTCGGCAGCTGCACTGTTGCGTCGCGATTACCCGGCGGTCGCAAGTTTATTGCAGGGAGCGGTTGTGCAATCATTCACCCGGACTCGAGACGCGCTGGTAATGCTAACTCCAAAGGCCTCGTTACCCGAGATTAACGAAAAACGCCTTAGCGACCGGTAGTCATTCCTGGAATGATGCTCACTTGGCGCGTCATCCGCCAATTCACGCGCCGGCCAAGTCCAAAAAGTCATAGAGGACCGGCAATCGAGGTTGACGGATCCAGAAAGGTCCTGCATTCGAGTGGGCGTTCCGGGTGCGTGTGATCGTTAGGCCGGGGCATTGCCTGAATGCAGAACGGACGTTCCTCTCCTTCCGCTCGATCTTTCATCGCTTCCCGCTTTTCCACTCCTCATACGAGATGCGTGGAATCGTCACGAACGCATCGCGCGTGCGTACATAGTTTCCCAGCCCGTTCATGCGGCCAATAGCGTGCAACTCGTCGGCTTTGATATAAGGCCCCGTCGTGTCCACATACCGGTCATCAACGTAAATCGCGACAACGCGCCCCAGGATGATCCGGGAACGTCCGATCTCCATCGTCGTATACTCGCGGCACTCGAGCGCGGCGTGCGCCTCGGCCAGTCGCGGGGGCTTTACGACCTTGGACGGTGCGGTGGCGAACCCGGCAAGGTCCACCTCGTTCATCTCGGGCGGGAAATCGGTTGCGCAGATGTTCATCTTTTCGGCGATGTCCTCGGTGACCACGTTAACAACAAACTCGCCGGTGCGCCGGATGTTGCGGGCCGTGTCCTTGGGAACAAACGGCTGGCCCGGCCGGTTGGTTACACCCACGCCGATGATGGGAGGGTCGGTGCACAGGTAGTTGTAGGCGCTGAAGGGCGCCGCATTGAGTTTGCCATTCTCATCCATGCTGGTAATGAGCGCAATAGGCCGCGGCGCCACCAGGCCCACCAGTAGTTTGTAGGCGTTGCCGGCAGGCCCTCGTTCGAGATCAAAATTCATCGGTTGCAGCACTCCTTACGGTTTGATGGTACCCGAGCAGTCGCGGTCGCAGCCGTGTTGTTGAAGATGCGGCTATTCAAACAGGCAAGCCAGTGTTCCTCTACGCGATGGCCGGGCGTCTCTTACCGAACCCGGTTGCGTGTTCAAATGCGTG
>DATKGE010000272.1:0-5586 GCA_035510955.1 Occallatibacter sp. | reverse complement strand
AGCGGATAATCCTGGATGACAAAAGGGATGTCAGGGCCGATGGCGGAGACGGCCTGTGCGTAGTAGTTGACGATCTGATCGTCAGTGCGAAGGCTTGGCGGCGGGGCGATCATTACGCCGGCTGCACCGCCCTCCATGACGGCGCAAGCCAGGGACCGCATGGCTGCGAATCCAGGCGCGGAGACTCCGACGATGATGGGGATCTTGGACCGGCGGACGACCTGGTTGGAGATCGCGAGGGCTTCGGCGGGATCGAGCTTGGGGGCTTCGCCCATGATGCCGAGGATGGTGAGCCCAGTGATGCCGGAGCGAAGGTAGAAGTCGGTCATGTTGTCGACGGAGGCGTAGTCGACTGCTCCCTCGGGCGTGAATGGGGTGACGGCGATGGCGAAGACGCCTTGTGCGGTGTGGTCGAGAAGCATTGAGCTAGAGCTCCTTCTTCGATGGAGTTGGAGCGCCGTCGCACAGGAGAAAGTCGAAGTCGCAGCCTTGATCGGCTTGCAGGACAGAGTCTTCGAACAGTTTGGCATAGCCGCGGTGCGGGGTCTCGCGGTGCGGTGGGGATTGTTTTAAGGCGGCGAGGCGACGTTGCAGTTCGGCTTCGTCGATTAGGAGTTCTATGCGGCGGCCTTCGACGTCGAGCAGGATTTGATCGCCGTTTTGGACGATCGCCAGCGGGCCGCCGACGGCGGACTCGGGGGCGATGTGGAGGACGATGGTGCCGAAGGCGGTACCGCTCATGCGGGCATCGGAGATGCGCACCATGTCTTTGACGCCCTGGCGTGCGAGCTTCATGGGGATGGGCAGGTAGCCGGCTTCGGGCATTCCGGGTGCGCCTTTGGGACCGGCGTTGCGGAGGACGAGGATGTCGTCGGGAGTGACGTCGAGGTTAGGATCGTCGATGCGGTTGGTCATGTCTTCGATACTGTCGAAGACCACGGCGCGGCCGGTGTGGCGCATCAGGTTAGGCGATGCGGCGGAGTGCTTGATGACGGCGCTGAGGGGCGCTAGATTGCCGTGGAGGATCGCCATCGCGCCTTCGGGTTTGAGTCGCGAGGCGAAGCTGCGGATAACGTCCTGATTGGGGACGTGTTCGGCGGAGGCCATGGCGTCGCCTAAGGTGCCGCCGGAGATATTGGGGGCGGTGAGATCGAGGAATGCTTTGAGCTCGCGCATGAGGGCGGGTAAGCCGCCGGCGTGGTGGAAATGCTCCATGTAGTGCGCGCCCGAGGGCTTTAGGTTGAGCAGGACTGGGATTTCGCGTCCTAGCTGGTCGAAGGTGTCGAGGTCGAAGGGGACACCGGCGCGGCCGGCTATTGCGATGAGGTGGATGAGGCCGTTGGTAGATCCTCCGATTGCTTGAAGAACAATCATCGCGTTGCGGACGGACGCTGGGGTGATGAGGTCGCTGGGCTTGGGCGCCCGGGCGATGGCGATTTCAGTGGCGCGCTTGCCGCTGGCTTCCGCGATGCGGCGGCGATCGGCGAGTGGAGCTGGCGCGGCGGCGCTGAAGGGGAGTGCGAGGCCGAGGGCCTCGACAAGGCAGGCCATCGTGCTGGCCGTACCCATGACGGAGCAGGTGCCGACCGAGGGGCAGAGGCGGCCGCTAATAGTCTCGATTTCGACGAGGTTGATGTTGCCGGCACGATGCTGCGCCCACAGGCGGCGGCAATCGGTGCAGGCCCCGAGAACTTCGCCTTTGTGATTGCCGACGACCATAGGGCCGGTTTGAAGGACGACCGCCGGAAGGTCGGTGCTGGCGGCCGCCATCACTTGCGCGGGCAGCGTCTTGTCGCAACCGCCGATGAGGACGACGGAGTCCATGGGCTGCGCCTTCATCATCTCCTCGGTGTCCATCGCCATGAGGTTGCGGAGGAACATGGAGGTGGGATGGGCGAAGCTCTCGCCGATCGAGATGGTGGGGAAAAGCATGGGCAGGCCGCCAGCAAGCATGACGCCGCGCTTCACGCTCTCGATGAGGTCGGGAACGTTGCCGTGGCAGGGGTTGTAGTCGCTGAAAGTGTTGGTGATACCGACGATAGGGCGCTCCAGGGCATCGTCGGAGTAGCCCATCGCCTTGATGAACGCTTTGCGGAGGAAGAGCGAGAAGCCCGCGTCGCCGTAGCTGGTCAACCCTTTGCGTAAGCCTGTGGTCATATTGGTTCCTCTTGCGGTCGTAGGCTGACGATCGGCGCCGGGGCCAACGTGAAGATGAGTATCGAGGAGGCGACCATGCATCCGGCGATTAGGCACAGGCCGGAGTTGAGTGTGCCGGTATAGGTCTTGAGAAAGCCGATAATGGTGGGACTGAAGAAGCCTCCGAGATTCCCCGTGCAGTTGACGAACGCGATGCCGGCGGCAGCGGCGTTGCCGCCGAGCAGCGACGTGGGCAGCGCCCAGAACATCGCCACTGCGGTGATGACACCGGCGGCGGCCAGCACGAGGCCGAACATGGCGAGAGCCGTGTTGCTCCCCCGAGTGCACAGGAGGAAGCCGGCCGCGGCGGCGAGACTGGGAAAGATGGTATGCCAGCGGCGTTCGCGCGTGCGGTCGGAGTGGCGGCCTGTGAGCACCAGGGTGACCAGCGCTGTGGCGTAAGGGATGGTGGTTAGGAGGCCGATGGTGAATGCGTCCTTGACGCCGGACTGGCGGATGATGGTCGGCTGCCAGAAGCCGACGGCGTACGAGCCCATCTCAATGCCGAAGAAGATAGCGCAGAGGAGCCACACCTTGGGGCTGGTGAAGACCGAGCCAATCGACAAATGGGACTTCGTTTCGGCTTCGGCGTGAATCTCGGCGGCAACAGTCGCTCGTTCGTTTGGGGAGAGCCACGTTGCCTCAACGACTCGGTTATCGAGAAATTGAAAGATGGCGGCGCCGAACAGGATCGCGGGGACGGCCTCCAGGATGAAAAGCCATTGCCATCCGGCGATGCCATTGGTGTTGGTGAAGTGATGGAGGATGAAGCCGGAGAGCGGGCCGCCGATGATGCCGGAGACCGGGTTGCCAGCCATCAGCAGGGCGACCATGGCGGCTCGGCGATGGGCTGGAAACCAGTACGTAAGGTAGAGGATCATACCGGGGAAGAAGCCGGCTTCGGCAACGCCGAGCAGCAGGCGCGCTATGTAGAACTGAACGGGGGTGTGTACGAGAGCAGTGAGCGCAGAGACGATGCCCCAGGTGACGATGACGCGGCAGATCCAGATGCGTGCGCCGACCTTATGCAGAATGATGTTGCTCGGAATCTCGAAGGCGAAGTAGCCGAGGAAAAATATGCCGGCCCCGACGCCGTAGACGCTATCGCTGAACTTGAGGTCGCCCATCATCTGCAGCTTGGCGAAGCTGACGTTGACTCGGTCGATGTAGGCGATGATGTACCCAGCGAGTAAGACCGGCATAAGACGCCACGCGATCCGGCGGTAGAGAAGGTCGCCGGTGCGGTCGGGCGTCAGGTTCGGTGATGTCACGGCTGGCTCCGGTCAGGTGCGGTCTAAACTTCGGCGTTGGGCTGGGCGGCGCAGAAGGCTGCGTAGCGGGCTTTGGTCTCGGCGTTGGGCGGGTAGAGGCCTGGGAGCGGAAGGCCGGAGCGGACTTCGTCGATGATCCAGGCTTCGAGCTTCTCCTGCTCGACGGCGTCTGCGACGACTTCGTCGAGGAGCGCGGCTGGGATGACTACGGCGCCGTCGTCATCGGCGACGATGATGTCATCCGGGAAGACTGCTACGCCGCCGCAGGCGATAGGCACTTGCCAGCCTACGAACGTCAGGCCGGCGACAGATGCGGGTGCTGCGGCGCCTTCGCACCAAACGGGCAGATTGGTGCGGAGGACTCCGGCGAGGTCGCGAATGACGCCGTCAGTGATGAGGCCGGAGACTTCGCGGACGCGGATACGCTCGCAGAGGATGTCGCCGAAGATGCCGGCGTCGGTGACGCCCATGGCGTCGACTACCGCGACACAACCGGCGGGCATGCCCTCGATGGCGGCGCGGGTGGAGGTGGGGGATTCCCAGGATGCGGGGGTGGCGAGGTCCTCGCGTGCGGGCACGAAGCGGAGCGTGAAAGCCGGGCCGACAATGCGGGGTTGGCCGGGGCGAAGAGGCTTGGTGCCGCGCAGCCAGATGTTGCGCAGGCCCTTCTTGAGGAGGACCGTAGTGAGGGTTGCGGTCGTTACGCCTTTGAGTGCTTCGATGGTTTTGCTGTCGAGTGGCATATCTGTTCGATCTCTCCTAAATGCTGGTCGTCATCCCGCCATCGACGCGGATGACGGCACCGGTGATGTAGGCAGCACGAGTGCTGGCGAGGAAGACGACGACGTCGGCATATTCTTCGGGCTTGCCGTAGCGGCCCACCGGGATGGTGGCTGCGCTCTCGGCGGCGACCTCTTCCACGCTGCGTCCTTCGCGCTTGGCGCGGGCGTTGTCGAGCGTGGCGACTCGCGCTGTGGCGATGCGTCCGGGCACGACGATGTTGGCGGTAATACCGTCTTTCGAGACTTCGTGGGCGAGCGTCTTCGACCAGCCGACCAGTGACATGCGAAGTGCATTGGAGATAGCGAGATTTGGGATGGGCGCGATAATCCCCGATGAAGTGCTGGTGAGGATGCGGCCCCAACCACGAGCCTTCATACCGGGAAGGACGCGGTCCGTGATGGCGATGACGGAGAGAACCATAGCCTGAAATTGTTTGGCCCAGAGCGCGGGATCCTGACCGGCTGCAGTGGATGGGGGCGGCCCGCCGGTGTTGTTGATGAGGATGTCCACGGGGCCTAGTTCGCTTTCAATCCTTGCAATATTGGCGTCGATTACCGACAGGTCGGCCAAGTCCCAAAGGAGGCTGAGGCTGCTGCCATCGGTTGATTGGAGTTCCGCCAGGGTGGCATCGATAGAAGTTGAACCGACACCAGCAACTGCAACCTTGGCGCCTTCAGCAGCGAATGATTTTGCGATCGCGCGCCCTAGTCCACCGCCGCCGCCCAGCACCAAGGCGGTTTTCCCCTTTAGTCCGAAATCCATGCATAATCCTCGTCAGGTCATAATACTTGCGCGAGGCGACGGTTACGAAGCAGCCCCGGACAAATGAGCCTTCAGGCAGGATGGTGTTCCAATATGCGCAAAATGGTTCTTCTTACGTTGACGGTGTGCATCGCTTCGGTCGGGTTGGCGCAGGAGAAGCCGCTGGCTGGCGTGATCGATAAGCAGAGGTCCTATTTGTGAAGCAGAGTTTCGCAGCAATTATCCTTGGTGGTACCGGACAAGTCGGCGATGCAGCCGTCGCGGAACTGCTAGCAACTTCGGAATGCCGGGAAGTGGTGATGGTCACCAGAAAGCCCATTGCGCCGCGATCGCGGGTGCGCAACGTCGTTCTTGATACCGGCGCTGCGGACTTTGCCGAGCGCACTGCAGCCCTTGCCCGCGGAGTTTTGAGCCAAGGTCCCGTAAGCGCCGCGAGCTGTGTGGGTGTCGGTTCTGGATCGATGCGCTGGAGCGAAGAAGAATTGCAACGACTTGAGGTCGGCGTCGTCGGTGCCTTTGCGCGTGGCTGCCATGACGCCGGAATCGCCCAGTTTTGCCTACTTTCTGCGGCAGG
>DATKGE010000271.1:0-20251 GCA_035510955.1 Occallatibacter sp. | reverse complement strand
ATCCCTCCAACGCCCAGCTTGCCGACCCCAGGATCGAGTCGCGCGTGGATCGTCTGCTGCGCCAGATGACGCTCGAAGAGAAGATCGGCCAGCTTGTGCAGTACAACGATACGGGCGACGCGTCTCCGGCCGCAGGGGCGCAGGCGCCGGCGGATCAACCGAACGTGATTGTCGCCATCAACCCGGTGGCCGCGAATCATATCGATGCCATGAACCTGGCCGCAACGGGGCGGCTCGGTTCGATGCTCAACACCGTCGGCGCGCAACGCACCAACATCTATCAGCATCTGGCGGTTGACAAGAGCCGGCTGCACATTCCGCTGTTGTTCGGCGCAGACGTCATTCATGGCTTCCGTACTATTTATCCTGTGCCGCTGGGGCTAGCCGCGAGCTGGGATCCGGAACTCGTCGTCGATCTTGCGCAGATGTCCGCCGAAGAGGCCACCACTGCGGGCGTTCGCTGGTTTTACTCTCCCATGGTCGACATCAGCCGTGATCCGCGTTGGGGCCGAACCACCGAAGGCGCCGGAGAAGATCCGTATCTCGGCGCTGCCATGGCGCGGGCCTACATTCGCGGCTACCAGGGTGACGATCTCTCGCAGGCGGGCCGCGTGGCCGCGTCAGTCAAGCACTTTGCTGCATACGGCGCAGCTGAAGCCGGCCGCGAGTACAACACGACCGACATGTCGGAGATTACTCTTCGCCAAATCTATCTGCCTCCTTACGAGGCCGCTGTCGAGGCAGGCGCAGCCACAATTATGAGCGCCTTCAACTCACTCAATGGCGTTCCGTCGAGCGCCAATCCGTTTCTTCTTTCGAAGATTCTGCGCGGAGAGTGGGGCTTCGACGGCTTCGTCGTCAGCGACTACACATCCATAATGGAGCTGATCAACCATGGCATTGCGCTCGATCCGGCGACGGCCACGCGCAAGGCCATCACAGCCGGTGTCGATGTCGATATGATGTCGCACTTCTATGACACGCAACTGCCCGGACTGATCCGCAGCGGCCAGGTGCCCATGAGTGTGGTCGATGAGGCGGTGCTGCGCGTGCTGCGCGTTAAATTCGCAACCGGTCTTTTCGAACATCCCTATGTGCAGGGCACAGAGGTCACGGCTGCCGTAGACGCGCACAGACCGCTGGTGCGCAAGGCTGCGGAAGAATCGCTTGTGTTGCTGCAGAACGACAAGATCGCTGACGGGGCACCGCTGCTGCCTCTTTCTCCCGATCGCAAAAAGATTGCCCTCATTGGACCGCTTGCAGACGACACCGCTGAAATGGTTGGAGCCTGGGGCGGCGCGGGTCACGATCGTGACACCATCACCGTTCGACAGGCTCTGGAAGAGCGCGCAAAACAGGCGGGAGGCGAGCTGATTTACGCGAAGGGCACAGAGATCGAAGACAGCTCGAGCGCCGGCTTTCCCGCAGCGGTCGATGCGGCCAGAGCGGCCGATGTCGTGATCCTCGCGCTGGGTGAATCGGGCGCCATGAGCGGCGAAGCGGGCTCTCGCGCTTACCTGGATCTGCCCGGCAACCAAGAGCAGCTTCTTGAAGCAATTGTCGCCACCGGCAAGCCTGTTGTGCTGCTCGTATTCTCCGGCCGTCCGCTGGTTCTCGACTGGGCTCAGAAGCACGTTCCTGCCATCATGGAAACCTGGTTTCCCGGAACGGAAGCGGGTCACGCGATCGCCGGCGTTCTCTTTGGAGATGTGTCACCGAGCGGCAAGCTGCCCATGAGCTTTCCCCGCGCTGTCGGTCAGGAACCACTCTACTATAACCAGTTTCCAACAGGACGCCCGGCAACCGGCCTCGACCTTTCCAAACCGCCGGGCGACGACTCGCGCTTCTTCTCCCGCTATATCGATGTCCCCAATAGCGCCCTCTTCCCGTTTGGCTATGGGCTGAGTTACTCGACATTCGCGTATCGCGACGTCAAGGTATCGAAGAACAGCATTCCGCTCGCTGAAGCGCTGGCCAATCGGACCACGCCGCTGCTTGAAGCGTTGGCAACCGTCACCAACACCGGAAAGCGCACTGCGACCGAGGTGGTGCAATGTTACGTGCGCAACCTGGGCGCGAGCATTGAGCAGCCGGTGCGAAGCTTGAAGGGATTTGAGCGGGTCACGCTGGCGGCGGGAGAATCGAAGCAGGTGAGCTTTCCGCTAGGGTTCAACGAACTCTCGTTCTACAACGTCGAGAGCACGCCGTCAATCGAAGCGACTCACTATACCGTTTGGATTGGCGGCAGCTCACTCGCTGACCAGGCAGCCACTCTCAATGTGGTCTCTCCGACACCCGCGGCCGTTTTGCATTAAGCCAGGCTCGTCCAATCCAGAACCACCTTGCCGGTCTGTCCTGAAATCATGGCATCAAACCCCAGCAGGAAGTCGTTGTACGCGAACCGATGCGTGATCACGGGCGAGATATCCACGCCCGATTCCAGCATCACCGACATCTTGTACCAGGTCTCATACATTTCGCGGCCGTAGATTCCCTTGATGGTAAGCATGTTGAAGATCACGTGACGCAGGTCCAGGGGCATTTCTTTGGCGGGGATACCGAGGACGGCAATCTTGCCGCCGTGGCTCATGCTGGAAATCATGTCGCGCAAGGCCTGCGCGTTGCCCGACATCTCCAGGCCGACATCGAAGCCCTCCTGCATTCCCAACTGCTTTTGCACGTCGGCAATGGACGTCTGGCTCGGATTCACTGCGACGGTTGCGCCCATTTTTCTTGCCAGGTCCAACCGGAACGGATTCATGTCTGTGACCACCACGTGCCGCGCGCCCGCATGGCGCACGACGGGAATCGCCATGATGCCGATCGGGCCGGCTCCGGTGATCAGCACGTCTTCGCCAAGTACTGGAAAGGATAGCGCCGTGTGGACGGCGTTTCCGAAAGGATCGAAGATGGCGGCCACTTCCTGATTGATTTTCGGGTCATGACGCCAGATGTTGGTCATGGGCAGCGAAATGAATTCGGCAAAACCACCGGGCCGGTTGACGCCAACACCCTGCGTCTGCGCGCAGAGATGCCGTCTGCCTGCCAGGCAGTTGCGGCATCGTCCGCAGACCACGTGGCCTTCGCCGCTGACAATGTCTCCGGGATAAAAATCGTTCACGTTGGAGCCGACGGCGGCGATCTCGCCGACAAACTCATGGCCTATCACCATTGGCACCGGGATGGTTCGCTGCGCCCAATCGTCCCATTGGAAGATGTGCACGTCGGTGCCGCAGATTCCGGCGTAACGCACGCGCACCAGAACGTCATTGATGCCAATGGCCGGTTCCGGCACATCTTCCAGCCACAGCCCACGTTCAGCGCGGCTCTTCACCAATGCCTTCATTCTCTGTCCTCCGGTCTTGCCGTGGCGAGCCGTCCCGGCGACTCTGTTACGAGTTACCGCAGCGCGAATGGTCCTATCTTAGTCGATTTGACAGGGAGCTCATGTCTGCTTTAATCAGACTCGTTCGCTGCGCGATATGAATGGGCTCGGGCTTGTCAGCGTAGCTCTCGAAAGGTGCAAGGGAAGAATGCACGCACCCAGAAGGCCGGCCTCGGGGCCCAGTTTAGCTGGCAGCACGCGCGTTCCCCCACCAGGCATTCCGCCGGATGCAGGCCTGCCGGGCGCGGTGAGCGCATAAACATAACTGCGCCTCTCCAATTCGTCAAACAGGGAGGGCGATAAGAGATCCCACGATTTTGCAACTCCTCCGCCAACCACATAGAGAGGCAAGTTGAGAATATTGATAAGACCCGCTAACGCGATGCCGAGGGCCCGGCCGGTTTGCCTGTAGATTTCGAGCGCGTCCGGGTCACCCTGGCGTGCAGCCTGGGCAAGATCGAGGGCGGTCAGGGCTGTGCCGTTGTCTTTGCGTTGAGCCAGTCCCGGCGCTTGACCGGCGGCAATCTTCCGTTCTGCCGCACTCACAAGAGCAGTCGCGGCTGCGCATACTTCCAAACAGCCTGAGTTACCGCACCCGCAGACAGGGCCTTCAGGATCGATGGTCATATGTCCGGCCTCGCCGCCCATGCCGGTTGCACCGTGCCAGAGCTTTCCATCGAGAATGATCCCGTTGCCTACGCCGGTGCCCAAAGTCAACATGCACAGAGACTCGACACCGAGTTCCATTCCCAGGCCGAGCGTGTACTCCGCGAGCACTGCTACGTTGGCGTCGCTCTCCACCGCAACCGGCAGGCGCAGGCGCTTTTCCATTTCGCCGAGCAAGTGAAACCCGTCCCACCCGGGAAGATTGGGCGGATGATGGAGGCGTCCGGCGGGCAGTTCGAGCGGCCCTGGCGATCCCACGCCAATCCCCGCCAGATTATGGGTTTTAGAGTACTGGGAGAGCAGTTCGAGAATGGCGTCGCACATGTCATCGACGACCGCCAGGGGGCCTGCCTCAAGACGTGTGGGCAGGGCGATGGAGTGCAGGACGCCGCTATCGGGCGAATAGGCCGCAATCCTCAGGTTGGTTCCGCCTAGATCAACGCCGATGGTGAGTAATTGCGGATTTTCCGGGGCCATCTCAGATCACCGTACCTGCCTGCATGCGATCAACCATCCACTGCGGAATGGCTTTTTAAAAGAGGCAAATGGGGATACAAAGAGATCGTCAGGGGAGCAGCAGCGTCTCGATCTCCACACCGCAAATTGCCGTAAGTGGAAACGATACCACACGCATCGGAATATAACAATCTGATTTTGTCCCGTTTGAACTTCGCTCCACGGAAAAGCAGCGCAACACGCCGGCTCAGGCAAATCTCTTGCCGGAAAAATGGGTGTGGGTGCGAATCCCGGAGCCCCTTCAGGCTCTCGCTGCAGGCCGGTCTTGCGCATGCCGATGCGCTCAGTGTTGCAGTCAATCTGCCTGAAGCTTCGCTGCCGGAAACCTCGGAAGGAATGAAATCGGCGGGCAGACGGGGACGTGAATTCGTCGGCCAGAGACTCTTCAGATTCGCCGGAATGTCGACCAGCGGAGTGTTCACGATGTGACTGGAGGGATGGTGCCATCCCTGCGTCATCGCGGCAGTGGAATCCGTTCCACTGGATGCTGAATTATTGCAAGTTGATCTTAACTTTTGACGCTGGGCGGCATAGACTTGTTCTACGGCAAAGTAGGTAACCTGAGCCGGTCTCCAATGGCGAAAACGAATACGCATCCAACGCTCAGCCAGGTTGCTCGTAAAGCGGGCGTGGGCACTACTACTGTTTCTCGCGTCATCAATGGCGGCGATCGAGTGAGCCCCAAGACATTGGCCCATGTGCGCCGCGTGATTGAAACGCTTGGCTACATGCCCAATCAGGCGGCACGTACCCTCAAAGGTCATCGCACCAAGACCATTGGCCTGGTAATTCCCAGCATCGCGGATCCTTTCTTTTCAAGTTGCGCGGAGGCCGCGCAGGCGGTAGCGCGGGCGAATGACTCGCTCCTTATCGTAACTGTGACGGCGAATGACCCGCGCAATGAGCTCGACAATCTCAACGTCCTCATCCGCCATCGGGTTGACGGATTGATCATCGTACCTGCGGATTCACATAGTCATGCGTTGCGCGACCTGCTTAACCGGGTAGCTATTCCGGTTGTTGCAATCGACCGCCCGGTCGGTAACTCGATGATCGCCTCTGTGGTAGCCGATAACCTGAAGGGAGCGATGACTGCTACGCAGCATCTGATCGACCACGGTTATAAGCGGATTGTCTGCCTTACCGGTGAGAGTACCCTCTACACCATTCGGGAACGGATGACTGGATATCGCAAGGCGATCGAAGCTGCGCACCTGACGCCTATTTTCGACACTTCGGTTACAGACTACCGATCCGCGGAATATGCGATCAAAGCCCTGCTGGACGGGCCGAACCCGCCGGACGCCATTTTTGCGCTCAAGAACAGCACGACAATCTATGCCTTTGAGGCGCTGCAGAAATTCAACATTGCCATGCCTCAGGCCATTGCCTTGCTGGGCTTCGACGACTTCGAGCTTGCCTCGACGGTCCGCCCATCCATCAGCGTCATTCAGCAGCCGGTCGAGGAGATTGGACGCCGGGCCGCGGAGATTCTTTTCGAGCAGTTATTCGATGAGCATAGAACCGGCTCTCCGGCCTCTTCCAAGCAGGCTCGGCAAATCAAGCTGAAGACCTGCCTCATACAGCGCAGTTCCTGCGGCTGTACTCCACCCATTAACTAGAGCCGAAAAAAGTATGGCGCCTGGATGAGATCCGGGCGCCACATTGAAGAGTAGAGAACTGTCCAGTTAGTTTGCGTGCTTATTGGCTGGCTGGATAATCAACGCGAACTGTCAGGATTTCAAACGGATGAATGGGCGCTGTAACTGTGTCGCCCACAAGCTTGAGTGCGGTACCCTCCGGCTTTTCCATCAGATTAGTTACAGTTGCTCCGGTTGCGCCCTTGGGCACATGAATGTCTACATCGCCCGACTTACCCGCCCATTCATACACGCGGAAGATCAGACCGTTGGAATCCTCCGCCTTTTTGAGAGCAGTGAGAACCACGTTCTCCGGCTTCACGGTTACATACGCGTACTCGGCTGCGAGGCTGCCGGTGTGCGCCTGCACTTGCATCGCCTGGAGCTGGTAGTTGTATTCATAGCCATGCCGCACTGTCAGCGCCTGCTTCCAGTCGCCGCCATGCGGATATAGAGCGTAAGTGAAATGATGATGTCCGCGGTCAGCATCGGGATCGGGCCAGGTGGGCGAGCGCAGCAGCGAGAGGCGAAGCACATTGCCCGCGTCGTCGTAACCGTACTTGGAGTTGTTAATCAGGCTGAAGCCATGCTGCCCATCGCCCAGATCGGCCCAGCGCAGAGCAGGCACTTCAAACTGCGCCTTCTCCCAACTGTTGTTGCGCGTGGTGGCACGCTGAATGCTGCCGTAAGGAACCTCATATGTGGCCTTGTCACTGGTGGCGGCCAACGGGAATGCGGCCTTCAACAGCACATGCGTCTCATGCCAATCGATGTCGTTGACCACATCTACCTGGTCCGCACCGGTGTTGAGCGTGATGTCCTGGACAAACTTCGAGTTCTGCCAGGTGTGAGTTACACGGATCGCACCGCGCATCGGGCCCTTCTCGACCAGTTCAACCGAGTCGGCTTTATCGATGGAAGTGAAATGATCGAGTGTGCCCGGATCGATGTTCCACGCATCGTAGTCCTTGGGGAGATCCTTGAAGGTCTGCAACTGGTTCCCGCAAGCGCCCGGAGCCAGTGCTTCGAAGCTTGTCTTCTTGTCGTAGAGGCTGGTGATGCAGCCCGTCTGCTTGTCGACCGTGACTTTCAGCGCGGAGTTTTCCAGCGTTAGTCCCTCCGCCTTCAAATCGCTCGCGAACGGCTTTGTTCCCGAAGTGACGTGCAGCACTTTGTAACCCATCGAAGGCACGCTATTTGCCAGGATCAGCAAAGTGTAGCTATTGGTCTTCGCATCGCTCTTGATTACCTGCGAAGGCACAACATGATTGGCCGCATCCAGAACGGAAACACCGCCTGCAGATGCCGCCGGCAACTGAACGTCAACCGTGACCGGACCGGAACGCTCCCAGGCCAGCGGGTTCAACACCAGCACAGGAACTCCCGCTGCGACATGCGTATCGATGCCGGCTTGCAGAGCCTTGATCGACTCCTGCGAAATCTCGTTGGTCGCCCAGCGCACATCGTCAAAATCTTTCTGCGCTTCCTTGTAAATGATTCCGATGCCCGAGCCGGCGGCCAGGTCGTGGAAATCATTGAACGTGATCTTCTTCCATGCTTCGGTAAGTTCATCTCCGGGATACGGCTTGCCACCGAGCCACGCCAACGAGGCAAACTTCTCGGCATTCAATGCCTGCTCTTCGCTATCGCGCATGTTGCGTTTATGGTTGGCCTGAGTGGTCATCACGCCGCGGTGATACTCGAAATACATTTCAGTTTTCCAAGTCGGAATGGCAACTTCGCCATTTGCAGGCGTCGGGGGTGGATTGTATCCCTTGGCGATCGAACTGTAATCCCACATCGGCGAGTCCGGAGCTATCTTGCTTTCGATGCTGGTGAAGTAACTCTGCGCGGTCCCGAAATTCGACTTGGGAATGACCTTGTCGGGCTGCATCCAATGCACGCCTTCATCCAGAATCGCTCGCGTCGGCCCGCCGCCGTGGTCGCCGATCCCATACAGGTCCATCACCTCCAACATGCCGGGCGCCCTTTGCCGCGCCTGTGCAAGATCGTTGGAAAGACGTACTGGATTCAGATTGTCATTGGCGTAGTCATGCGGGAAGTAAGTCAGCACCTTGCTGCCGTCGGGCGACTCCCACCAGAAAAGCTTGAATGGAAGTTGGTTCGTGTCGTTCCAGGTCATCTTCTGGGTCACGAAGTAATCGATGCCCGATCTTTTGTAAATCTGCGGTAACTGCCATGTGTATCCGAACGAATCGGGGTTCCAGCCGATGCGGACATCGACGCCGTATTCTTTCTGGAACCAGCGCTTGCCGACGAGGATCGAGCGCACCTGCGCTTCACCGTCCGGCATGTTCAAGTCGGGTTCGACCCACATGCCGCCTACAATCTCCCAGCGCCCTTCCTTGATGCGCTGCTTGATTTCGTCGTTCATCTGCGGATACTTGTCCGCAATCCAGGCGTTGTATTGAGCTGCGGACTGCGTGTAGGTGTAGTCGGGATATTCGTTCATCAATTGCAAGGCGGTGCCGAAAGTTCGTTTCACCACGTCTACCGTTTCGGTCCACGGCCATAGCCACGCCGCATCAATGTGCGAGTTACCGGTCAGGTGCAATGTCGCCTGTTGCAGCAGCGGCTTCAGGCCTTCAAGAGTCGACTGGGCCTGCTTTAACGACGCGTCGAACTTCGCCTGATCCTTCGCGTCCAGGGCGCTCAAATCAACTGCGTCGGTTGCCTTCTCCAGGGTCGCCGTGTCGGCATCAACACTCTTCGAGAGGCTCGGAAGCAGCAAGGCCGCGGAAAGAATCTCCAGGCGCAGATCTTCGGGGTTAGGGCGATTTTCGGCAAAATCAATCTTCAACCCCGCGCCGCCGAAGGTCTTCTTATCCACCGTGTGCAATAGCTTTACGGCAACGAGAACCTTGTCGCCCGGCTTCGCCTTGTCGAAGAGCACGATCGGTTCAAGATCGTCGCCCAGGGCCACGCGGCGGCCGTTGAAGTAAATGATCTCCGGCATCGGGCCGTTGGCGTTGGCCTTGAATGAAAACCATATCCGCGTGCCGGTCAGGTCGTAGCCATGGAGGGTCTGCGGGACTTCAATCCAGCGGCGGAACCACTCCGCCTCCTGCGATCCTTGCGCTGGCGCCTTCACCGCCTGCCATGAGGAATCGTCGAGATCAGTGGACTCTCCATGGGCCAGATCTCCCGCGTGGTAGCGCCATTCATCCGCGGGCAGGCGATCCAGTTCGCTCAGCCGCCCCACGACCGCCTGGGAGTTGGCATAAAGCGATTTGACAATTTGCGCTGCCTGTTCCGCCGACTGGGCATGAGCCGGCCGGCCAATCAGTCCTCCAGATATGCAAAGCGCTACCACTAACAGGCTGATGTCCCAGGCGCGCACACTACCGTCGATACCACTTACATTGTTCATTCCCGATCCCCCGCATGACTTCGCGAACAGAGTTGGCGTTCCCAGCAAGTGCCGGCGCCACCATCGCAACGTCTCCGCGAATTATACCCCTACGACGATGGGACTGGAAACGATACCACAAATATTTCCGGTTGTGCTGGGTTTGGGCAGATGCTGGCCGCTGCAGGGTGAAACCTGGATGCGCATGGGATGACAGAGCGCGGCGATGAGACCTGCTCTTTTGCTTCGGCCGGCTTCTACGGGGAACTGCAGGCGAGAGGCCAAATGCGCTTAGTGCGGCGCGGGCTGATCCGGTTTGAGGGGGTTCGGCGTGCTGGTGGAGGAGTGAGTGCTGTTGAGCTTTTCGCACAGGGCAAACTCCTGCTGCGCGCGGTCGTGCATGCCTTCACGCCTGTAAATCTGCCCAAGTTTGAAGTGCAGTGCGGAAGTGCCCGGCGCCAGGGCGACGGCCCGTTCCAATTCGGCTTGCGCTTCAGGCAAATTCTGCCGGGCTTCAAACACATGGCCCAATTCCTCGTGCACCTTCGGGTTGTCCGGAGAAAGCGCAGCGGCCTTCAGCAGAAGCGGAGTCGCATGGTCGAAATCGGACTCTTCGGCAAGCATCGAGCCGAGGTTCAGAAATGGCTGCGGATCTGTGGGCGCCGCACCCTCCCAGTCGATTGCGGTCCGATAGGCTGCCTTGGCCTTCTCGGGACTGTTCAGACCCTGCCATGCCAAGCCGAGATTGTTTTCAGCCTCGATATTTTTGGGCCGTAGTGTCAGGCAGCGCTGGAAGCTCGAGACCGCCTCTGCGAACGAATTCTCGTTATATTTGGTTCTCCCCAGCAGGTACCAGGCATCCGCATCGTCAGGCTTCTCGACGATTACTTCGGTAAACCACTTATCTGCGTCGGCAAAGTCGCGCAGCAGCACGTAATCTGAAGCTACAGCCTTCAATTCGTCCGCACTGGGGCGCCGGCTGCGGGCGCCCGCAGTGAACTCGGCCAGCGAGTCTGCCGGCTTCTGCTCGCGAAACAGAACGTAGCCGAGCAGAAAATGAGCTTCGGCGGAAGTGGGATGGTCCTTCAAGTAGCTATGGAGTGCAGCGTCGGAAGCCGCGAGTTTACCTTCCGCAAGCAGAGCTCGCTCTTCCGCCAGGGGGTCGCTCGACGGCTGGCAGTAGCATGCGAGTGCGACGAAGAACGAGAGACCGATCGCGCACTGAATAATGCGCGCGAGCGCTTTAGTGGGCAGCATTCTTGATCGCATTGGCGCCATTTGCCTGCCCCGCTACGGCTTCGCTGGCTTCCCGCTGCAGCCGGCTATACGTCTGCATCTCCTGTTGTGCATCTGCGCTCTTGCCCTGCGACCTATAGACGGCGGCCAGGAGAAAATGAATGGTTGGCTCGGTTGGACTATCCTTTACGGCCATCAGCAGATCGGGCAGCGCATCGCTCTGTTTGCCCAGCCGGATCAGCGCGCGCGCCCGGTCCACGCGGGCCTGCATCAGCAAGGGGCAGCGATCGATGGACTGATTCAACTGGGCCAGCGCTTCGTCGTTGGAGTCGTTCGCCTCAAGCATCGCGTTGGCCAGCTTCCAGCGCGCGGTGCAGCTGTTGGGGTCATTCGCCAGCTCGGCCTTGAACTCCGTCTGTGCCGACTCCCACTTGCCGATGAGCCAGTAGGCGTTGGCCATGTGCATGTGCGTGCCAGGCTGTTGCGGAGCCATATCGATGGCCTTCTGGTACTCGACAAGCGCAACGTCGTAGTTGTGCATGCTCTCATCGATCTCGCCCGCAATCTCGTGCGCCACAACTGAATTCGGATCGATCTCATCGACTTTCTTCAGCGCATCCCCCGACATCTGCAGATAAGTCTTGCCGAGCATATACCATGCCTGCTGGTCTTTCGGATTCCGCTCCAGGAAGTTATTCAGGTAAGACGCTGCCTCGGTATACTTCCTGAGGTTGATCAGGATATGCGCGAGCATCATCTCGATGGTGTTATCGGTGGGATTGGCCTTCAACGCTGCCCGCAGAAGGGGCTCCGCTTTCTCATCCGCGCCAAGCTGGAAGTAACTCATGCCTAACATGGCCGATGCCGTGGGCATATCCGGATGGAGTTCCAGGCCGCGCTTGAGCACCTCCGCGGCGTGAGCATAGTCATGGCTGTTGAAGTAAAGCATGCCCAGGTTGTTGTATGCAGCGGCCAGGTGGGGCGCGAGCTTGATCATGGCACGATATTTTTCGATTGCCTCGGCACTGTCGCCGCGCTGCTGAGCGGCCTTGGCCTGTGCGTATAACTGCTGCACTTGGGGCGTAACTTCGTCGTTGGCCTGGCCGGCAAGGGCGGGAATTAGTGAGAGGAAAAAGAAACAGGCAGCAAGCAAATGCAACGTCCAGCAATTGCGCGCCGTGGAGTGATTCATTTTCATGCTTCTCGATTATAGTTCGGTCGCGCTTCTGTTGCTTCGCGCGATCGTTGAGTCTTCACGCTGAGCGTACGGCCCGGCCCGCGAGCAAAAGAAACGGCCGGATTGCTGTTTGAGCAATCCGGCCATAGTTACGACGGGTTCATGCGGTTCAAGCCCAGATACTGACTTCCACCGCCAAGCTTAGAACTGCAATCGGAACTGGACCTGGCCCTGGCGGTTATCCGTTCCGTTGAAGGCGCCGACGTTCGCGCCCTCGGTAATCGTCTGGCCAAAGGTCTTATCGCTAAAGTTGGTGTCGGGACCGTTGAAGATGGTCCGGTTGAATGCATTGAAGTAGTCCACCTGGAGAATGGCCTGGACGTGCTCTCCAATGTAGAAATGCTTCCTGGCATTGATGCTCTCATTGGCGATACCTGGGTTTCTCAGCTTGCCGTATGCCCTGAGGGAATTACCGATAACGTATTGGGATGGGGTGGCCGTGAAGCCAGCAGGGTTGAAAATCTGCGCTGGAGCGGCAGTACTGCCGGCGAGCCACTGGTCCTTCTCACGATTGTAGGAGGCGGTTCCCAGCGGCACTGAAGTGTTGCGATTTGGCCGCTCGAACCCGTTCGGGAACGGAGAGCCGTTTTCACCGACGCCGGTGTCTCCTCCATTTTCATAGTCCAGAATCCATCCCACCTGCCAGCCGCCGACGAGGTTGCCAAGCAAATGATTGTTGACGTATTTCTTGCCTGGACCGATCGGCAGTTCGTAGGTTCCGCTCGCCTTGAAGGTTTGCGGTTCGTCCGAGTTGGAGACTGACCATTCCGGTTTCTGGTTGTACTTGTTGATGCCGCCCGAGGTAAAGCTCGAGAAGCCGCTCGAAGCGTTGTCCAGCGAGTGGGAAAGCGTGTAGCCCGCCAGAAAGGACAAGCCGTTGCTGAAGCGTTTATCCACTTCAACCTGGATGCTCTGGTAATAGGTGGTGCCATAGCCTTCAAAGTTGTTGAAGATCTTGGTGAATTGTGGGTAGGGAACGAGCGACTGTTCGACAGTGGAACTTGACCCAAAGTCGGTCACGAAGTTGGGATAGGGAGTTGTAAATCCATCCGCCTGTGCGCACCCGCTGGAGAAGGTGTCGGACAGCACGGAATTGCCTTTGTTGGCCGCGCAGGTGCTCAGCACGCCGCCGTACTGAGCATCGAACGACGGGTTCATCTGGTCAATCTCATTGTTCTGGCTGGGCAGATGGATGACTCGGTTTCCGGCCCATGCAGCCATGACAAACATGTTGTAAGGAAGTTCGCGCTGCACGTTGATGTTCCACTGCTGGCTGTAGGGAGCGTATCCGTCCTTCGCGCTGAAGGCGTCAACCTGAAGACCGTTGCCGATGCTTGGGCCGAAGGGCGTAGCGACAGGCGTGGGGATAGCATTGGTGTCCCAGTTCCCAAATCCCGAAACGTTGCTTCCGGTGCTGGGGCGTGAAAAGGCGCCGGTGAGCAGGTTGCCATAGTTGACCGCGACTTTGTTGGTGCCGTACTCATATGCGCCGCCATCGAGGAACGCGACATCCAGGCCGCCCTGAATAACTGTCTTGTTGTCCAGTTTGTAGGCGAATCCAAAGCGCGGGCCAACATGGCTGAAATGGGTTGTGGCGCGATCGATTCCGGAGCAACCGGTGCAGGTGCCGAACTTGGTCAGGCCTCCGGGAATTCCGCCGGCCGCCGGATTGGTGCCTGGGTTGTCGGGATCGAAGTAGACGATCAGGTTGTTGTTCTCGGTAAAGGGCACCTGGATATCCCAGCGGACTCCGAGATTGAGAGTGAGCTTCGACGACAGCTTGATGTCGTCCTGCATATAGGGTGAGATATCAAGGTTGCGCAGCCGCAGTTCCTGGGAATCGCTGCGGTTTGCCTCATCGGGAAGGCCAAGAAGGAAGCTGGCGAACGCACTGCCCTCGGTCTGGAAGTTCGGGCTGGTTGGGTCCGAGGTCTCGAGATTGCTGAAGGTGAACTGCCCTCCCTCGGTCTGCTCCTCATTGTCGTCCTGATAGGCGCGGCGGAATTCACCGCCGATGTTGAAGGTGTTGCGGCCCTTGGTCCAAAGCCAGTTGTTGACGATGGAGACGCCCAGCTTGCGGTTGATGGACTCCAACCACGAACCTTGGGTGCCCCACTTCGTGTAGTTGTTAGAGCCGCCTCCAGACCATGTTATGTAGGGAGGAATTGTCGTGTCCGCTATCTGAGGATAGAGACCCGAACACCCTGCGGTTGCGCCGCATCCTACAGTGTCGTTGAACTGGTTATTAATTTCGCCGATCCAGCCAAAACCAGCCGTCATGACGAGGTGGGGCGTGAGGGCGTTGGAGTAGTTCAACAGGAAGATGCTGCCCAGAGCCGGTTCGAACTTCATGCTGTTGAGCGGGTTGGGAGCAAGGGCCAGCGGAGAGTTGTCGAAGCTGGTGGTGGAAAAGCTGTTGCGCCACTCGGCGTAGTGCAGGCTCTGCGTGGGCGTCAGCGTCTGGTCGACCACGAATCCCCAGACGTGCTGGATATTCGGGAAAGAATTGGGAGCGGCGCTCTTGTTGCTTTGTAAGCCGCCGGGGCCGCTGCCGGGACGGTCAGGATCGGGGATGAACGGGATAATCGCCGCGGAATTTTTGCTGATCCGGCCCGCAGGAATAATGTTACCCGGAAATTGCTGGCCGGTGGTGGGATCGATGATAGGGACTAGAGCTCCGGTTGCGTCCACAAAGTCGGTGAAGTTGCCCGTCTTTTCCAGAGCCGTGGGAACTTGGGAGATGCCATCGTTCAATTCGGCCTGCTTGTACCATTCCTGACTGTAGTTGCCGAAGGTCTTGTTGCGGCCGTCGTAGAGATGCGGAATGCGAATGGGACCGCCGATCGAGAAACCGTAGTTGTTCTCGTGATCGGTGGGTGGCCTGGTGGAGCCGCCCCATGCCGGGCCGTCAAAGAACGGCACGGAGTCGAATAAGCTGTTGCGGTTGATTTCAAATGCACTGCCATGGTACTGGTTCGTGCCCGATTTCATCTGATAAGTCAGAGCGCCCTGGCCGAGGCCGAACTGCGCGGAGAACGTCGAGCGTTCCACCTTGGACTCTTCCACCAGGTCGAACGGGGGATTGAAGTTGGTGGTGTAGCCCTCGGTTTCAGGCTGCGGCGCGGGGATGCCGTTGTACATGATCTCTTGTTCGAAGTCGACGCCGCCGCTGATGCGATGGGAGAAGGTGCCGCCGGTGGTGCCGGGAGCCAGGAATTGCAGTTGATCCACCTGGCGGCCGCGGCCCGAGACTTCGGTCGGCAGCGCGTCCACGACAATCGGTTCAATGGTGCTGCCCAATTCCGGTTGCGTAGTGTTCAGCGCGACCTGGTCGGCGGCAACACTCACGGTTTCACTTGCCGCGCCGGCGCTGAGGGTCAAGTCGATGGTGGGGGTGGTGCTGACCTCGATGTTGACCCCCTTCTGAACGGACTTCTTGAATCCGGCGGCTTCAACCGAGATCGAATACTTCGCCGGCAGAACGCCTTTGAATGAGTAGGTCCCGGCGCTTTCGGTCACGGTGTGATCGGAGCCCCCGGTTCCTTCATTGGTGAGGGTTACACGTGCGCCTCGGATGACGGCGCCGCTGGTGTCTGTAACTGTGCCGGTAATGCCCGCACTGGCTTGCGCGGAAGCAGTCCGAGGAGTCAACAGCATCAACCCCATGATTGCGAACGCCAGAGCGAAGGCAATCCGTGAAACTGGGATGGGCAGAGACAGCGTAGAGCGCTCCTGAGTTCTTGGTATGTGTCTCACTGGTTCTCCTTGAGTGGTTCTGAAGTCTTGCTTCAAGCCGTGATTTCAGCACTGGGCAACGGTGCGACCGCTGACCTGCTGTTCCTGGTATACGTGGAATCGATACCATCTCGCAGTGACAACGATTCCATAGCGAGCGATCTTATGCCGACAATTTAGCACTGTCAAGGGATTTTTTGGGCCACGTATTGCTTCCGGGAGAACCCCAATCGCGAGCCCCGGCGATACGCCTCCTGTTGCTCAAGCCGGTGAATGCGTCGAGAGCCTGCTTAAACGTTTGCGGAACGTAATTTGCTGAAAAGGATTGCCATTCCCGGTATGCGGCTCTTTGTCTCCGCCCCGCGGACGCACGAACCCGGTCCCGGTAACGGCCAGTCAACAGTCAACGAAGGCTCAGGGTTTTGCCGGCTGGACCGACCCGCCAGAGCCGGCCACCGGCTCATCTACCTGGATCTGCCGGTCACCTTTGACGTTGGTCAGCGTCTGCACAATCCCACTGGGCCAGCGGATCTCAATGCTGTCAGCCACCGCGCTGACGCCCAGTCCAAAATGCACACGTGGGTCGCTGGAAGAGAGATAGCCGCTCGCCGTGGTCGCCGTGACCCATTGCGGCCCCTGCGCAGTGGTCAGCTTGACCACTGCGCCGATGCCGTCGCGGTTGCTCTTATGGCCGGTCAAGTGCAGGGTGATCCAGTGGTTTTGGGTAACTGTCTTATTAAGCAGGATGTGCGCCGCGCCGCCGTTGGTGCTGACCACGGCGTCGATGCGGCCGTCGTTGTCAATGTCGCCGATGGCCATGCCGCGGCCCACCCACGCATCGTGGAACACGTCGCCCGAGATCGCCGACACATCCTCGAACTTCTTGCCGGTATTGCGCAGCAACATCATCGGTTCGCGATAGCGAAGCATGGGGGAGACAAGCTGGATGTTATCCATATCGTGTCCCTGGGCAATGAGAAGGTCCTTCCATCCATCGTTGTCGTAGTCCATGAAGCGCAGGCTCCATCCGGAGTGGAGCTGCGACATGGCGCCGATGCCGGTGAACAGGGATGCGTAGTTGAAGGCGCCGTCGCGGTTGTTCTGGTAGAGCGCGTATCGCTGGTTGGCCAGGTCGGTCACCACAATATCCGGCCAGCCGTCGTTATCGTAATCGGCGAAGTCGACGCCCATGCCGGCATACGTTTGCCCTTCGGAATTCACGGCCACTTCCGACTCCAGGCCGACTTCTTCGAAGGTTCCATCCGGCTTTTGGTGAAAGAGAAACTCGGGCATCGAGTCGTTGGCGATGAAAAGGTCCATGCGGCCGTCGCGGTCATAGTCGGCTATGGCGACACCCAGCGCTTTGGCGGGCTTGTCGAGCCCCAGCTTGTGCGACACGTCGGTAAAACGGCCGTCGCCGTCGTTGTGATACACCAGCATGCTGATCGGCGGGAAGACGTCGGGATGGCAGACGCCGCGGTACCCCTCGCGGTGCTCGCCACACCAGACGTCATTCCAATCCCAGGTGACATAGCGGGCCACGACCAGGTCGAGCAGGCCGTCGTTGTCCAGGTCGACCCATGCCGCGGAAGTGGACCAGCCGCTGCCGCCTACGCCTGCCTTGTCCGTCACGTCGGTAAAGGTGCAGTCGCCGTTGTTGTGGTAAAGGCGGTTGCCTCCGTAGCCGGTGACGAAAACATCTTCGTATCCATCGTTGTCATAGTCGGCCACGGCCACGCCCATGCCGTAGCCCACGCCCTTGAGTCCCGACTTCTCCGTAATGTCCTCGAACGTTCCATCGGCCTTCTGGTGGTACATGCGGTTCCAATCCTGCGGCCCGGTTTTCTGGGGAATGAAGCCAGTAGGCGTTGGATCGGCGTACGGCGCGCCGTTGACCAGGAAGAGATCGAGGCGGCCATCGTTATCGCAATCGAACAGAGCCACACCCGAGCCCATCGTCTCAAGCAGATATTTGCGCGAGGTGTGCGGAGCCACATGCAGAAAGTGCACACCGTCCTGCTCGGTGACATCGACGAAGCGCCCCGGAATTCCTGGCTTCGGCATCGATGCGCTCGCCGGTGTTGCACTCGGCGCCTGGGTTTGGGCTTGGTTCGCAGCGATCGAGGCAAAGCCCAGACACAATGCGCCAATTAGATGCATTGCGGCGACAGGGCGCTCCATCATGGTTTCGCTCCCGTCGTTGCGGTTCCAGCGGCAGCCGCGCAAGCCGACCCACCGCAGAGGGTTCCCGTAATCCCCTTGCCCTCAGTAATGGTGAAGATGCGGTCGACGGCGGGCAGCTTGACGGTTTCCTTCTCGCCCGAAGGCCAGTGAATCTCTGCGGTTCCCGCATCGGTGGAATCTCCCAGCCCGAAGTGCGGCCGCGGATCGTTGGTCGAGACGTAGCTTCCGCCGCTTATCACATCCTGCCGTTGCCGCATGCCGTTGGCCGTGAGATAGACCGTTGCTCCGACAGCGTCGCGGGGGCTCTTCGGTCCACCGACCAGTTTCAACTCTACCCAATGGTGATGATCGGGGTTCACATTCCGCAACAACACCGGCGGCCCATCGTCTGGATTGATAACCACATCGATCTTGCCGTCGTTGAACAGATCGCCGAAGGCTGCTCCGCGCCCAGCCGTCACCACGGCTAATCCTGAGTCTTTGACGGGCGGCACCTCTTCGAATTTGCCGTCACGCAGATTGTGGAACAACAGCGGCCGCTGCGCATACGAGGTGCCCCAGTCTTCCTTGTCGGCCACGGGATAAATGTGCCCGTTGATGAACATCAGATCGAGCCAGCCGTCGTTGTCGTAATCCAGAAAGCCGTCGCCCCAGCCGAGAAAGGGAATCGACTTCTTGCCGATGCCGGAGCGCATTGAGACCTCGGTAAAGCTTCCGCCGCCGTCGTTGTGGAACAGCAGCTTGGCCTCATCGGAGAAGTCGCTGATTGCAAAATCAACCAGGCCATTGTTCATGTAGTCGCCCACGGCAACGCCCATCGCGGCCACTTCACGGCCGTCCTCATTGAGCGCAAAACCCGAGGTGAGGCTCGCGTCTTCAAACGTACCATCGCCGCGATTGAGGTAAAGATAGCTCAGCGTGGAGTCGTTGGCCACCGCCAGGTCAACCTTGCCGTCGTTATTCACATCCACAAAAACGGGGGTGAGGCCGTAGTAGTGATTGGCCGGGTTCGACAAGCCGGCCTTCACGGTCACGTCGGTAAAGGTTCCGTCGCCGTTGTTGTGGAACAGATGATTCGGTTCGCTCTCCAGACCGCGCGGGCCGCACATCACAGGCACGCCGCGAAACTCGCAGGTATTGTTGCTCGCGGCCCTGGTATGGGCATAAGGCAGATTCTCGCGATCGAAATGAACGTAGCCGGTGACAAAAAGGTCCAGGCGGCCGTCGCCGTCGTAATCGCCGAAGGTGGCGCCTGCGCTCCAGTTGCCCAGCGTGACGCCGGCCTTTTCAGCGACGTCGGTAAAGGTTCCGTCGTGATTGTTGTGGTAGAGCCGGTTCTTGCCCCAGTTGGAAACGAAGATGTCCGGCCAGCCGTCGTTGTCATAGTCGGCGACGGTCACGCCGAATCCCCAGCGGTCGTTGGTGACGCCGGCCTTTGCGGCCACGTCGGTAAAGGTGCCGTCGTGGTTGTTGTGGAACAGGGCTGCGTGGGGTGGCGTCTCCTTGCCGTCCATGGCATTGAAGGTGGAACCGTTGAGCAGATAAATATCGAGCCATCCGTCGTTGTCGTAGTCGATCAGCCCCACGCCGGAGCCGTTGGTGTCGATAATCAAACCTTTATCGGCCGCGCCCATCACGTGGGTCCAGCCGGAGAGTCCTGCCGCTCTTGTCCCGTCCTCGAAGACGATCGGGCCGGAATCGACAATGCCACCCGCAGTGATAGGACGTTTGGCTGCATCGTAGACCGGCGGAGCGCCAGCACCTGCATTGCTGCCCATCCCGGGTTGCTGCTTCGGCGCAACCTGCGCGGAAACGGGAGCAACGGTTGCGGCGGGAAAGAGCAGCGCCGCGATCAACGCGCAGGCAAAAAGACAGGGAAACTGCGGCAACAGGGCGCCTCCACCGATTGAGTTTATCGCAGAGGCCTCAACGCAGGCTTCATGACGCGTATGGGTCTCCGGTGAAGGGTACGGGCTTCAGCCCGTACATCTTGAGCTACGTTTGACCTCGGCTTTAGCCGCCGAGGGAATGCAACCTCAGTGCGCGGCGTTCCTGCTTGAACGCTTCGCAGCGGCCGTTGTTCGCACCCCGCAGAGCCCGCCCTTGCACAACGCGCCCGTGACGCCCCTACCCTCGGTGATGGTGTAGATGCGGTCCACCGCTGGCAGCCTCACCTTCTCCATGGTCCTGCTCGGCCAGTGAATTTCCACTTCATCGATCCTGGCCGCGCTTCCCAATCCGAAGTGGACGCGCATGTCGTTCGAGGAGAGATAGCCGCCGCC
>DATKGE010000270.1:0-5316 GCA_035510955.1 Occallatibacter sp. | reverse complement strand
GATGTCCCACAGGGCCAGGTCCAGCGCTCCCAGCGCGTCGATTTTCTCCCTGCCGGGCGGGTAGAACCATTCCATGTACATCCGCTGCCAGAGGGTTTCGATCTGGAACGGGTTCTTGCCGATCAGGCTTCCGGCGCACTGCTCCAGCGTGTCCTTGGAGCCGCCTTCTCCGATGCCGGTGAGTCCGGCGTCGGTCTCCACCGTGCACAGCATATTGCTTTGATTGAAAAGCTGGTTGAGGTTGGGCGGTTGATAAATCCGCACCCGCGTGATCTTCGCCTGAGGCAACGCGGCCTCGGCGCGCGGCAGACCCGCCAATGCGGCGGTCGACGACGCCGCCATCGACTTCAGAAACAATCTTCGATTCATTTTCGGTTCTCCTGCCCGGCTTGCAGCACAATACTTACTCGCCTCCCTCAAATTGTAGACC
Source organism: Occallatibacter sp. (assembly GCA_035510955.1). Classification (GTDB taxonomy): domain Bacteria; phylum Acidobacteriota; class Terriglobia; order Terriglobales; family Acidobacteriaceae; genus Telmatobacter. Next base: position 4,886 of record DATKGE010000270.1, on the reverse strand, counting down.
TAGCCGCCCCCGATTGAGCGTTTTTGGCTCCCTCGGCCCGGATTTGGCTGGCACACCGGACTCAGTTCGGCATCACCGGCATAAACCAAATCCTTTGCGGGCCACAATCAGAATTGAATGCGCGCCTGAACCTGAAGGAACCGGTTCTGCGAGCCCGTCTCGGACAGAACCTGGCCAAATGTCGAGTCATTCGGGTTCGTATCCGGATCGGACATCTGCGAGCGGTTGAATATGTTGAACACATCCGCGCGCACGTGCAGCGTCATCCTTTCGAACAGCCTGATGGCGCGGTGCAGGTTGGCGTTCGTCTGCAGCAGTTTGTCGCCGCGCACGCCGTTGATGTACTGCGGGAAGACGCGCACCGAATACGACGCCGGCTGATTGGACGGATTGCGCTCGAAGTCCGCCGAAGTATTGAACCACTCGGCTATACTCTTCGACGACACATCGTTCAGAGTGGAAGCCAGCGTGCTCATGCCGCCGTAGTAGTAAATGTTACCCCAACTGAGCTCATCGCCCGACTGATATTCCCACGTTGCGGCGATTTGCCAACCGCCCAGGATCGCGGCGGCAATGCCGTGGTTCAGGAATGGCTTTCCGTTGCCAAAAGGCAATTCGTACAGCCCGTTGATGGTCAGCCGCTCCGGACGCGCATTGTTGCTCGGATACCAGGTGGGCACGGGATCGAATTCATTGCTGAAGGTCGTCTTGTCCCACGCGCTCAGCCACGACCAGGAGAAGTTCAGATTAAGGCCATGCGACAGACGCCGGTTAAAGTCCACTTCCAGGGACTTGATCCGGTTCCTCCCGAGCGGAGTGTCCGCTTGATTCAATCCGTTCATCTGCGGGTCTGGCCGGAGCAGTTGGTTGACCTGGATGGTGGAACTGGTGTAGAACGACTGCGTGTTCATATAGGCATAGAGCGTCGGATTGGAAGTCTGCAGAGCCGCGAAATTGCCAATGTAGAACGGGTTGCTGACGTTTTGCGTCAGGGCGTTGTTCAGAGTGTTGTTGCGGACCAGTCCGGTGGCCCAATATTGAGCCGGTAGCGCGTCGAGCCTATGGGTAACGCCCAGATCGCTCGACCACTGACCCCAGTAGGTGGCTTCGACGAGCATGTCTCTCCCGAGCTGCCGCTGCACCGAGGCCCGCCATCTCTGCACCTGCGGGTGCTCGCGATCGTAGGGTATGAAGGTGAAACCGCGCCCCACCTGATACATCGAGCCCAGCGCGTTTCCATAGGGCACGCACGGAGAAGCGCCGCCCGCCATGCTCGGAAAGGGATTGCTGAGGATGGAAACGCCTTGGTACGGGTTTCCGTAGTTCCAGGTGACGCCGGAATTGCTGCTGGCCACATTGGTCTGGGTGCAGGAGTAGCCGCTCTGATTGGCGGATTCGTTGGTAACGTTGAGAGTGTCGTAGTAGATCCCGTAGCCGGCGCGGACGACGGTTTTCGGCGTCACCTGCCATGCCGCGGCCAAACGCGGGAGAGGCATCAACTCGTTCTGCCACACATGATTGGTCACGCCGTTGACGCCGAGATAAGTATTTCCTCCCTGGACGGTGAAAGCGCTGGCCGGAAGCTGCGCAATCGGGTTGGCGGCATAAGCTGCCTCCGCGGCGGCGGCGATGGGCAACTGTACAGCCGGGCTGAATGGGCCGATGGCGCGATTATACGCCTCGATCGGACCCGCTTCGTATTCCATCCGGAGCCCGAGAGTCAAGGTGAGGTTGCGCGCGACGCGCCAGGTATCCATCGCATAGAAGCCGTAATACGGATTGGACTCCGTAATGCTGGTATTGTTGTCGACGGACATACTGGTGGGGATTCCCAACTGGAAGGCCGCATAGCTCAGGCCCAGGGCGCCCGCCGCAATGGCTCCATTGTCGGTTGCCTGCGTATAGGTATTGCTGAACGTGAAACTCCCCATGGAATTGCCGTTCGCGCCGATGTTGTGCAGGAGTTGCTCCCGGAAATCGATGCCCCCACGGAAGCTGTGCTTGCCTAGAACATGCGAAACGTTGACCTTGATGCCCTGCGTGCGGTATTTCGGATAAGAGGAAAGCGAGCGGCCAAAAGTGCTGCCGTTGTACAAATAGTACGATCCCCCAAGGTTTACGGCGGGCAGCGCGCAGTCGGCATGCGCCTCGCAGTATTGATCCATGTAAGACGGCAGCCCGACCGTGCTCGGTTTGTACTGAATCAGGCCCTCGTTGTAGTTTCGAATGAAAAATTGATTGGCGGCGATCGCCACGTCTACCACGGTTGTGGGCGTCGGCGTGAAAGTCCAGTCCACCACGCCGCTGACGTTACGCCGCGTGTCGTCCGTGGTCAGCAGGCCCGTGCAGGTCGGGTCGCCGTAGAACTCGACGTAGTGGCTCCAATTCCAGCGAAAATAAAAACGGTTCTTCGCGTTCGGGTCGAAGTCGTTCTTGTTATCGAAGGCATTGTAGTGATTGTCGTCGGGTTGGCAGTGTGGCAGGAAGTTGGTCAAGGGCGCTTGTGTCGGGCTGGAGGGATTGTTGTTCGGCAACGGGATAGCGTTGTTGTAAAACGCATACAACGGGTCGGTGATTCTGCTCTGGGGAACGATGTTGCCGGGGAAAGGCGTGCGAATATAGTGCCCGGCGCTGCTGGGATTCGCGGTGACGCTTAAGGGATCGTAAATGGTGTACTGCGCTCCCAGTGGAATCAGGTCCGAGAAGTTCCCGGTTCGCTCCGGCACGGTGGGAACGGTGTCGTTGATGTCGCTCGGACGAGCCGGAATATCGTCGCGCGCGCCGGAGTAGGCGAAGAAAAAGAACAGCTTGTTCTTCCCGTTGAAAACCTTCGGGATGTAAACAGGCCCCCCGAGCGTCCCGGAAAAGTTGTTGGAATGGCCCTTGGGGTATTCCGGCACGCTTTCGAGAGAGTTCACCAGGGTCGTGTTGCCGGCCGCTTTGGCATTGGCGAGTTGCGTGATGTAATTCTGCCGGATGAAATACGGAGCCGCCGCCCACTGCTCACTCCAGTATTCATAGGTGGTTGTGCCGTGCAGTTGGTTGGTGCCGGATTTGGTCGACATGTTGATGTTGAGGCCGGCCGAATGACCGAAGGAAGCGTCGAAACTATTCGTTTCCACCTTGAATTCCTCCACCATGTCGGTGTGGGGCGTGAAGGCCGTGTCGCGGCTCTCGCCGTTTGAGGGCGCCCCGTCCATGCTCCACTCGTTGCCGCCGATATTGCCGGCCGCGAAGTAGCTGGTCGAACTCCCGCCGATCTGGCCTTCCGTCAGGTATTGGGTGGTCCCGGAAGTCTGGACGCCGGCCACCATGCGGGCTTGGACCAGAATGTCGTTGGCGAGTACTGGTAGGTCCATAACTTCCCTGGTTGTCATAGTCTTTCCGCTAACGGTTGTGCTGGTGTCGAGGATCGGCGATTCCGCGGAAACCGTGACCGACTCGGTCTGTTGGCCGACTTGCAGCGAGATGTCGATTTTCTGCTGTTCGCCCAAGCCAAGCACCAGGCCGGAGCGGACGGACCTCTTGAATCCACTGGCTTCCACCACTACTTCATAATTGCCGGGAATCAATAGAGGAACCTCGTAATAGCCAGTCTGGTTGGTGGTGGCTAAAGCGATGGCTTTGGTGCCGACGTTGGTGACGGTAACTCGTGCAGCCGTTATCGCGCCTCCGCTGCCGTCGGTAACGGTCCCGGAAAATGTGCCGCGAGTCTCCTGCGCGGAGACCCATGGGATCAGACAACCGAGCAGCAACGCGACGTTCAGAATCTTCATGGATTCCCTCCTCATATTGAAACCCCTTGCGAAGCACTATAGGGAAGGCATCCTCCGAAGAGAAGTGAATTAACCGTGTGTTAGCCCGCTCTTTACGTTAAACGGTGAGTTTACGGCCAAGTGGCGGACCGGTGGTTTCCGCCGCGAGCCGCGTATCGCTTTGCCGGAGTCACTCCTCGCCCAAAATGCGAAGGCAATGGGCGAGCAATTCCGGAACGTCATTCTCAGCCATTTCCCTTATCAGTTCCGGCCTGAGGAACTCGTAGGCGTGCATGACTATGTTCCGGGCACCGATCATACCCGACCACGGAATCTCCGGGTGCGCCCGCTGAAACGAGTCATCCAGTTTGCGGGCAGCTTCGCCGATGATTGTGATGTTGCGGCAGACAGCGTCCATAATCAGAGGCTTGGAAGTCCAGTTGTCGCCACCGGTACCCGTGTACTCCGCGATGCGGCGACAGGAATCGCGGATGTGCATGATGTACACGAGTGAGTCCTTGGCTGGCATAACTGGCTACAGAGGCATGGCCTCGGCAAGGACACGGTCCCGGATGTAGGGATGGATGCCGCCAGATTCGACCAAGTCCACCTCAACGCCCAGCAGGTCCTGGAGATCCGAGAGGAAGCCACCCATATCGAGCAGTCCGCGGCCTTTCTCCAAGTCCACAAGGAAATCGACATCGCTCCCGGGCTTGTTCTCGCCTGAAGCGACCGAGCCGAACACCCGAACATTCCGGCAACCATGCAACTCGGCAAGGCGCAGAATCTCAGATCTCTTGTCCACTCGCAGTGTGTCCAGCGTCATCACCATGACCTTCTCTCTTATTGTCCGTCAAGACCTCGCCATATTCCACAGCGAAGCCGGGCGTGTTCGACCTTCATTTGAAGGCCTGGGCGGGATGGATGGGCCAGCTCGTCGGTCAAGTGATGAAAGGTTTGCTGGGCTGACCTTTCTAAACCGTTGATTTTGTGGTGCGCCCGGACAGATTCGAACTGCCGACCTTCTGGTTCGTAGCCAGACGCTCTATCCAACTGAGCTACGGGCGCTTGCGAGAGGTTTACTCTCTCACTGTAGCGAACCGCTTGCCCTCTCCGCAACCCCCCGTCACA
>DATKGE010000269.1:0-32967 GCA_035510955.1 Occallatibacter sp. | reverse complement strand
GTGAAGCTGACCGTGGCGCAATGAATCACTGCCTTGAGATCGACGCGGAGATAAGAACCCATGGGATTAAGTGAAGATCTGGAGCGCGTCACTTTGCAGGAACGTGAACTGCGGCTGCCGCGGTTCGATGCGGCGGTGGCGTGGGAGTTGGGCTTAAGGCTGCGCGACTTGGCCGAGCAGCGCGGGCTGCCCGTGGTAATCGATGTGCGGCGGTTTGGGCAGCCGCTGTTCTATGCAGCGCTCGAAGACACCACGCCGGACAACGCGGAGTGGGTGCGGCGCAAGTGCAATGTCGTGGCGCGGTTCCATCGCAGCTCGTATGCAGTGGGTCTAAAGCTGAAGGCCAAGAGCGAAACGCTCACCGAGCAACAGGGCCTGCCCCTGATCGACTACGCCACGCATGGCGGATCGTTTCCACTTTGCGTTGAGGGTGGCGGCGTGGTGGGCAGCGTGACCGTCTCCGGATTGCCGCAGCGCGCCGATCACGAACTGGTTGTCGAGGCGCTCTGCGGACTGCTGGGGCGCGATTATGCGGGCCTGCGGCTGGCAGCGGAGTAAACTGTCGATGCCATTCAGACCGCCCGTGACTTGATGTCCGGCTGGAGAATTCTCAAGCGATTCGGTCTATCAGCGCAATGAAGAAGCCGTCCGTGTGGAATGCTCCGGGGAGCAGGCGTAGCGCGCCTTCCGCCGTGAGCAGGGATTCAAGGCGGGCTGCTGATGCGGAGATGAGTATGGATTTGCCCAGCAAGGCTTCGATGGAGTCGCGGAGCGAAATCTGCCGCGCGCCCGGGGTCGCCGCGAGGACGGCGGCAACGACCTGCTCATTCTCTTCAGGCTCAAGTGAACAGGTGGAGTAGACGACGCGGCCACTGGAACGGACCGCGCGCAACGCGGCGCCGAGGATTGCACGCTGGCGTTCGGCCTGGCAGACGAGATCTGCATTGTGCAGGCGATGACGAATTTCAGGGTTGCGGCCCAGCGTGCCGGTACCGCTGCAGGGAACGTCGGCAAGAACCAGGTCGAAGGCAGCGTCTTCGTTCAGTTGCGTGGCGTCGGCGAGGCGGCACTCAATGCGATCGGCATGCGCACCCACGCGTTGGCGCAACTGTTCAAGGCGCGGCGGGCTGGATTCGCAGGCGAGAATGCGTGCCTGCGGGTTGCGCTCGGCAACGATGAGAGTTTTGCCGCCCGGAGCCGCGCATGCGTCGAGGATTCGTCCCTCGCCTTGGTTCAGATTTGCCGTTGCAATTTCAGCGACCAGTTGCGAGCCTTCGTCCTGCAGGCGTACGCGTCCGTCGTGAAAGGCCGCGGTCGAGGTGACCTCGCCGGAAACGACGGTGCGGGCAACGGTGAGCAGTCGGCCGGGCTCCAAGACAATGCCCGCCTGGGTGAGTTCGGCTTCTGTGGCGGGGTTGGCGAGGCGCAGGATAAGTGCGGGCTGGGTCTGGCCGTGGCCGCAGATTGCGCGCGCCGCTTCGAAGCCGTAGAGGCTCACCCAGCGTTCGACCATCCAGGCAGGGTGGGCCTCGGCCAGGGCGAGTTCCGTCGCGCTCTCCTCTGAATAGTCCACACGCGGAGCGCCGGCCAGTTTGCGCAGAACTGCGTTGACCATTCCGGAAGCGAAGCGATGGCCGGCCTGCTTGGCCAGTTCTACGCTTTCGTCGATCGCGGCCCGTGCGGGAATGCGGTCCATGTGCAGAATCTGAAATGCGCCCAGCCGCAGCGCGATGCGGACCTCCGCGTCGAGCTTGCCGTTGGGCCGCTTGAGCAGGGACTGAAGCTGATGATCGATGCGGATTTGCCAGCGGATTACGCCCAGCACCAGCGCCGTCGCTAGGTTGCGATCGGCAGATGAAAGCAGACTGACAGCTTTGCCGCGCAGCAGATCGTCGGAGTGCGAGTGGCCGCGCTCGACAGCCAGCAGAACGTCGAATGCCGCCTTGCGGGCGAACGAAATATCTGTCGCACGATTCTTCGGCGCGGCTTTGCGGGAGCCCTGCTGCGGTGGAGCGGTCATGAGGGCGCGGAACCAAGGCGCGCGCTCGCCGGGATCTGATTTCCACGCAAAAACTCCGTGGCCGTGAGACGCTTCTTGCCTTCCAGTTGCAACTCGAGAAGTTCGAGCCAGGTGTTGCCGGCACACGCCGCGAAGAGGCGATGGTCTTCAATACGGATGCTGCCGGGTTCGGCGCGCCCTGATGCAGCAAAATTGAGCGCGGCCACAGCAAGGCGATGCACGATGAGCTTCTTGCCTTCGAGCGAGGTAAAGGCGCCGGGCCAGGGCTGGAATCCGCGCCAGCGATTGTAGAGTTCGTGCGCCGTGCGGACGGCAAAATCCATGTGGCCGTCTTCGCGGTCGAGCAGCGGCGCGAACGTGGCTCCTTCGTGATTCTGCGGCTGCGGATGAATCGTTCCCGCGGTCAGGCCGGCAAGCGTTTCAATCACCATTGGCGCGCCGGCTTTGGCGAGCAGATCAAACAGATCCACCGCCGTCTGGTCCGGTGCAATTTCTACGCTCTGCTGCAAAAGAATTGGCCCGGTATCGAGGCCTTCTTCCAGCAGCATGGTGGTGTTCCCGGTGACGGCGTCTCCCATGGCCACTGCCCACTGGATGGGCGCGGCTCCGCGATATTTCGGCAAAAGCGACCCGTGCAGATTGATGCAGCCCAGTCGCGGCAACGCCAGCATCCACGGCGGAAGTATGCGTCCATACGCAACTACGACGATAGCGTCCGGCGCTATCGCTTCAAGCTGTCCGCGGAATTCGACATTCGCACGGATCTTTTCCGGCTGCGTGACGGCAAGGCCGGCGGCGAGGGCGGCTTGTTTGACAGGCGGCGCGGTGAGCTGCTGCGAGCGACCCACGGGCCGGTCGGGCTGCGAGACAACCAGCGCGACCTCATGGCCCGCGGCCAGCAATGCTTCCAGGGTGGGCACGGCAAAGGCGGGAGTGCCGCAGAAGACCAGCTTCATCGCACGCCCCCCGCGTTTACCACTTGCCTTCGCGCTGCATCTTGCGAATCTTGCGCAGGTTCAGGTCGCGCTTCAGGGCGCTCATGCGGAAGATGAACAACATACCGTCGAGGTGGTCGATCTCATGCTGCATGGCGCGGGCGAGCAGTTCTCCCCCATCCATCTCGAACCACTTGCCGTGCACGTCCTGGGCGCGGATGCGCACCTTGGCCGCGCGGACCACCTTCTCGCGAATGTCGGGGAAGCTGAGGCAGCCTTCCTCCTCGTAGAGCTTGCCATCGCTGGAGACAATCTCGGGGTTGATGAGCACCAGCTTGTCCTTGGGGACCTTGCCCATGCTCAGATCGATGACCGTGATGCGTTTGGAAACGCCGACCTGTGGGGCGGCCAGGCCGATGCCCTGCGAGGCGTAAGTAGTCTCGAACAAGTCATCGACAAACTTGCGCAACTCAGCGTTGAATTCGGTGACCGGTTCGCCGGGCTGCGAGAGAACCGGCTCGGGATATTTGACGATCTTGAGAATCATTGCGTTCTTTGAACAACTCCATTTCCGGCTAATTGTTTATAAACCAATTTCTCCTCGGCTCTTCAATCTTCTGTTCTTGACGAGTTTCTAATAGCCCCGTATTTGTTCGATGTACCCGCGGAAATTCCGTTGCATTTCACCCACCGAGTCCCCGCCGAACTTCTGCTGCGCAAGGCCCGCGACGGTGAGCGCAACCATGGCCTCGGCAGCAACGCCCGCGGCGGGAACGACGCAAATGTCGCTTCGCTCATAACTTGCGCTGGTGGCTTCGCGCGTATCAAAGCGGACTGACTCCAGCGGCCGCCGCAGCGTCGAAATGGGCTTCAAGTAGCCGCGAACCACAATGTCCTCGCCGTTCGAGACGCCGCCCTCAATGCCGCCGGCATTGTTTTGCGGACGCGTAAAGCGCGTGGGGCGGCTTGATGCTTCACTCGCATATTGGATGGGGTCGTGTACCTTGGACCCAAAGGACTCGGCCGCCGTAACGCCGCGACCGATCTCGACAGCTTTCACAGCCTGCAGGCTCATCACGGACCAGGCCAGCAGTCCGTCGAGCCGTTCATCCCAGTTGGCGTAGGTGCCCAGGCCGGCGGGCGCGCCGTGCACCACGACCTCAAAGATCCCGCCCACAGTGTCGCCCGTGCGGGAAACCTCCTCGACCTCTTCTTTCATGCGCGCTTCCGTGGCCGCATCGACGCAGCTGAGCATGACTTCGTCTTTTGCCGCGACGGCGACGATCTCCTCCCAGTCGGCCGCACGGTCGAGCTCGACCCTGCCCACGCGAATCACGTGGCTGAGCACTTCAATCCCAAGCGTCCGCAGGAACTGCTTGGCCAATGCACCGGCGGCTACCCGGCTGGTCGACTCACGGGCCGAGGCGCGCTCCAGCACGTAGCGTGCGTCGGGAAAATTGTATTTGAGTGCGCCGGCCAGGTCCGCGTGTCCAGGCCGCGGCGACTCCACCGCCTGGTGCTTGGCCGGATCGCCTGCATCAACGGGCAGCTTCTCTTCCCAGTTCTTCCAGTCGCGGTTCACGATCTCAATCGCAATCGGCGATCCGATAGTCTTGCCGTGACGCACGCCGCTGAGGATGTGCGCCTTGTCAGTCTCAATCTTCATCCGCCCGCCACGCCCATAGCCTTGCTGGCGCCGCCAAAGTTCGCGGTTGATGAAGTCCAGATCGACCGCCACGCCGGCGGGCAGTCCGGAGATGAGCGCCGTGAGAGCTTCCCCATGCGACTCGCCGGCAGTTGAGAAACGGATCATATTGATTTGATTGTAACGGAGGCGCGAGTCGGCAAGTCGCCTGGCCATCCCAGTAGCAGGGTTGGGCAAAGCTCCGGCGATCACCCGTCTTGCGTTACGCGACGAACCAGTTCCATTGCTCTTCCGTCAGCGGGACCACCGAAAGGCGGCCAATCAGCACCAGCGGCGATTTCGCGAACTTGGGTTCTGCTTTGATGTCGGCCAGCGTCTTCGGCTGCTTCAGACGCTTGCCCGCCTTTACGCGCACCACCGGAACCTTCGCATCGGCAGGGTCCACGCTCACCACCGTGCCGGTGCCGACGGCGGTGCGCTCGTCGCCCGTATGATAGAAAATCCACTTCGTCCCCGCCTTCATCTCGCGCAGATGCTTGACGGCGGTCGGATTGGTCACTCCATCCCAGATGGTCTCCTTTTCGCGGAGAAAATCGTCGAAGGAGTAGACGTCGGGCTCAGTCTTGAAGAGAAAATAGGCCATGCGGATTCATGGTAAGCGAAAGGCGGCGGAATGGGAAACAGAATCCGCCGCCTTTTGCCTCCATCAACAAATCGTCAGTCGTGATGATCGCCCGAGCAGCATGACCCCACGGCCTTTGCGATCTCGACATACGTCGCTTTAGGATCCACGGCGTAGCCCTGGTCGTACTTATCGTGATGCCTTACCCAGGCCATGCTGTGCTTCAGGCCCTCTTCGTCGCGGCCCTTCGGTGCATGGTCGAGGAAGTTATACGCGCCTACAAAAATATCCAGCCCACGCGCATAACTCGAGTAGGTGTGAAAAATCTGCCCCTCCGCGGCCTGATAGAACACGCTCAGTCCCGGACCCTCTTCGCTCGGAAACGCCATCTCTTCGTAGTTGTAGCTCACCTTGCCCTTAGCCCGCTCTTCCGTCGTGAACGACACGTGGTAGTCGTAATTGAAGTCCGAGCCAAATGACGACACCCAGGGAAACTTCCAGCCCATGCGCTTCTTGAACGTTTCAATTTCCGCAATCGGCGCGCGCGAAATCACTGCAAGCGTCACGTCGCGGTTGGCCAGATGAATCGATGGTCCGTCGAAGTGATCGGCCAGGTACGAGCAGCTCGGGCAGCCCGCCTCCCATCCCGGCCCGAACATGAAGTGATAAATGATCAACTGGCTCCGTCCGTTGAACAAGTCGGCCATCCGCACCTTGCCGCGCGGTCCGTCGAAAACGTAATCCTTCTCCACCTTCTCCCACGGTAGTTCGCGCCGCTGCTGGCTCAGTTCGTCGCGCAACCGCGTGAATTCTTTTTCCTTCTTCAGGAATTCCTTGCGCGCCGCAAGCCACTCGGCTTGCGAAACGACGTTCGGGTGCTTCACTTCTGTCACGAGGGTTTCCATTGCGAACCTCCATTCCTTCGGTTTGTGCGGAGAAGCTGCTGGCTCAGAAACCTACCGGCCTACTTGCTCCTTCGCAACCATCTTATGATCAGCGCGGCGATTCCGCCGCTTCCCGTCGCGCCGCCGGCGAGCGCTGTCGCTGCCGTCGCCAAACATACAGGGCACATAAGTCTCTCCTCGCGTGACGGCTACGCCACTTGAGCGGCCTGTTGCATGAAGGGCGGCGCCTCGTCGGCGCTGGGGCCCCAGCTTGCCGGAACCGCAACGTTCAGCAGACGCAAGTAGACGCTGAACTGGCCGCGATGCTGGTACCAGTGGCTGAACATCACGTCGCGAAGGAATTCGCCGCGCGGCTGTGCGAGGACTTCATGTCCGCCGGCGGCCATGCGCCAGGTTTCCTTCATGGCTGCATCGTCGAACTTCGGCAACAGGCTTCGCACGGTTGCGACGCTTTCGTCAAATGCCTTCAGAATCTCGTCGCGGCTTGCGGGCTGCGGAAACTCGAAGGATGTCGGGGCCTGCGCCGGATTGTTTTGGACGAAGCGAACAATTCCGCCCGGCACAGAGGCAAGATGGTAGGCAAGCTGCCCGGCAGACATGGACTTCTCGTGCGGCTTCCAGGTCAGTTTTGCTTCGAGCATGCGTTCCAGAAACTTTCGCGTGACGGGCGCTTGCGTTTCAAACTCGGCTAGGAATTCTCGTGCGATCGGCATGGTAGTGCTCCCTTCATTGAAAAGTGAAGATGTTCGAAAGGTTAAGGTCTACTTGCGGGCAGCTGCAGTTTTCAAAGATCCCTCGGCGCGTTGGCGCACTTTTTCGTGAATGGAATTCCATCCCGAGACAACGCCCTTCTTGTGCTCGTCCTGAACCAGCCCGAAACCTGAGTGGCAAAACTTGATGAGCGTCTCGCCGCCCTCGTGGCTCAGGCGATACTGCACATTGTTGGCCACCGGATGAGACATGAAAAGAGGCCCGCTCAATTCGAGGAGCGTGGGGCGCTTGATCGCTTGCACGCTGCCCCAGAAATGACCGTTGCCCTCGCCCAGGTCGCGGAACCAGCGTCCGCCGGGCCACGGCTCGAGTTTCATCTGCATCGGTGTTCCGTCGGGCAATTCGCTGCCGGGGCCCAACTGCTCCAGAAGCGCCGCGAACGTCGCTTCAAGCGACGCTCGAACGCGGATTTCCTGGGTAATGTTCAAGGTCAGATCCTCTATGCTGGTCGCTGTCTGAATCATGGTTTCTCCTTTTCGGGTGAGTGGGGGGCAAAGTTGGGGTTCAATTGGCTCATCTTTTCTTCTGCGCGTCTCTTTACACTGAGCAACTGATGCTGCCAGAAGCGCTCAAATGTGCCCGCCCACTCGTGCAGCGGACGAATCGCCTCCGCGTTGGTCCGGTAATACTTGTGCCGCCCGTCGCAGCGCACCCGCACCAGCCCGACGTCGCGCAGCACCCGCAGATGCTTCGACACCGACGGCTGGTCAATGCTCAGCGTCGTCACAATATCGCCCACCGGCCGCTCCTTCATTGCCAGGTAACTCAAAATCTCCCGCCTGCGCGGCTCTGCCACGGCGTTGAAGGCGTCGGAAGTGGTGGCGGCTCTGGGCATGTTTCAAACAATACATACTTATATGGGAATATGTCAAGCGATTTCCGATTAGAATTTTCGGACCCTGCCTCAGCTCCATTCCATTCATATTGTGGTAAGATTTCCTTGTTTCCTTCTTTCCTTGGAGGCACGCAATGCTAGCAAAATTGACCGTCAAGAATCAGCTCACCCTCCCCAAAGCCGTAGCCACGAAGTTTTCAGGCGTGGAATATTTCGAGGTAAGCACAGATGGAAGATCGATCACATTGCGGCCATTTCAGCGCAGTCGGATCGAAGAGGTCTGGGCACACCTCGAGAAGCTTGGCATCACCGAACAGGATGTGAGCGACGCTGTTGCCTGGGCGCGTGAGACCGAGTGACGCCCCCGCACCGGGTGGTATTTGACACAAGTGTCGTACTTTCCGCGCTCCTGTTTCCCAAAGGCCGCTTGGCATGGTTGCGGGCTCACTGGCGCGAGAGCGGCGCCCTGCCGTTGGTCTCCCCGGCAACGGTGCGAGAACTGACTCGGGTTTTCAGCTATTCAAAGTTCCGGCTCTCAGAGCAGTATCGTGTGGAGGCGCTTGCGCTGTACCTACCGTACTGCGAGAACCTTGATCCGGTGCCAAAATGCCCCATCCAGTGGCGCGACCCGAAAGACCAACCGTTTCTCGATCTAGCCGAAGGCGCCAACGCCGATGCGCTGGTCACAGGCGACAACGATCTGCTGGTACTCGCTGGGCAAACGAGCTTTCTCATCGAGACGCCGGAAGCCTATCGGCGTCGGATCGCCGAAGCGGATAAGAACCTTTAGTCCAACTGTCAGTGCCAGACTCTCAGCGGGATGCGCTTCTCGCTCAGAAAAATGCCGTAGCCAAGCGAGCCACCAGGGGAAGCGAGCCGAGAACACTCACGGCGATCACAGTCATCTTCGCGCGCCTGAAGTCACGATCGTCTGCGCGGACAGCGTGAAATTTGATCCACCAGCGGAGTGTCATAAAAGGGACAGCGAACGTAAGGAAGGTATAGCCGACGAGACCGAGCCATGTAAGAAACGGGATAAACATCACTCCGAAAAAGACGAGAATCGAAATCGCCATCGTCCGCAGAAAGCTGGCGTCGCTGCAAGCCTGATTGACCTTCGCCATCCTGGCCGTGGCCGCTTCCGCAGAATCCCTGTCAATCGGCGTCGAGCAAAATCGGCATTGCGTTGAAGATGCATCAATCGTCTGCTTGCAATTCGGGCATTCAAAAATGCCCGCGTTGTCGCCGGTTGCAGTCAAGCTCAGACGATTCGCCATTCTTCTCTTCCCCCAGCCAGCGCTTCGTATTCAGCAACTGCCGGTTGTCCAGCGCCCACACCTTGTTGGTCAGCTCGTTCGGCCCCTTGCCTTCTCGCGCCGACTTTTCGAACTCCGACGACACCGCCTGCATCTTCGCGTCGAGGTCGTCAATGAAGTTAAGCACCAGCGCCTCGGGAATCATGGGCAGCTTCGGCGATCCAAACTCGAGCTTCCCGTGATGCGATAGGATGATGTGCAGCACCAGCGTCTTCAGTTTCGGTGGAAACCCCGGCAAACTGTCGATCGTCTTTTCCGCCAGCGCCGCGCCAATCTGGATGTGCCCCAGCAACATGCCCTCGATGGTGTATTCGAAGCCGATCTCCCAGCTCAGTTCGCGCACCTTGCCGATGTCGTGCAGGATGACGCCGGTCAACAGCAGGTCGCGGTCGATCATCGGGTAGTGAGGGGCCACGCGGTCGGCCATTGTGCACAGGCTGATCACGTGTTCCAGCAGCCCGCCCAGCCACGCGTGATGCAGTTGCTTCGCCGCCGGCGCTTCACGGTAAGCCTCGGCCAGCGCCGGGTCGGCAAGCATGGTCGTCAGCAACAGCTTCAAGTGAGGATTGGTAAAGCTATCGACAAAGCCCAGTAGCTGCCGCCACAGCGTCGCAACGTCGTACGTGGTGGACGGCAGCATGTCCACCTTGTCCACCTCGCCGGCCTGCGCCAGCCGCAACTGGTCGATCTTCATCTGCAGCCGGTCGTCGAAGCGTGAAGCGCTGCCGCGCGCCTTGACGATGTCGCCGCGCTCAAACTCCTTGGCGATGCGCGGGTCGCCAAGCTCCCACACGCGGCCCTCAAGCTGGCCGGTCTTGTCACCCAGGATCAGGTTGAGGTAGGGCTTGTTGGTCTTTGTTGTCCGCTGCTGTTTGGCCAGCACCAGAAAAAAACCGTCGAAGAGCTTGCCCTCGTCGAAGTTGGCCAGGTCGGCAATGTAGATGTCTTTCATACTGCCGAGAAGCTTAACTCGAACTGGCTGCTGTTGCCAAAAGCAAGCCGGGCCGGAAAGCTGAATTCCCGGCCCGGCAGGTGAACCGTGATCTGCGCTACTGCTGTGGCGCAGGAGCCGGCGCCGGTGTCTGCGCCGCCGGAGCCGCGGGCGTTGCATTCGAATCGGGCGCCGCAGCCTCGGTCTTCTTCTTCTCGTCGGTCAGGCGCGTCTTCTCGGCCGTGGTGGTTTTTGTTTTCTTCTTCTTGTTGGCGGAAGTGTCGCCGCCCAGCCCCAGCGGAGCCGATTGCTGCTGGCGGTCGGCAACTTCGGCGGCGTCCGGCGGCGCAGGTGCGTCGCTATCGAGTTGCGGTCCCTTCGGTTTGGCCTGCTTCTGCTCTTTGGCGCGCGCGCTGAAGCGAGTTTTCTCCGTCGGCCTGTTGCTGGCTTCCAGGGGATTGGCCGGCTCCGGCGCTGCGTTGGCAGCCGGTGCTGTCGCGCCCGCGTCCTCGGTAGCGCTTGACGCTGCGCCGGGCAGCGTCTTGGAGGGCGCCTGGCCGTAGCGAATCTTTTCCTTCTTGCCCGGCTTCTCTACCTTGGCGCTGACGTTCTTTTTCGTCGCCGGTGCCGCTTCGGCGGGTGCCGCGGCTACAGCAGACTTCTGCCGGAAAGTGTGCGTGGTCTCGCGGAAGCGGGTGCGCTCAACCTTTTTCTTTTTCTTGGTCGTGGGCGGGGTATAGGCGCTATAGACGGGCTTAGTCTCCTTGGGACTGGCGCCGGAGTCCACATAGCCCGGCTTGGTCTCGATATAGGCTTCCTCGCGCATCTGCGTCAGATACTCGCGCATAGCCGGCTCCATGCGGGCTAAGTAGAAATTCTGCTCCACCTGCGACTCCACATCCTTGAACGCGGGAACGCCGCCCGGAATGTGCTGGTCCACCTTGAAGATGATGAAGCCCTGCCGGGTGCGGATGGGATCGGTGTACTGGCCGGACTTCAGGCCGAAGGTCGAGTCTTCAAAAACCTTGGCGCCCAGCTCTCCGCGGCGAAAGGTGCCGAACACGCCTCCATCGGGAGCCGTGGTGCCGTCGCTGAACGACTTGGCCAACTGCGCGAAGTCGCCGCCGGCGTGCAGTTTGGCCTCGATGTCGTCAGCCTTGGCCTTGCCCGCATCCACCTTCGCTTTGTCGTCGGGGTCCGCACCGGTGGAAACAAGAATCTCGCTCAGCTGGACACTCTCCGGCTTGACGTATTCCTGCTTGTGGGCTTCAAAATAGCGTTCCACTTCGCCCTGCGTGAACTGGACCTTGCGGCCCACTTCCTCGCGCATCACATCCTGGGTGATGATCTGGTTGCGGATGTTGGCCTTGAAGTCTTCGAACGATACACCCTGTTCCTTGGCGGCCTTTTCCAGGTCTTCCATGGTTGCCAGGTTGTATTGCTTGCGGATCTCGTCCAGCCGCTTGATCAGTTCCGTATCGCCGTCGATGCCCAGTTCCTTGCCTTTGGAAAGCCACAGCTGCTGGTCAATCAGCGTGCGCAACAGGTCCCTGTGTCCCTCCGAGATCTGCTGCATGGTGGCGCCGTGCTGCTTGGCCTCGTCGTCGGCTTCCTTCATGGCGCGGTCGTAATCCGACTGCGTAATGATGCGGTCGTTCACATGGGCGACAATGTCCTCGACGGTGACGCCGCCATACGGGCTCTGCGGCTGGGCCGGATGCGTCTGAGCCCAAGCGGAACTAGCGAGCAGCGCCGTGCCAAACACGAAAGCCGCGGAAATGCGAAGAAATCTTAGGGTCATAGGTTAGGGCACGGCAAGGGGCAAACTCATGTCCCCTGATGCATAGACGCCATTGTAAATGGCTGGGCAGCAGGAGTGCGAAGGTTTGACGCGATTGAGGGGCAAAACAGGGGCTCAATTCCCTTCAAACAGCACATTCGCTGAGTCCCGTGGGCGGGTCCGGCTACCCGAAGGTCGCAGGCCCCGTCAAACAGATGGGTGGTATACTTTTAAGATAAGACTGCTCCGTCAGGGGCTTTTGAGCGGTCTTCCAATTCCCTTGAGCCTTGCCGGAGCCGGACGGGATTCGACAGACACGCGGTGCCGGGAAAGGCGAATTTTTTGCCGCGAATCGATCCAGCCGGAAGCGTTGGACAAGTTCCGGCAAATTGGAAGACGAACAAAGCTGGCGTCTGGCCCGAACGCAGTCTGGAGGTTCTTCCAGCCTATGACTCCTCGCGCCCGTCGCGCACTCTTTACTGTGGTTCTCTTTTTCGCCGTCTGTGCCGTCATGGGCAGCGTGATGCAGCGCCGCGTGGGCGCGCAGTCCTCTCAAGACGAAAGCCAGCTCCGCGACAGCCTGAAGTCCTTTACCAACATCTACGCGCTGGTGGAGCAGAACTACGCCGAGCCCATCCAGGGCGACAAGGCCGACGCGGCCATCTACGACGGGGCCATTCCCGGAATGTTGCGCGTGCTTGACCCGCACTCGAACTTCTACGACCCCAAAGCTTACGCGCGCATGCGAGAGGACCAGCACGGCCGCTACTACGGCGTCGGCATGACCATCCAGCAGGCGTTCGGCGGCGGCAAGGTCTATGTCGTGTTTCCCATGGAAGGCGGCCCGGCGTTCAAGGCCGGCATTCATCCCGGCGACGTCATCTCCGCCATTGACGGCAAGAGCACCGACGGCTTGACCTCGGACGCCGTGGCCAAGACGCTGAAGGGACCCAAGGGCACGCCCGTGCAGGTAAGCATGACCCGCGAAGGCCAGGCCAAACCGATGGTCTTCGACTTGGTGCGCGACGAAATTCCCAACCCTTCCGTGGATCTTAAATATGAGATTCGCCCCGGCATCGGCTACATCCACCTGAAGCAGTTCCAGGAAACCACGGCGCAGGAAGTGATTGAAGCCATCGATGGCATGGGCAACCTGAAGGGTCTGGTCTTCGACCTGCGCGACAACCCCGGCGGCCTGCTCAGCCAGGCTGTCGAGGTTTGCGACCATCTGCTGGCCAAGGGACAGACCATTGTTTCGCAGCGCGGACGCGCCTATCCTGACCAGAACTACACAGCGCAGCGCGGCAATGACGGCAAGACATTTCCCATTGTTGTGCTGGTCAACCGCGGAACCGCCTCGGCGGCGGAGATTGTCTCGGGTGCCCTGCAGGACCACGACCGCGCCCTCATTGTCGGCCAGACTACGTTTGGCAAGGGGTTGGTGCAGACCGTCTACAACCTGAGCGAGAACACCGGGCTGGCCTTGACCACCTACCACTACTACACGCCTTCCGGCCGCCTCATCCAGCGCAACTACGAGGGCGTTTCGCTCTACGACTACTACTACAACCACGCCGGTGCGCTGCCCGCCAACAAGACTAACCAGGAAGTGAAGTTCACCGACTCCGGCCGGACGGTCTACGGCGGAGGCGGCATCACGCCCGACGAAAAGATTGAGCCTCCCAAGGCCAACCACTTCCAGGAAGTCCTGCTGTCGAAGAATGATGTCTTCTTCCTCTTCGCGCCGGTCTACATGGCCAACCGCACAGTGGACAAAAACTTCCAGGTAGACGACGCGGTGCTGTCGGAGTTCAAGCAATTCCTGACCGGCAAGAACATCCCGTTTACCCAGGCCGACCTGGACGGATCGAGCGACTGGCTGAAGGCCAGCATCAAGGACAAGATCATGGCCATCCAGTTCGGCGAGTCGGACGGTCTGCGCGTACGCGCCGATTGGGACCCCATGATCCAGAAGGCGCTGACCTATCTGCCCGAAGCTCAGGCTCTGGAAGACAACGCCCATAAGGTGCTCACGCAGAAGGCGCAGGCCCGCAACGACGGCACGCAGGGCGTACCCGTCGCGCAGTAGCTCCGCCGCAGCTCGCCCAGCCCATTCGCAGAAACGAGAAGGCCATCCTCGCGAGGATAGCCTTCTCGTTCTCAACGCACCGCACCGACGCAAGTCGCGCGGTCAGAGGTTATGAGCCCCAGTGCACCCGCTGACTTGCTGACTCGCTATCCCTGCGAAGCAGGGGCTAACTCGCTGCCCTAATGCGAAAACCATTCGCAGTTCATTCTTGCGCGCTCCGCTACTCCTCATCCTTGTAAATATGCACCTCAAGCTTCCCGCCCTCGCTCAACCGCGCGCGAAACATCCCCGGCGTATTGAAGCTGAATGCTGTCTGTCCATCCGGCGTCAGCGCAATCACGCCGCCATCTCCGTGCAGCGCTTCGAGCTCATGGTGAATGACCTCATCGGCAGCTTGCTGCAGCGGCATTCCCTTGAAGTAAACCAGGTTGCAGATCTCCCGCGCCACGCCCAGCCGGATGAAGTACTCACCCGAACCGGTAGCCGAAACCGCGCAAGATTGATTTGACGCGTAAGTCCCCGCGCCGATGATCGGCGAATCGCCCACCCGTCCCGGCATTTTTCCCTGCAGCCCACCCGTCGATGTGCCCGCGGCAATGTTGCCATGGCGGTCAAGCGCCACCACGCCGGTTGTCCCGTGGCTGTGCGGGTCGGCGCCTTCGTCATAGAAGGCAACCGGCACAGCCGCACCTGGAGGCGGCGCACCGGCGGGACGCGGCGGCACCGGCTTGCCTTCCTTCGTCAACTGCTTCACCAGCCCCTGCCAGCGCGCCTCGGTGAAAAAGAAACTTGGATCCACCTGCTCCAGCCCAACGCGCGCGCCAAACGCATCTGCACCAGGTCCATCCATCATCACGTATGGTGACTTCTCCATTACCGCGCGAGCCAGGCTGATGGGATGCCGCGTGCGCGCAACGCTCGCCACCGCGCCCGCCTTCAGATTCGAGCCATCCATGATCGACGCATCCAGCTCGTTCTTTCCTTCTGACGTGAAAACTGCCCCACGCCCTGCGTTGAACAGCGGATCGTCTTCAAGAATGTTCAGCACGGCTTCAACCGCATCCACCGCCGAGCCGCCCCGGTCCAGCACCTTTGCCCCCGCTTCCGTAGCCGCGGCAATCCCGGCACGATACGCCGCGTCGCCCTTGGGCCCCAGTGCAGCCCGCTCGATCACGCCCGCCCCGCCATGCACCACGATCGTCCAGTGATGTGCCTGCTGTGCGCTCATTGGCGAGACCGTCGCGGCAACCATGACCGCCAAAACAAAAATTCTTGCCGAAACCGTCATAAGCCCAACCTCCCGATTTCTCCCATGGTATCGCGTGCCTGCCACGATTCGCTTTGCTGAAGGCGCAGTCTCGGATACCATCGCAATCAATGACCGCATCCACTCGCTTTTTTCCCGCGCTGCTTCTTTGCGCCGCCATGGCGACTATAGCTCATGCCAAGCCGCGCCCCATTGCGGTGAAGGTAGTCGTGGTAGCCATGTTTGAAGTAGGCGCCGACACCGGCGATGAACCCGGCGAGTTGCAGTTCTGGGTGGAGCGCGACCATCTCGACCGCGTCTATCCGCTCGCAGCAGGCTACCACGCGGTGCGCATGAACGCCGATGGCGAGATGGCCGTGCTCACCGGTCAGGGCACAGCGCACGCCGCGGCCACCATCATGGCCCTCGGCCTCGATCTGCGCTTCGACCTGTCCCACGCCTACTGGATCGTTGCCGGCATTGCCGGAGCCAGCCCGGACAAAGCTTCGCTCGGCTCGGCAGTCTGGGCGCGTTGGATTGTTGACGGCGACCTGGGCTACGAGATCGATGCGCGCGAAGCTCCGTCCGACTGGACGACCGGCTATCTGCCTTTGCGCAAGTCCAAACCGTTTGAGGAGCCGGCCGCGCCGCTCCCCGGACAGGTGTATGCGCTGAACAAGTCGCTCGCCGAGTGGGCCTTCAACCTCACTCGCAACACACCCCTCGCCGACAGCGATCACCTCAAAGACATTCGCAGCAACTTCGACGGCGCCGCCGCCGCGCGCCCGCCCTTCGTCGCCATGGGCGATGAGGTCTCCTCGTCCCGCTACTGGCACGGCAAGCTCTTCGACGCCTGGGCTGCGGAGTGGGTGCGCTACTTCACTCACGATCTGGGTGAGTTCGTCACCACCGCGATGGAGGACACGGGCACCCTGCAGTCGCTCGAATTTCTGGCCAACGCAAATCGCGTAGACGGCCAGCGCATCCTGGTCCTGCGCACCGTAAGCAACTTCGATCGCCAACCGCGCGGCATGACCGCGGCCGAGAGCCTGGCCACGCAGCGCATCGGCAAGTACAGCGGCTACCTACCCTCGCTTGAAGCCGCGTACACCGTCGGCCATGTGGTGGTGAACGAGCTGCTCACCCATTGGCCGCAGTATGAGCCGCAGGTTCCCGGCAAACCCGCAACCGCTGCCTTGAAACCCTGACCAATTCGCCAGCAACCCGTGTTGGCCTCGCAGAACCAATTACTCTTTGGGCCAGCCAGACCTGGACGGTGCATAATGCTTGAGTCCAGCAAAGATCTCCAAAGCCCGCGCCGTGCGACTTACCGCAATGCGAGGACGACCGCGGGCGAGATAGCTGGGCGCAGAATCCGCACAACGCAGAGGCGACTCGTGAAGCTGAATCAAATCACGCTGGGGGTCATCGCAGTCGTGGCGATCATCTTTCTGGTGCATGCGCTCCACCTCCCCATGACGCCTTCACGCGTTATCGGCCTCGCCATTGCAATCCCAGCCTTTCTGCTCTTCGCTCTGGCCCGCATTCAACTGGGGCGGGCCTTCAGCCTAGAGGCCAAGGCTGAGATACTGGTTACCACCGGCCTCTACTCCCGCATACGCAGTCCCATTTACGTTTTCGGCGCCATCATGATCTTTGGGGCGATCGTTTTCGCAAACAAGCCCATCCTGCTGCTGGTATTCGTCGTTCTCATTCCTCTGCAGATCTTGCGCAGCCGGAAGGAAGAGCAGGTGCTGACCGAAAAGTTCGGCGACGCCTATCGGGATTACAAAAGGCAAACCTGGTTCTGATTCAGTTAGGATTCAAGGGCACAGTATGCGGCCATTGCGGCGAGCATAACTTTATTCAAGGAAGACGGCAATGCATTCTGTTTGGATGGGTGAGTTTCTCGGCACGCTCGTTCTGGTGCTGTTGGGCAACGGCGTCAATGCCGGCGTAACGCTGCGCAAGTCCTACGCAGCCGACGCAGGCTGGATGGTGATTGGCACCGGATGGGCGCTGGCCGTGCTGTGCGGCGTGCTGGTGGCACAGGCGTTCGGAAGTCCGGGGGCCAATCTCAATCCGGCCATCACGCTAGCCGCGGCGGTAAACAGTGGAAACTATTCTCAGCTGCTTTACTTCTGGTCGGCGCAGATGCTTGGGGCAATGGCTGGCGCGGCGCTGATGGCGCTCCACTACGGACCCCACTGGGCGCTCACGCCTGATCCGGCGGCCAAGCTTGGCGTCTTCTGCACGAACGCAGCGGTACGCAGTCCCATGTTCAACCTCCTCAGCGAAGCCATCGGCACGGCTGTCCTCGTCGTGGTGGCAGACTCCATCGGGTCGCACGCGGTTTCCGCCACCGGCCCTGCTCCGGGGTTTGCGCCCTGGCTGGTGGCGAGTCTGGTGTGGGGCATCGGCCTCTCGCTCGGCGGAACCACGGGCTACGCCATCAATCCCGCCCGCGATCTTGGTCCGCGCCTTGTACACGCGCTGTTACCCATTCCCGGCAAAGGCGGCTCGAACTGGAGCTATGCACCCATTCCCATCATCGGCGACTTTGCCGGCGCAGCGCTGGCGGGATTGCTACTGCACTTTGCGCATTCCTAAACCAGCAATGAACCCATGGGTGCCCCACATTTCGATCCTGAGATGTGGGATTCATTTCAGTGGCAGCACGGTAGGACAATTGCGGATCGGATAACTCATCGTCGCGATGTCTTTGATGGCAAGTGCGCTGCTGTGACCTTGCTGCGGATTCTCACTCCAGGCAAGAGGCGATCACTGCCAACGCGGCGATGGCCGCAGTCTCCGCGCGAAGGATCCGCGGCCCCAGCGATGTGGCGCGCCAGCCGTTGGCGTCGAAAAGAGCTTCCTCATCGGGAGCCCATCCGCCTTCGGGGCCGATGGCGATTTCCAGCGTGGGCATCTCTTCCCCCGCAGCCGCTGCGGCCTCTTCAATCGCGAGCCGAAGCGTCGTGGTCCGCTCCTGCTCGGCAAGAACAATGCGCGTTGCCCCGGAGGCGGCGCGAACGCGCGAAGCCAGCGCCGCGATATCGTGGATCAGCGGCACATCCGACCGCCGCGACTGCTGCGAAGCCTCATTCACGATGCGGCGCCAGCGCTCCATGCGCTTGTCCGCGCCCAGGGCCAGGTGCTTCTCCGTGCGCCGCGCGATGACCGGCGCCACCGCGGCCGCGCCCAACTCCGTAGCCTTCTCGAGGGCCCACTCCATGCGATCAAATTTGTACACGGAAAGAACCAGAGTGACGGGCAGTGCCGGATCTGCCTGCACCTCGGCGATGAGATTGAAGCGAACCTCATTGGTACTGACTGCGGCCACTTCAGCATGAAAAACATGGCCGCCGGCAACCACATCCGCCTCCATGCCGGGATGCGCGCGCAGTACGCGAGCCATGTGTTCAGCCTGCAAGCCGAGGATGGTAGCAGTTGCCTCGTCCCAGTGTTCGGCAATCCAACGGCGTCGTGTCATCGCAGTTCGGGATGCGGCTTCATCCCTTGTTCCCTTCCTCAACAAGTCTAGTCGTTCTTTGCAGACACCGCCTTCGCAATCGCGGAAGGCCGCATAAACACTGAGGGGAACGCTTTTAAGCGTCCCCCTCGGAGTGTTGCCTTGTTGATGGTTTGACCGCAGTTACTTCTTTTTTGCGGCCTTCTTCGCGGGTGCCTTCTTGGCGGCTGCCTTCTTCGCGGGTGCCTTCTTGGCTGCTTTCTTAGTTGCCATTTTGCCTATTCTCCCTTTTCGATGGTTTGCATCGATGTCTGCAATGATTAAATTGCAGTTGATGAATGTATAGATTTATGTATCGCAAGTGTCAAGAAAAAAACGAACAAAGAGTGGAAAAATGGTCAACAATTTTTTCGCGACGCATCGAGTCTCGATTCGCAAACCATCAATTCGCACACGCCGGATAAAAATTTGCGCATCAATTCATGCATGATGAAGGCGCGTGTCGCTCCACAAAATGCGCCGACGTCGTCATCGCGTCTCTTCATCGGCTTGTCGAGGTGCGGCTCTCGATTGCTTGGATTGGCCTTGCTCAGGACTGCGTGATTACGCCGCGCCCCTTCGATGTCCGCATCGACTAGAATGGCGCAAACCCCTATGAACACCGGCGACATCAGCATTCGATAATGTTCAGCGCGAGCCCGGCCAGGCTGGTCTCTTTATAGCGCGATTGCATATCGAGGCCGGTCAGGTACATGGTGCGGATGACCTGATCGAGCGAGACCTTGTGCGCCTCGGACTCATTCAAAGCGATGCGTGACGCCTGCACCGCCTTGGCCGCGCCCATGGCGTTGCGCTCGATGCAGGGAATCTGTACCAATCCCCCGATCGGGTCACACGTCATCCCCAGATTGTGCTCCATGGCGATCTCCGCGGCGTGCTCCACCTGTCCGTTGGTCCCGCCCAGCGCGGCCGTCAACCCGCCGGCAGCCATGGAGCAGGCCACACCCACCTCACCCTGGCAGCCCACCTCCGCGCCGCTGATCGAAGCGTTCTCCTTATACAGGATGCCGATGGCCGCGGAGGTGAGGAAGTAGCGCAGGATGCCCTCGTGATCCGCGCCGGAGGTGAAGCGCGAGTAATAATGCGCCACGGCAGGCACCACGCCGGCCGCGCCATTGGTCGGCGCAGTCACCACTCGGCCTCCCGCTGCGTTCTCCTCATTCACCGCCATCGCGTACACGGTCACCCAGTCGAGCGGAGCCAGAGGATCGCCGCGCAACCCCGTCGCTTCCTTCTCATGCAGGCGCGCCGCCAGCCGATGCGCGCGCCGCCGCACCTCCAGGCCGCCGGGCAGAATCCCTTCCGTGTCCATGCCGCGCTGCACGCACTCCTGCATCGTCTTCCAAATCCGCTCGATGCCTTCGCGCACCACCTCGACCGAGGCCCGCTCCGCATCCGGCGCGGCAAACTTCACCAGCGCGCATTCATTCTCCAGCATCAGCTGGCTGATGGAGAGCTCGTTGGCCTGCGCCGTGGCCAGCAACTCCGCCGCGCTGTGATAAGGAAAAGGAATTGCTGCCTCCTGCGCGTCCGCGGATTGAACGACGCCGTCCTCGGTGATGAATCCGCCGCCGATGGAGAAGAAGGTGCGCTGATCCAGAACCACGCCCGCTCCGTCGTATGCAGTGAGCCGAAGACCGTTGGGGTGCTGCGTCTGCGCGCCGGGCGGATACATCTGTGTCCGATTGAAAATCAGGTCGGTGGGCTCATCGAAAGCAATGGAGAGGGTTCCGGCAAGATCGAGCCGGTGCGCCGCGCGGATGCTCGCAACCGTGGAGGCAATGGCAGCCGGATCGATGCTCGCCGGCTCGTGCCCCGAAAGTCCCAACAGCACCGCGCGGTCCGTTGCGTGCCCCAGCCCGGTCAACGCCAGCGATCCATAAAGCTCCGTCTGCACACGCGCCACGCGGTCCAGCACCCCGCGGCTCCCAAGCTCGCGCGCAAACCGGCAAGCCGCGCGCATCGGCCCCATGGTATGCGAACTCGACGGGCCAACTCCGATCTTGTAAAGCTCGAACAGACTCGTAGTCACACATAAGATTGTAGTCTCCGACAGGGACCAGTGAATAGGGAATAGGGAACAGGGACCGGTACAGAGTGACTTCTTCGTTCAAGAACCCCAACAAAATGACAACGCGCAAACGCCCGGAGCTAAGGGCTAGCGTGTTATCTCCAAAGTTCCTGGCAAAGAATGACCTGTCATCCTGAGCGAAGCGCACTTCAGCGGAGTCGAAGGACCTGCATTTGTGAAGCTCACGACAAGCCAGCCAGCACTGAACCAATGTTACGAACTTCCCAGATAACTCACGCGCCGATAGAAGCTGTGCCTAATCCCTATTCCCTATTCCCTGTCTTCTGCTACACTCGCTGCACATTCACCTCATGCTCTTCAAAGCCCTCAGCGCCGCCGTCTACGGCATCGATGCCAACCTCATCGACGTCGAAGTGGACTATAGCGGCGCGGTGATGGACAAGGATGTCTTCCACACCGTGGGCCTGCCGGACGCCGCGGTGCGCGAAAGCCGCGACCGCGTCCGCGCCGCCATCAAGAACTCCGGCTACCTCATCCCGCCCACCTTCATCACCATCAACCTGGCGCCCGCGGACATGAAAAAAGAAGGCGCCGGCTTCGATCTGCCTATCGCTGTCGGCATCCTCGGAGCCTACGGAGCGCTGCGCGTCGACGATGTGAGCCGCTTCCTGATGGTCGGCGAGCTCGGCCTCGACGGCAGCGTGCGCGGAGTGCCGGGCATGTTGCCTATCGCCATCCTGGCGCGCGAAAGAAATATCCCCAACCTGATTCTGCCCGCGGCCAACGCAGCGGAAGCCGCGGTGGTGGAAGGCGTGAATGTCTATCCGGTCTCATCGCTGCTCGATGTGCTCGAGCTGCTGAACACGTCAGTGGTGGGATCGATTCAGCGCGAGCCCTACCGCGTGTCCACCGAAGCGCTGCTGGGCGAGCTGCAGCACTTTGCCGTCGACTTCAAAGACGTGCGCGGGCAGCAGACGGCCAAGCGCGCCCTCGAAGTGGCTGCAGCCGGCAGCCACAACATTCTCATGATCGGCCCGCCTGGCTCGGGCAAGACCATGCTCGCCAAGCGCCTGCCGTCCATCCTTGCGCCGCTCACCTTCGAGGAAGCATTGGAGACGACCAAGATTCATTCCGTCGCCGGCGTGCTCGACGCCGCAGCGGGTCTCGTCACGCAGCGCCCGTTTCGCTCGCCCCACCACACCATCTCGGATGCAGGCCTCATCGGCGGCGGCATCATCCCGCGTCCCGGCGAAGTTTCATTGGCACACAACGGCCTGCTGTTTCTCGACGAGCTGCCGGAGTTTCCCCGCAACGTACTGGAAGTGATGCGCCAACCCCTCGAAGATCACACCGTGACCATCGCGCGCGCCTCCATGTCGCTCAGCTTTCCAGCTCGCTTCATGCTGGCCGCGGCCATGAATCCGTGTCCCTGCGGTTACTTCAATGACAAATCGCGCGAGTGCATGTGCACCCCGCCCATGATCCAGCGCTATGTGGCCAAGATCTCCGGCCCGCTGCTCGACCGCATCGATATTCACATCGAGGTTCCCGCGGTGCAATACAAGGAACTGCGTGGCGGCGCGGCGGCCGAAGGGTCGGCGGAGATTCGCGGCCGCGTCATGGCCGCGCGGGAACGGCAGCGCGCGCGTTTCAGAAAATCCGGCGACAAAATCTATGCCAATGCGCAGATGACGACGCGTCAGATTCGCACCCACTGCGAGCTGGGCGCCGACGCCGAGCGGCTCCTCGAGCGCGCCATGCAGCAGCAGGGCCTGACCGCTCGCGCCCACGACCGCATCCTGAAAGTAGCCCGCACCATCGCCGATCTCGAAGCCGCCGAGAGCCTGACCGTAGCTCACCTCGCCGAAGCCATCCAGTATCGCACCCTCGACCGCAGCTACTGGGCGTGACGAAGAGCAGGGAACAGGGAACAGGGAATAGGGAATAGGGATCGGTCATTATGGAGTGACCGGCCCAATGCGCTGACCGTGGGTTGGGCTGTGATTCAGGACAAAACACAGTTCAGAGCCACAAGCGATCGCCAACCGCGAAGTGTCGATCCGCAAGTTGGTTATGAATCTGGGTGCGCCGGAGCGTTTGTGTGCTTGCTGCTAGGCCGTTAGAATCGCGCTACCGGCACGGCGCGATCTTGACCTCCGGTTCAACGAATACCACGCCGCGATTCCGAATCGGCGCTTAAGTGGTACAGTGCTCCACACACGCCACGGCGCCAGGCGGAAGTTTACCGCACGCGATCTTCGATGAGAGATGGCCATCGCAAGGAATGGAGAATTGCAGATCACGCCCCAAGACGTCCTGCTGGTCATCGACCTGCAAAACGACTTTTGCCCCGGCGGCGCGCTGGCTGTTGCGGATGGCGACGCCGTCCTCAATCCCATCCACCGCCTCGCGCCGAAGTTCGACCACATCGTCCTCACCCAGGACTGGCACCCGCCTGGCCATTCTTCTTTCGCTTCTGCGCACGCGGGCAAAAAGCCCTTCGAACAGATCAAGATGGAATATGGAATGCAGACGCTTTGGCCCGACCATTGCATCCAGGGAAGCAAAGGAGCGGAGTTCCACCCCGCACTGCGCCTGCCGCAAGCCGAGCTGATCCTGCGCAAGGGCTTCCGCCCGCACATCGATTCCTATTCCGCTTTCTTCGAGAACGACCGCAGCACAGCCACCGGCCTGGCCGGCTATTTGCGCGAGCGAAATCTGATCCGCGTCTTTCTCGTCGGTCTTGCTTACGACTTCTGCGTAGGCTACTCGGCCCTTGATGCTCGTCGCCTTGGCTTCGAGGCCATCGTGCTCCGCGATGCCTGCCGCGCCATCGACCTGAACGGTTCTGTCGCCGGCATCGAGGTGCAGTTCGCCCAGGCCGGGGTGAAGCTTATGGAAAGCGCGCACACCATGAGTCGAAGCTGACTCGTTCAGTTCCGAGTTGCCGCAATCCTAAGTCCTGTTCAACACGCCCCAAGTCCTGTATTCTTGGAGCACCTTTAAAGATGCTCCGAGGAGGCGCAGATGCTGGACATCACGACCGATATTCAATCGCTGACCACTTTTCGCCGCGCATCCGGCGATTTTATGAAGCACCTCAAAAAGAGCAAACGCCCCATCGTGCTCACGGTGAATGGAAAGGCTGCTGCCGTAGTGCAGGACGCCGGAGCCTACCAGCGGCTGCTCGATATTGCCGCGCGCGCCGATGCCGGTGAGGGCATTCGCCAGGGCCTGGAAGACGCGAGCAAGGGTAAGATGCGGCTGGTGCGGCAGTTCTTCGAAGATTTTGAAGCTACCCATGGCCTACCTCGTTAGTATTACTGCTCGTGCCGAGCGCGACTTTGCCAGTCTCTACAATGAGATCAACGCGGAGGGGTCGGCCGCGGCATTCCGATGGTACAAGGGACTGAAGGACGCCATTATCAGCCTGGAAGAGTTCCCCTATCGCTGCCCGGTCACCCCTGAGAGGGAACAGTTGAGACATCTGCTTTACGGTCGAAAGCCTCATGTCTACCGTGTGATTTATCGGGTCCTGGACAAGCGGAAGAGGGTTGAAGTCCTCCATATTCGCCACGGAGCCAGGCGGACGTTCAGATCCTCGGAAATTGGATAGGAACTGAAAAGGGAGCAGCCGTCCGCGTAGAATCGCAACAGGCAGGGCGTGCTTTGACCTCTGCCTCAATTATGTCGCGCAACTTCTACATCCTCGCTGCAACGCTGGGGCTCTTCGCGCTCATCTCGGCGGGCATGTCGCTGGTGCCTTCGACCTTTCAGCCTGGGCTGCCGGCGAACGGGTCGCTGTGGCGCACCGTGTCGATGTTCATGCTGCTGCTGGCGCTGGCGTCGGCGCTGATCGGCGTGATGAGCCACCTCTTCGAACAGGTCGACCGGCGCAGCGAAGAGGCCCGCCAGGCGGCGCGACGGAAACGGCGCGAGGGACGCGAATAGAACCTGGTGGAATGGAAGCCAGCTCCACGCTTGGCAGAGCGCCGTAGAATGCAGCCGGGACGCACGGTCGGTAGGCCATGGAAAGAAAGACACGGACCGGCCGCCCAATTCCGGCTTGGTGGGTATACTCTGTTCTCCTGAGTCCGTGCTGTCGGCGTGTTGGAGGTTCCCATGCGCGTCCGGCTGTTGTTCTCGCTCCCGTTCATCGCTTCGTGCCTGGCCTGCGAGGCGATTGCGCAGGCTCCGCCCCTGCAACCCGTAATCCGCGTTGACCATTGGGAGGGATCAGCCGGCACAGAGATTGCGCAGGCTTCGCCCCAGCAACCCGTGATCCGCGTGCCCGACGGCGGAACCAGTGGCCGGATGGAAAGCATCTTCATCCCACCCAAAGCCGGTGCTCCCTTCAGCTTCACCCTGGCGACGGAGTGGTCACGCCCCATGAGCAACGGGGGCAACTTCACGCTGGCCAATGAGCGTCACATCGTCCGCGACAGCAAAGGCCGCATCTACCAGGAGCGGTGGATTCTGGTCCCCAAAGGCAGCAAGATCAAATCCTGGATGGACATCTTCCAGATCACCGATCCCGAGCAGCATACCTGGTTGAACTGCGAGACCGGGACCAAAACCTGCGCCCTGCTGCGCTACCGCCTGACGACCCAGGACAAGTTCGAGCCGCCGATCGGCGCCACCGGGGCGCTGGCGGATGGCACCGGCTACCGCCAACACGAGGATCTTGGCCTCAGCAACACACAAGGCGTCGAGACCCACGGCTACCGGGAAACGACCACCTTCAACCCCGGGGTCATGGGCAACGACAAGCCGATGGCCGTCACGCGGGAGTTCTGGTATTCGCCGCTCCTGGGGGTGAATCTGCTTTCGACCGTCGACGAGCCGATGACCGGCAAACAGGTATTCACGGCGAAGGATATCTCTACCGCCGAGCCGGACCCGAGCTTCTTCGAGGTGCCGGCCGATTACAAAGTCGAGGATCGCTTGAACGAGCAGCATTGAGCCCGGCTCGCTTGCTCGCGAGAATGCCCTCCAGATCGTCTCAACCGGACCTTTGTAAGGGTGCGCCTGGGATGGCGACGCATCTCGCTTGACGAGTCACCTTCGTGAGCGACAGATCGCTCGGCGCGGCAGCGCCCCCAATGAGACCGTAGAATAGATCCTGGGACTCTTCCCCGCAGGATCGAGCAGGCGCCGATGTACGAAGTCACCGTCGAGTCCGGATTTTCTTCCGGCCACTACCTACGCAACTACAAGGGCAAGTGCGAGAACCCGCACGGGCACAACTACAAGGTGCGCATCACCCTCGCCGGGGCCGCGCTGGACGAGGCCGGTCTGCTTCTCGACTTCAAGCTGCTCAAGCACGTCATGCGTCCGGTGATCGAGCGCATCGACCACCAGATGCTCAACGATCTCGAGCCCTTTACGGTGCTGAATCCCTCTGCCGAAAACCTGGCCAAATACTTTTACGACCAGACCAGCCAGCAGCTTGCCGGCATGACCGCCGGCCGCGTCCGCGTCAAGGACTGCACCATCTGGGAGACGGACACCACGACGGCTACTTACTACGAGTAGCGGGCCGCCGCTTATTCCATCTGGCTGGATCGCGATTTCAGGTAATTGTCGAAGGGAATCTCAAAGTAGAACAGCTCGTTGCCGTCGGCGTCGCGCAGCTTATGCAGATGCAGCTTGGCGCCCTTGAGTGGGTGGTCGAGTTGCGATACGTCGTAGAACAGGAACCCCGCGCGTGTAGTGTGCGGCTCGACGACCAGAGCCTGGTACTCGAAGGTGTCGAAATCCGCTTCGATCTCCTTGTTGCTGGCCTTGGGCTTGAGCTTGATGGCCGGGATCGGCCCCGGCATCGGGATTTTGGAGCCCTCGCGCTCCTTCCGTGTCATCAGCCGCTCCACGTCTTCGGGCTCCGCCGCCTGAATCTTGTCTCCGCCTGCGGTCAGGAAGAGAATGCGCGCATCGCGAAGGCTGACGGGCCGGTCGCCGTTGTTGGTCACGATGAGCCGGATGGGCATCACGCCGTGGCTCAGATAATCAACCTTGAAGATCGACTCTTTTTCCTTGGTGTCGTAGGGTTCGGCGGCGACGGCTACCTGTTCCTTGTCATGCACTTCGACAGCGGCAAACGTGGTGGCGGGCTGGACGGCGGGCGGAGCGTGATCGCTGGCCATGGCGGGCAGCGCCAGCCAGAGCAGGGAGAGCGGAATTGCCCGCCAGGTCCTCATCGTGCTCGACTGTATCATTTGAGGGTTAGACTGCGGCTGGGGAAATTCCGTCACGCATGATTCTGTTTTTCTACAACCTGGCGTTGCTGGCGGGCCTGGTCCTGGGCTCGCCGTGGTGGCTGTGGCGGATGGCCACCACGCAGAAGTACCGCGAGGGGCTCGGGGAGCGCCTGGGTCGGGTTTCCGTGCTCGAGAGTCACGCTGGGCGACCACTGATCTGGGTCCATGCCGTTTCGGTAGGCGAGGTCTTGGCCATCAGCCGTCTGGTCAAGGAACTCGATGCCGCCCTCCCCGATTACTTCGTCGCCATCTCCACCACCACCCGCACTGGCCAGGCACTGGCCCGGGAACGCTTCGGCTCCAATCGCGTCTTCTACTGTCCGCTCGATCTGCCCTGGGCCGTCCGCTCGCATTTGAACGCCCTCCAGCCGCGCCTGCTGGTTCTGGCCGAGACCGAATTCTGGCCCAACCTGCTTGCCGGCTGCTTCCGCCGCGGAATCCCCGTGGTAGTCGTGAATGCGCGCATCTCCGACCGCTCCTGGCCCCGCTCCCGGCGACTGCGCTGGCTATGGAGACCTTTTCTCGAGCGCCTGAGCCGCGTGCTGGCGCAAAGCCAAGCCGACGCCGACCGGCTCAAAGCCATCGGCTGCCGGCCGGAGCGAGTGGTCGTAGCGGGCAATCTGAAGTTCGACGTGCGCGCGGCGGAAGAGTCCGAGGCGACGCGGCTCTTGAAAGTCCTCGGCCACGGTCTCCGCTTCCTTGTAGCCGGAAGCACGCTGGAAGGCGAAGAATCCGCCCTCCTGGAAGCGTGGCCGCGTCTACTCGAAGCGGACTCGCAGCTGGCTTTAATTCTTGCGCCTCGCCATCCTGAGCGGTTCGACGCGGTGGCAGCCATGCTAGCTCAGTCTGGCGTTCCCTGGGTGCGAAGATCAGCCTGGAGTGGGAAGCCCGATGAATCTCTTGAACCTCTAAGGGCCGGGCAGTTCGTCCTTTTGGATACGATCGGCGAGCTGGCTTCGGTCTACTCGCTCGCAGGTGTTGCGTTCGTTGGCGGCAGCCTGGTTCCCGCCGGCGGACACAACCCGCTTGAGCCGGCGCAGTTTGCAGTGCCGATCGTCATGGGGTCCTATTACGAGAATTTTCGGGCGATTATCGACGACCTTCGAGCCCACGAGGCAATTCGTATCGTGACCAAGGAGGATTTTGTGCAGGTTCTCGTTGATCTCTTGACCGACCGAACTGTATTCGCGATGGGCGAGCGAGCAAGACAAGTCTTTGAACAGCAGGCGGGAGCAACGGCGCGCTGCGTCGCGGCATTGCGAGAATTGTTATCATAGGTTTCGGCTCCCGAGCCTCCGTTTATGAGCCTTCATCTTTCACCAAACAAGCTCTTGTTGCCCCTGGTCCCAGCCTACCGGTTGGCCATCTGGCTGCACGAAAGGCGCATGAGCGCGCGGCCTGCGTCGATGAAGCGTCTGCGCTTCCCGGTGGTCAGCATCGGCAACCTTTCCACCGGCGGCGCGGGAAAAACCCCGTTGACCATGGCGCTGGCCGAAACTCTTACCAGGCGCGGCTTGCTGGTGGATGTGCTCTCCAGGGGCTACGGACGCCGGACCCAGATCCCCGCCCGCGTGGCCCTGGCCGGAACCGCGGAGGAGTTTGGCGACGAACCGCTGCTCATCGCGCGCGAGGCGGACGTCCCGGTTTACGTGGCCGACCAGCGATACGATGCGGGCCTGCTGGCCGAAGGCGATGCCACGGCGGTCGCCGTTTTGGGCCAGAAGCCAAGGCCCCTTGTGCATCTGCTCGATGACGGCTTTCAGCATCGCCAACTCCATCGCGATGTGGACATTCTGCTGCTCGACAGGAAGGACTGGCGCGACTGGCTGCTGCCTGCGGGAAATCTGCGCGAGCCGTTAACGGCGCTGCGCCGGGCGACGGTGATCGCGATTCCAGCGGAAGATCCCGAGTTGGAGGAAAACCTGAAGGCATGGGGCTGGGAGGGTCCGGTCTGGCGACTGCGGAGGAAGATGGAGATTCCGGCTGTCGATGGGCCGGTGGCTGCCTTTTGCGGCATTGCGCGGCCCCGGCAATTCTTTGACGGCCTGGAAGCGGGTGGGCTAGAACTGACGGCGCGCAAAGCCTTTCCTGATCACTATGCCTATACGGCGCGCGACCTGGAGCGGCTGGTCAAGAACGGCCGTGCGGCAGGAGCCGTAGCCCTGGTGACCACCGGGAAAGATCGCGTGCGAATGGGAAAACTCATCTCCGGCGTTGACCTGAGTCTGCCCTTGAAGACTGCCGGCCTGCGCATCGAGATTGAAGACACCGCCATGGATTGGCTGCTGGCCCGGCTGATGCTAGCTCCCACTCTGACTCATGCGCCCTTGTGAGAAAATCGGAGTTTGCACACCCAGTCCAAGTTTCGCCTGCTTGTGGTCCGTTTGGGGGCCATGGGCGACATTCTGCACGCACTGCCTGCGGTGACGGCACTGCGGCAGGCCCATCCCGGATGGGTAATTGACTGGGTAGTCGAACCCCGCTGGCGGGCTCTGCTGGCCGCGGAACCGCCCGAAGAAACAGTCGCCCCGACAGGGATTGTTGAGGGTATCGTGTCAGGGCACGACTTCAGTCGTGCCGCAACTGCCCCAAAATCGACCCGGGCTTTAGCCCCTGAAGCCCGCTCTTCGCCAGCTTCCACCCCGAGCGAGTGGTTCCCGGCAGCCGCGACCACTTCGTACCCTCCGCGCAACCGAACCCCCGCTCGCCCCGTGGTCGACAGCCTCTACCTCGCCCCCACCCGGAACTGGCGCAACGCACCGCTCAGCCGCAAAACCTTCCATGAAATCAAATCTTTACGCCAGGCGCTCAAGGCCGGCGGCTACGACGCTGTCATTGATCTGCAAGGCGCGGTGCGGTCCGCGGTGGTGGGGCGCATGGCGGGTTGCCAGCGCCTGATCG
This sequence comes from Occallatibacter sp., assembly GCA_035510955.1. GTDB lineage: Bacteria > Acidobacteriota > Terriglobia > Terriglobales > Acidobacteriaceae > Telmatobacter. Next base: position 3,150 of record DATKGE010000269.1, on the reverse strand, counting down.
GCGAGGCCGAGCCACGCGAGCGGGCTGCGCGCTGGCTGTTCACTGAGCGCGTCGAAACCCGCGGCGCCCATGTGATTGAGCAGGATGTAGAGCTGGCCTTAGCCGTGGCCGGGGACGACCTGAAACCGGCCGCGCCCTGGCTGCCCGTCGATCCGGCCGCTGAAGCCTGGGCCGACTCCGTTTTCCCGCGCAACTCCAAAAGCTCCGCCGTGCTCATCAATCCTGGCGCCGGATGGGGCGCAAAGCGCTGGCCCGTCGAGTGTTACGCGGAGGTTGCTGGCGGCCTTTTGGAGCGCGGCTGGCGCGTCCTGGTCAATGCGGGGCCGGGCGAGGAGCCGCTGGCGGAGGAGATTGCGAATGCCACCGGCGGCAGGGCTGAAGCCATCGTTCCCTCGCTTGGCCAGTTGATCGCCCTCACCCGCAGGATTGCCCTGTGTGTTGCCGGCGATACCGGTCCACTCCATCTGGCCTGCGCTCTGGGCCGCCCGGTGGTGGGCATCTATGGGCCCACCGACCCCAGCCGAAACGGCCCGTTTGGGACCAGATTTAAAGTGCTGCGCAGTCCCGACAGCCGGCGCGACCACACGCGCCACGCCACCCCGGAGGCCGGCCTGATGACTATCCTGCCGGAGCACGTGCTGCAGGCCGCCGATGAACTTCTTGCCGCCGCTGATGAACTGCCTGCCGAGGATAAAACTCCGTGACTCAGCCGACTAACCCGCAACCCGATCCTCCCCACCAGGACTGGGTCGCCCGCTGGCAGCGTGTGGCCCGGCGCATCCGTGTGCCGCTCGGCTTTCTCACCGCGGCTCTTTATTTGTATGAATTGAGCCGCCGCGCCCCGCATCCCGCCGCCGTCGCCTGGAGCCTGGTATTGGTGGCTCCTGGGCTATGGTTGCGCGCCTACGCCGCCGGCTACGTCAAAAAGAATCGCGAGCTCACCTCGACCGGCCCCTACGCCCACACCCGCAATCCCCTTTATCTGGGATCGATGCTGATCGCCGCCGGCTTTGCCCTGGCGCTGCTCAGTTGGCCGGTGGCGCTGGCGATGGCCATCGGCTTTGCCGTCATTTACATTCCGGTCATCGCCTCCGAGGAGCGCTTTCTGCGTGTCACTTTCCCCGGGTTCGAGGCCTATTGCCGCAGCGTCCCGCGGTTGATTCCGCGTTTGACACCGGTGCCCCAAACCGGCAACGGGAGTGGAGCCGGCAGCTTCTCCTTGGGCCTCTATCTGAAGCATCGCGAGTACAATGCAGGTATAGGGGCCGCACTGCTTTATCTCTGCCTGCTCTTCCTGCGGCCGGTTTGCAGTGCACTCATGCATCGGTTGCGGTGAGCGTTTCCCGCGCTGAAAGCGTCAAACTAACCGGCTGTCAAGGAGTTCTCCTCTGAAGGTGAAGACCCGCACCGCCGCCGCAGCCGTTTTTTGTGTTCTTGCCTTGGCCACCGGATCGGGAGCCCAGCAGATGAGCCCGCTTGCGCCGCCGCGGCCGGGGTTCAGCTTTCCCCAGAAGCAGACCCTCAGCTATGCCGTGGACTGGCGGGTCTTTCCCGCCGGAACCGCCGTGCTCCACTTTGAGGCCAACGGCAACAACGAGCGCCTGACCGCCAACGCCGACACCATTGGCGCCATCAATTTGATCTTCCATGTCGGCGACCGCTTTCAATCCACCTTTGACCGCGCCACCGGCTGCACCTCCGAGTTCGACAAGCAGACCGTCGAGGGCCGCCGCCAGATCAACTCCACCCTCCGCCTCGATTATGCGCAGGGCAAATCCATTCTCGACGAGAAAAACCTCGTCACCGGGCAGAGCAAGCACGTGGAGACTCCCATTCCCGGTTGCCTGACCGACCTGCTGACGGGCATCTACTACGCCTCGTCCCAGCCCATGGAAGTCGGCCAGAGCTTCGTCATCCCGGTGGTAGATGCGCTGCACTCGGTGCCGGTGACCATGAAGGTCGAGGGCCGCGAAGAGATCAAGACCACCTTAGGTACCTTCAAGACGCTTCGAGTGCAGCCCACCGCCGACGCCGGCGTGGTCAAGAACCGCGGCAACATCTGGATCTGGTATACCGACGACGACCGCCATCTCCCCGTGCAAATGCGCGCCCGCCTGTTCTGGGGCACCATCACCTTCCGCCTCACCGGCAACGAAAGCAAGTAACCCCTAGTGTGATGTCCCAAAAGTTCCCAACAAAATCGGATTGTCATTCTGAGCGAACGGGGCCCCGAACGTTCTTCAGTTTGGGGGTGGTGAGTCGAAGAATCTGCTTCTCGCCTTTCAATCTTTTTGACGGGAACTTCTGAGACACGATACCAGGTCACGCTGACGCGCCTTTGCACGTAATTTGCCGGACCGTGCCCAAGCCAGACGCATTTTGGTACTGTTGAGCAATGCCCAACGCTGCAGTTCAACCCGATCAAGCCACCCTCGACCTGGAAGCCCTCACCGCTGATGTCGTTGCGCTGGCCATGAAGGCCGGCGCCTCCGACGCCGAAGCGGTGGTCCGCGAGGGCGATGAGTTCAGCGTCAACGTCCGCATGGGCGAGGTGGAAACCCTGAAGGAGTCCGGGTCCCGCGGCCTGGGCCTGCGCGTCTTTCGGGGCACGCGTTCGGCTTCGACATCGACCTCCGACTTCACGGCCGACGGAATTCGCCAATTGGTCGAAGGCGCGATGGCCCTGGCAAAGGTCACAGAGGAGGATCCGTTCACGGGGCTGCCGGATACGGCCGCGTTCGGCTCCCTTCCCGGCGACCTGCACCTATACTACGACGACGTCTACTCGCTCGACGGCAAGGAGCGCATCGAATGGGCCCGTCGCGCTGAGGCGGCCGCGTTGGCCGCCGACCCGCGCATCACCAACTCCGACGGTGGCAGCTTCGACGCCGCCACCGGGCGCAAGGTCATGGCCAACTCGCGCGGCTTTGTCGGTGGATACCGCACCAGCTACGCCGGCGTCTCCGCCGCCCCGCTGGCCATGGACGCCAACGGCCAGATGCAGCGCGACGGTTGGTGGAGCGGCGCGCGCCGGCTGATCGATCTGGACTCGCCTGAGGCTGTTGGGAAAGAAGCCGCCCGCAGGGCTCTGCGCCGCCTGGGAGCGCGCAAAGTGCCCACCCAGCGCGTCCCCATCGTCTTCGCGCCGGA
>DATKGE010000268.1:0-8717 GCA_035510955.1 Occallatibacter sp. | reverse complement strand
GTGAGCTTCGCCAAGCTGGGCCGCAAGACGATGCTACAGGCAGTGAAGGAGATCTTCGCCGACCAACCCGGCCGGCCCAAACCAGTCATTGACCATGCTCCCGCCGAGCCTATTCCTCTTACCCAGCCGAAGCAGGACGGTCTAGCGGGCGCAGCGGTACCAGCGCCTGCGGGTACTCATCTTTCGCCTCCGGCAACTCCCGGCGGCAACGGCGTCGAACTTGCTGCGGCCTCGTTCATCGAGGCTGGACTGCGATTGATCGAGTCGATCACGGCAGGCCGCACTGCGGGAAGCGCGGCAGACGGCACGGCTGCTGGGCGTTCCACGGCCGTTCCCGCACCCCGCATAGCTCAAGTGTTGCCCACCCTGTTCACTAGCGATCCCCGGACGAACCGCCCGGCATTAACCATCCCTCTCCCGGATTCAGCGACCCCGGAGCGGCTCACCAGCGCGTTTTCGGCTCTGCTGAACATGTTCGGACAATCCGCGAGCGCACCTGACATTCCTGAGAACCGGAGTTGAACGGCACCGGCCGCAGAAGAAGTTCGCCACCATGGAAACAGTTGTCAAGTTCATCCGCTGGTAGAAGGTTCCAATCAGATGAAGTGAGCGGGCACTGAGCCGGTCTGGGAAACGGTTTGGTTACGGGCGTGAGACTGATGGAAAAGACAGTCGGTCGTTCGCCAGCTCGATTGCGTAAAGGTACGGGCGTAGGTCGATTAAGACCATATTCATTATGGAGAAAAGCAATATGTCCGGTTCATCTCACAAGCGGCTATTAGAAGGGTATTTCGGAACCATCGATTGGCGCCAGGAGCGGATCAATACGAAGATCAAGGAGTATCCTCGCGGAATGATCGAGGAGTTCACTTCGGTCCATAAATATGAAATGGCGACGCTGCTCCTTGTCGAGCTTACCGGCAATCCAAGCCTTTGCCGCTCGTGTAATCTCGCCTGCGGAGATGATAAAAATGTGATCGAGGAGCATCTCGCGGTTGGTATCCGGGTCGAAGATTGGGTGGTCAATTGCCATCCTCGCTTGGGTCAATACAGTTGAGACATTATCGCTGCCACTTGAGCCTGCTGAATCGATTTTGTCTTTCTTCACTTGTGCGCAGAAATAAATCCAGTGTCCCGTTGGTAATTGGTACTTCATCCAGAGATCTTTGCCGAATTCGAGGGTCTTCTCTTTATGCCCGGCAGCACTGACGCGGTGGAATCCGAGCCTTTGAAATAACGGAACCAGAACGCGCTCCGTGAATTCGTCCTCGCTCGCACGGTCGAGAAACTCCTCCAGCTTTTCGCGCTGCTCAATTTCTTCTTTCGACAATGGACGCGGTTGTTGTGGCGAAGAAGCGGAGCTATAGCCAGTTCCGGTGTTGCGGATATGGCAGCGACCCGACGGGTCGAAATATGCTAGGAGGCCATGACGAGCGAAGAGCTTATTGAACGCTGCTAACGCTATTTCCGGGTAAAGATTTGGGTCCTCGGTATAAGTCATCGAACCGTCTATCCGGTCATTGTGGCGGTCGAAATCTACGGCATCGAGAAGTTCGGTAATGACTCGAACCAAGCCGTCTGACGGTAGATCAGCGGAGCTTGAGGGACCGAGATTGATCTTCGCAAGGCACTTCTGTGTCCAAGGTTCTCGGCTTGAATTGTCGGATTGGAACGAGAAACCGCAGTTGCTGAAAAACTTACCGATCTCCCAACCTTTGCGGTAAGGGAAATCCTTGTGGTTGCCGGACACCATCGCGGCCAAGCCTTCGATTACGCGGTCATCAAGCTTCATTATTCTTGCCGGCCATTCCAAGCGATTTTGGCTTTGGCTTGTTTGCAAATGCTTCCCTCAGGATGGCGGAAAGGCGTGCCTGGAGAGAGAATCCAATTTGCATAATAGCGCAAAAGCACGCGCTCGGTATCGCCAACCAGGTTCGCTACATCGCCCACGGGAACACCAAGTCCAAGGAGAATACGGACGAAGGTGTGGCGGAAGCGGTGGGGAACTGGTGTTTCCTGAAATCCTCCTGCCAATGCGAAAACCTTTTGGAGCTTCAATCGCCATCGTTCGGTCTGGGACATGCTCTTCAGACGTTCTTCCAGGGCCCTGCGGAAGGCTCCCGCCGTCGCATATGTTCTCGGAATCGCCATTATGCAGCCCGCCGCAGTACATCTTCGACCATCTTGCGTGCTGTCTCGCTCAGTTCCGCGTTCCGAAGTTGCTGGCGCGTGATCAGTCCGCGGTCAACAGCCTGCCGCAGCGCCTGACGCATAAACGTCCGCTCGACCGTTCCGGCCGCTATCAGATCAAGAATTGTTCGCAGCGGCCGAGTGTATTTGTAGCCAGGTCCGACCTGTATTTCGCTCTCGAGCAGGTCGCGATAATGAAGCACGACAATACCAGGGATATCGCTGTTACGCCGGAAGTTCGTCGGAACGGTCATATGCAGCTTGGCCGGGTTCAGGTCGGACAGTTCATGGAGGCTTAGCGCTGTCTGATGACTGTAAACTCCCTCTACCTCTTCCTTCCGATTCCTGGACCAGAGCGACCAGAGCACAAGATCGGGCCGATCCGGCGCCGGAAACAGCGCCAGGCGGTAGATACCGCGATGTTCCCGGATCCAGTTCCCGGCCTGCACATGATAGGGATGCGTATTCTCGGCGAATCCGGCCGCCTTGGCCTGCTTCGTGGTGAAGAAGCCTTGCTGTTGCTCGGCGAGATCAAAGAGCTGGCGAGACGCTTCTCTGTGAGACTGAGCCATAGCACAATACTACAACTTTTTTGTGGTATAGGGCAGTCTCTTTGTTTGAGACTTTCGCTCGAAATGAATCAGCGCTTCCAAGCATTAGTGCCAAGATTTTAAGGGTTCGCTGATACGATTCTCGGCCGAATTTCCTAGCACTATTTACTAGCACAGCTCGCAAAAAGTGCCTAAAAGCAGCAATTTTGGTGCTTTTTTGCATTATTTGGTCGCATGGAGAATTGCACCATAAGTCCATTATTTTGAGGTAATTATTTGATTTTAGAGGACTTGATGCGGGATGGGGCAGCCGAATCTCACGTCCTAACCCCTAGACGATAGCGCCCTTATAATCAAATGTTTAGCGTTCGCATGCTGCCTTCCCATCCAATCGATTAGGACCCAGTCCACAATCGCAGGATACGGACTAAGGCCCGCTCTGGAAAAGCAGCCCTTATCCCGGCGCCGGCGGGCAAGGAATCGACGCGCATTGGATCGTGAGCAGCGACATGCGGTGAACCTTAAACAGTATCGCCGGATTGACCGAAAATGGCAATTCGTACTTTTGTCCAACGCTGGAGGAGCCTGTGCAGGGTCACGCCGCACAACCACCGGCTCCGCCTGTTACGCTTTCAAGCGAGGCATTTTGAACATGCTCAAGATTGAAGCCATACTCCAGCCTTCCAAGCTGGACGCCGTCAAGGATGCGCTGCTGGAAGCGGGAATCGAAGGCATGACCATTCTCGAAGCTCGCGGCCATGGCCGCCAGAAGGGCCACACCGAGTTCTACCGCGGACGCGAATACACCGTCGACCTTCTTCCTAAAATCAAAATCGAGCTGGTGGTCGTCGACGATTTGAAGGAGCGCGCCGTGCAAGCCATCGTGGGCGCCGCCCGCACCGGCCGCATCGGCGATGGGAAAATCTTTGTCAGCCGCATCGACGAAGCCATCCGCATCCGCAACGACGAACGCGGTGAAACCGCACTCTAAACCCATCGAACAAGGTGGTGCCCATGTGGCAATGCGGAGCCGAGCAGACAAGCCCAGCGGACCTAGCGGACCTGGCGGACCCAGCAGACCAAGACATGAGCTTGTCCAGCGTCTCCTCGGAGAGTGCCGCGGAGGGAAGAGGGCCACGGAGGAGATTCCCGCGGATCGCCTGAACAGCCGCCATCCCCAACCAATTCCAACGCCTCATCGGGCAAATATGTTCTTGGGGCAGATGGCGTGGACGCCCACGTTGCCGTCAACCAGCTGTGTGATATCCACGTCGACCGCCACGCTGGTGAGCATGTAGGCATCGTCGCGGCTCAGGTGCTTCTGCTCCACCAGGAAGTCGATCATGTCGCGCACAGCGAGGGTTGCGGCTTCTTTCAGATCGGGACTGAACCCCATGCTGATGTAGCTGGTCGGTGTCTCAGCCCTGGGCCAGAGCAGATGGCGATCTTTGTGCACGATGAAGCGGAATGTGCCGGAGAGGAAGGTTTCCATGGCGGTAATGTCCACCTCTCCATTGCCCTGTCCCGCGTGTCCGTCTCCTACCTCAAAGAGCGCACCGCGGGCGTGAACGGGAATATACAGCGTCGTTCCCGCAACCAGTTCCTTGTTATCCATATTTCCCGCATGCATCCACGGCGGAGCGCTGTCCAGCCGGCCTGCCGATTCAGGCGGCGCAACGCCCATGCTGCCGAAAAATGGGTGCAGCGGGATTTCAATGCCGGGCGCGAACTTGGCAATCATCCTGTCCCGGTCGAGAGGAATGATCTTCCGCCGGCTGTAGGGGAAATCGTTGGGCAGGAATCCGCGCCCTGTGCCGAAACCGTTACACGCGAATGGAACGTCCAGATCGACCTTGAGAATCTGCACTTCGAGCACGTCGCCGGGCTCAGCCTCGGCGATATTTACCGGCCCGGTAAGGATATGGCCGCCGGGGCCGCGGTCGGTTACTTCCCGATAGATGTCCGTGTTATACGAGGGAACGTCTGCGGGTGCGACGCCCTCTTCGACCATGCGTTCGGTGGAGCCGCAGGTGGAGAGCGTCTGGATGCGCACCGTGTCTCCTGAGTGGACCGTAAGCACCGGCTTGGCCTTGGCCGAGTAATAGCCCCACACAACCGTCGTTGGAGTTGCCGGCAATGTCGCCACCGGGGTTTGGCCCACCGCAAACGACACGGCGAGGCACGGGACTGCGGCCGCGAGAAAAAGTCTCATTCAAAGCTCCTTGGCAATCGGCCAGGCGATTCCTTCCGCCCCGCCGGCATAGGGTTTTTACCGCACCATCTACCAAGCGGCGCGCCAAAAGAATACCTCGAATATACCGAATCAGTCCCGCACCTGCGTTGCCGGCCCACGCAGGCATGAAACCCTCAATGGCCAATTTCCCCGCTGACTTGCTGACTCGCTCTGTCCGCAAAGCGGACGCTGACTCGCCGAATTTATTTCAAGACAACCGCGTGCCCATGCTTCGATCTTGAGACATGGGCTGTAGGAAGTCCGGATGTCCAGGGGGACGATTCTGCTGTAAATTCCGCAAAGCATCCGCCCCCCACTTGCAGCGAATCTCCCGCCCCTATCCGGCCAGAGCCTCTGCCGCAACCTTCCGTGCACTCACCTCATTCAGCTTCTGAATCGACTCCGCATTCAGCCTCAACTTCGCCGCTTCAGCCAGGTCGGCGAGCTGCTTCTCATTCGTCGCGCTGGCAATCGGAGCCGTGATTCCGGGCTGCGCAAGCAGCCACGCTATCGCCACGCGCGCCGGAGTCGATCGGTGTGCATTCGCCACCTCATCCAGCGCCGCAACCACCGCGAATCCCCAGTCATTCAGGTACTTTTGCACAAGCGATCCGCGTGCGGCCTTCTCGGCGTCCTGCTGACTGCGATACTTGCCGGTCAAGAACCCTGCTGCCAGCGAAAAGTATGGAATCACACCCACCTGGTACTTCTCCACCACCGGCAGAAGATCCGATTCGTAATCCTGTCGCTCCACCAGGTTGTAATGCGGCTGCAGCGAAATATAGCTTGCAAACCCATGCTTGCGGCTTGTCTCCAGCGCTTCGGTCAGGCGAGCTCCGCTGTAATTGGACGCGCCGATATACCGCACCTTCCCCTGCTTCACCAGTTCGTCAAAGGCGCCCAGCGTCTCTTCCAGCGGGGTCTCCGCATCGTCCTTATGCGCCTGATAAATGTCGATATAGTCGGTCTGCAACCGCTGCAGCGAATCCTCAACCGCCTGCCGGATATAGGCCGCTTTCAAACCCTTTTTTCCTTCGCCCAGGTCCATTCCGACCTTCGTCGCCAGAATTAAATCCTTGCGCTTCCCGGTCTTCGCAAACCACTTGCCGATAATGGTTTCCGACTCGCCGCCCTTGTTCCCAGGAACCCAACGCGAATACACATCGGCAGTATCCACAAAGTTCAGTCCGGCATCGAGCGCCACGTCCAACTGCCGAAACGCCTCCCCCTCCGGCAGTGTCCACCCGTAGACGTTTCCTCCCAGACAAATAACCGGCACATCAGGCCCGGCAAATCCCAGCTTTCGTTTTTCCATCAGTGATTCTCCTCTGTGCATTAGAGGAGGCAAAACCGCAAAAGGACGCACACAACCTGCGCCTGAGCGTCTGTCCCAAGCGCTGAATTCGCTTGATGCCGGCTGCTTCAGGTCTCGAATCAGATTGTTCTGGCCCCTATCCCCTGTTCTTCGGCTGCTATCCTTCTTCCAATGGCTCTTTCCTCTTCATACACGACCGGCACGACGCGCCATCGCCCCGCGCAATCCCCGTCCGCCGTGGCAACCTGGCTCCTGTTTTCCGCCCTCTTTGCCGCCGTTTATTTTGGCTCCCTGTTCTCTCCGCCGCTGCTCGACGACGTGGACGCAGCCCACGCTGAAGCGGCTCAGCACATCGTGGATAGCGGCAACTGGATCACCTGCCAGATCAACGGCATCCGCTACATTGAGAAGCCCCCGCTGCCCTACTGGCTGGTGGCCATCACCTACAAGGTCTTTGGCGAAAACACCTTTGCCACCCACCTGCCCAACGCCCTGGCCATGCTGGGGCTGGCGTGGCTCTCGTGGGTCTGGGCGCAGCGAGCCTGGGGTGCGCGCGCCGGCCTCTATGCCGGCCTCGGCGTGCTGACCTCGGTTGGGCCGTTTCTGTTTACGCGGTTCATCATTCCCGAGTCGTACCTGGCCCTCTTTCTGCTCATCGCCCTCTATGGACTCATTACCGGACTGGAGCTGGGACAGCCGAACCGCTTCTACCTGTCGGCTGCGGGCGTGGCGCTGGCCACGCTGACCAAGGGATTGATCGCGCCGGTCTTCTTTGTCGGCGCGGCTGTGCCCTATCTGATCCTGACCGGCCAGTGGCGCCGTTGGCGCAGGCTCCGGCTGGTCTCGGGCACGCTCCTCTTCCTGGCCATCGCCGCGCCCTGGCACATTCTCTGCGGCCTCGCCAATCCTGACCAGGGACACCCGGTCGGCAACCACCCCACCATCGGCAATGTCCATGGGTTCTTCTACTTCTACTTTGTCAACGAGCATTTCCTGCGCTTCTTTTCCATGCGCTATCCGCACGACTACAACAAGCTGCCCTTTGCCGCGTATTGGCTTTTGCACCTGGTGTGGCTGTTCCCCTGGAGCCTGTTTCTGCCCGCGCTTGTCGTCATCGCATGGAAAACGCGCCATCACTGGCTGCAGCACCTCAAGCACGACGCGGGGCAGACAGTCGACTTTTACATCGACCACGCCAACCGCGAAGACGTAGCCACCTACGTCATTGGCCTGAAGTTCCGCGTCCGCACCGTGTGGCTGCTCACCGTGTTCTCCGCCTGGACGCTGCTGTTCTTCTCCCTCTCGTCGAACCAGGAGTACTACACTTTCCCGGTCTGGCCGCCACTCCTCATCCTGATTGCGGCCGTGCTCGCCGGGATTGAGGAAAAGCGCGGTCTGGACGGCGGCGCAGACAGCGCCCCTGACAGCCGCTACCCGCTGCTCTCGACCGCGTGGCTCGCCGGCGCGCAGGCCGTCTTCGCGGTCATCGGAGTGCTTGCCGCGCTGGCTCTGGCCTGGGGCCTATGGGACTCGCGCCACCTGCCCTACGTCTCCGACATCGGCACCTTGCTCGCCCACCGCGCCGTCGGCGACTACACGCTATCGATGTCCCACTTCTTCGACCTAACCGGCCCTTCGTTCGCCGCGCTCCGCCTGCCCGCCGCGCTGGCCGCCATCACCCTGCTCATCGGCCCCGCCGCAGGCTGGTTCCTGCGCCTCAAGGGAAAACACCTGGCCGCCACCGTCAGCATCGCGCTCACCGCCACCGTCTTCCTCGTAGCCGCCCACATCGCCTTCGCCCGCTTCGCTCCCATGCTCAGTTCCAAGCCCTTCGCCGACACTATCCTGTCGAAAGGCTCGCCCGCCGATACGTTTATCATCTTCGGCGAGCAATCCGACGCCTCCTCTGTCATCTTTTACACCCACAATTACCTGGGCAAACGTCCGGCTACGGTAGTACTTCCCCGCTGCGGCCAGCACGGCGAAGGCACCACGCTCCTGTGGGGTTCCTGCTACCCCGACGCCCCGAACATCTTCCTTAGCGAGGATCAACTCTCCAGGGAGTGGGGCAAGGGTGAGCGGAAGTGGCTCTTCGCTCAGGACCTGAACCAGCTGAAGGCCGAAAGCCTGCTCGCCGGGCGCCTCTACCCGGTGCAGTCGCTGGCGGACAAGGCGCTTTGGACGGACCGGCCGCTGCCGTAGGATCGTTGGCGAGAACGGTCTTCCCGGTTGCGGAATTACCTTTATCTGCAAAAAGATCGAGATCGGACTTCCAGCCTGTTTTGGGCTCGCACACCCTACTTCGCAGCCCGCATTTTTCCGCCGGGAAGCAACTCAAACACACGCCCCCGCCACAGGACCCGTCTGCCCCAGTATCCGGCTGCCCAGAACACGAATCCCATCAGGTCGCGAATGGGATAGAGGATCA
>DATKGE010000267.1:0-3718 GCA_035510955.1 Occallatibacter sp. | reverse complement strand
ATCCCATAGGCAGATCACCGCGTCCGTCGCAAACGCCAGCGACTTACTTCAAACGACCCTATCGAAACTGTCCCGGCAGAACATCCTGCCACAGGACACCCTCGTCGCGCCGGGACAGTCCCGATAGGGACCTAACGTTTTCGGGACTAATCCTCTGGAACTGGCTGTGGGGTGAATTCATCAGCATCCCGAAGGAGGTCATTGGGATGGCAACAACTTGTAAAGACAAGTCTCGAGCAGTGCCAAAGGTCATTCGGAGTGGAGTGTAGTGATCGGATCGAGGCGCATGGCGCGCAGCGCAGGGACGTAACTGGCGGCGATGGCGACGGCGGTGAGCGCGGCGGTTACGCCGGCGAAGGTGGAGAGATCGTAGGGCGAGACACCGTAAAGCAGGCCGGCCATGAGATGAGAAACAATAAGCGCGCCAACCAGGCCTGCGCCGGCGCCGGCGGCGGCCAGATTGAGGCCCTGGCGTAAAACCATCTTGAGGATATCGCGCCTTTGCGCTCCCAGCGCGAGGCGAATGGCGATCTCGCGCGATTGCTCATTGACCACGAAGGAGATGGTTCCATAGATTCCCAGGCCCGCGAGCAGAAGGGCAGTTGCGGCAAACAGCGCCACCATTTCCATGGAGAACCGCCGCACAGAAAGCGAAGAGGAGAGAACGTCGTCCAAGGTCTCCGCGCGGAAGACGGGTAGCTCCGCATCGACGGCCTGGATTTGTGTGCGCACCTGCGCGGAGATGGCGGCGGGATCGACCTGTCCGCGCAGGTAGAACGCAAGAAACTTGGCGGGGCGCTGGTAGATGTCGAGGTAGATCTGCGGAATGCCGGCGTCTGCGAGCGATTCTGTGCGCGCATCGCCAATGACGCCGACGATGGTGGTCCAGTCCGGACTGCGACGGCCCAAATAGCCCAACAAACGGACTCGCTTGCCGACTGGATCCTCGCCCTTCCCATCTTTATTTGGCCAGTACATGCGGGCCGCGGCCTGGTTGATGACTGCGATCCAGGGCGTGTCTTCAACATCCTGGTCGACGAAGAGGCGTCCACGCAAGAGAGTCATGCCGAGGACGTGGAAGTATTCCGGTGAGACGATCGATGTATCGATCTGCGGAGGCTGGCTGCTCTGCACTCCCAGGCCCTCGCGAACCAATGGAACCGCTCTGTGATTGCTCTGGCCATAGCCAAGGGGAATGGCCGCCCGATCACTGACGGCGGTTTCTTCCACGCCCGGAATCGTCCGGTTGCGGCGCAGAACTTCGCGCAGCAACACGGCTTCCTGCGTGGCGGTGCGGTAGACGTCGGTTTTGGGATCGTTAGGATTCGGCAGCGAGGTCTCGATTGCCATGACCCGAGTGGGATTGAAGCCGAGTTGCACCTTGAACAAGTCCCAGAAGCTACGCAACAGAAGGCCGGCGGCGACCATCAGCACCAGGGAGAGGGCTAATTCACCAATCACCAGAACATGACGCAAGCGCGAGCGCCGCCGGGAACCGTTGGAGCCACGACCTTCCTGCCGGAGCGTCGCCGTCAAATCAAGGCGGCTTGTGAGCCACGCGGGGGCAAGCCCGAAGATGGTTCCGGCGGCGACGGACACGACGATGGCAAATGCCAATAAGCCCCAGCTGATGGATATGTCATTGAGGCGCGGCAGGCTTTCCGGAACAAACTGGAGCAGGAATTTCCGGGCGCAAAAGAGAACTCCAAATCCGCTGATGCCGCCAAGTACGAAGAGCAGCAAGCTCTCGGTGAGGAGCTGGCGGACGAGCCGCATTCTTGCGGCTCCAAGAGCGTGGCGAACCGCCATCTCGCGTCCTCGCGCGCTGGCGCGAGCAAGCAGCAGATTGGCGACGTTGACGCAGCTAATCAGGAGGACCAGGCCCACCGCGCCGAACAGCAGAAGGAGAGATTGGCGAACGTTGCCGACAAGAGTCTCGACCAGGGGAGTGAGGTGGATAGTCCACGCGCCTTGCGACGGATAATCCGCCGGATATTGCTTCTTCAAAGATGCAACCAGGGCATCGAGGCGCCCCTGCGCGGCCTCAGGCGAGAGACCAGGCTGAAGGCGCGCGATGGTCTCGAAGGGGAAACGCGTGCCGCGCATCGGCGGCGGGGCTGGGTCGTCGGAAAATCCGCATGCCGCCCACAATTCGGTACCGCGCACCTCGCTGGTTTGGCCCTGGTCGCGAAAGCTGGGGGGCATGACGCCGACAACATGAGCGGGATCGTTGTCAAGGCGCAGAGTCTTGCCGAGAATGTGCGGGTCGGCGCCAAATGCGCGCTTCCAGAGCCCATCACTGATGACGACTTCGTTGTTGAAGCCGGGTGTGGCGTCGTGCGGATCGAAGGTGCGGCCCAACTGCGCGTCGACGCCGAGCACCGCGAAGTAGCTCGGTGAGACCGACTTTGAGGCGATGCTCGCGGGCTGGGTGCTGCCGGTGAGATTGTTGGTGCCGAAAAAGGATAGGGACACATATTGGAAGATTCCCGAGTTCTGCAGGTCTCTCAACTCAGGGATGGAGATGCCGACGTCGTGCGCGCCCACGCCGGAAAGGTTGGCTTCAATTCGCACAAGTTCGCTGGGGTTGGGGTAGGGCAAAGGATGCAGCAGGGTTGCGTCGATGACGCTGTAGATGCCGGTGGTTGCTCCGACGCCGAGGGCCATGGTGGCGATGGCAATCAGGGAAAATCCGGGAGACCGGTGCAGCATTCGAAAAGCGTAGCGGAGATCGAGGAGAAAATTCTCAGCAAGCGGAAGACCCTGCTCGGAGTGGTGGTGCTCGCGAATGGCCTGGGCCGCGCCAAGCTTCAGTGCGGCCTGCCGCCGCGCCTCGGCTGGTGGCAAACCAGCGCGCAGGTTCTCTTCAGTTTGCAGGGCAAGATGCTCGGCCATCTCTTCCTGGAGGCGCTGGTCGGCGCGCCTTCCGGCGGTGAAGTTCGAGAGGCGAATGAAAAAGCGGCGCAGGAATCTCATGGCAGGTCCTCGGCTTTGACCTCAAAGAAGCGCGCGATGATAGCTGCGGTCTGCTTCCAATCGCGGGTCTCCGCCTGCATCTGTTTGCGGCCCGTCACGGTAAGGCGATAGAAGCACGCGCGGCGGTTGCTTGCCGATGCGCCCCATTCGGAGGCAATCGCACCCTGCTGCTCAAGCTTGAGCAGCAGGGGATAGAGCGTGCCCTGGTTTAGGGCCAGAATGTCTCCGCTGATCTGCTCAGTGCGTCGGGCGATGCCGTAGCCGTGCTGCGGGCCCAGCACATCGAGGGTTTTGAGGACCATCAGCGCAAGCGTGCCTTGCAAAACATCGGGCTTTTCCTTCATAGGGAGACCCACCTTTAGGTTTCCAACAGGAATAATGTCATGATTCCTTTTGGAAAGCAACAGGAAATTTTGCGCGATCGTTCGACGTCAAGTCCAGACGAGCTGTCAGGAAACTGCCGGGAGACTGTTGATTGAAGACGGCGTAGTTGTGATTACTAATGATAAGTCCTAGTGCTGTATCTAGAGCGCCCGCGCGCAACAGTTGGAGTTTGCACTCCGTCAGGGAGGGCGCTTCTGATGCAGCGACTTGAAGGAAGCGCCCACAGGGAAGCCTATGTACTTTGAATGGTGCCAAACGTGTTCGGTGAGTGGATTAACTCGCTGTGATAGGTACGAACTGCCGCTTTGATGTATGCACTGAGCTGGGGAGCGTCGCACGGAGGGGTCGTGCGGTAGCT
>DATKGE010000266.1:0-10258 GCA_035510955.1 Occallatibacter sp. | reverse complement strand
AGTTTCCGCATGGAGAGCTTCGCCATCGCAAATCCATCCAGCACGTACAAACAAAGCGAATCCAAATTCGATGAACAAGGCCCAGACCGTCCGCGCATGGCCCTGCGCCGCATCCGTCCGCCTGCACCGGTGCGCGTTGAATTCGATGCATCCAAGCCGATCGCCTTTCGCGACCGACAACAGAGCTACCAAGTCGCCGCTGCTTACGGCCCATGGCGAACCAGCGGCTGCTGGTGGTCCACCGAGCCCTGGGAAACGGAAGAGTGGGACGTGCTGGCCGAGGCCGGCAGCGGCTCTTCCCTTGCCTGCTTGTTAGTCCACAATTGCGCGAAGAACCGATGGCAGCTGGAAGCGTTCTATGACTAATGTCCTGAATCAAAAGTCCATCGAAGCTAAACCTGTCATCCTGAGCGGAGCGTACTTCAGCGGAGTCGAAGGACCTGCTTTCGTTCGTCGGCCATCGCGCAAGTTGCGTTCGGTCAAAGGCTGCATCATCGAAACACACCGTAACTGGAAGTTATAACAAACAGCCTGAGCCTATAAACCGCTAACTGTCATCTGTCATCTGCAACCTGTCATCTTATGACCACCGATTACATCGAGCTCCACGCCGCCAGCGCCTTCAGCTTCCTGGCTGGAGCCTCACAACCCGAAGCCCTCATCGAGCGCGCCGCTGAACTCGATATGCCTGCTCTTGCTCTGGCCGACCGGAACGGCGTCTACGGCGCGGCCCGCTTTCACACCCAGGCGAAGAAAACCGGCGTGCGGGCCCACATCGGCGCGGAGATCGCTGTCAGTTCCTTCGGCAGCCGTCTCACGCCGCCCGCATGGCTCCCGCATCAATTTCCAGCCGAACCACCGCGCCTGCTCCTGCTCTGCGCTTCGCAGACCGGCTATCAAAATCTCTGCCAGCTTATCACCCGTTTCAAGATGCGCGAAGCCACCAAAGCCGAGGGCGCGGCAACCCTCGACGACCTGGAAGAATTCTCAGCTGGACTTATCTGTCTCACCGGCGGCGATGAAGGACCGCTTGCCGCGGCACTCGCCAACAAGGGTAACTCCGAAGCCCGTAAGGTAGCCGACAGACTAACTGCAATCTACGGCCGCGGGAATCTCTACGTCGAGTTACAGCGTCATGGCCAGCGCGAAGAAGAATGCCGCAACCAATCTTTACTAACTCTGGCATCGTCGCTCAACCTGCCCGTCATCGCTACCAATGGTGTGCAATACGCAACGGAAAGAGACCGCGAAATTCTCGACGTGCTCACCACCATCCGCCATCACACCTCGCTCGACAAGGCCGGCCGGCTTTTATCAGCCAACAATGCCAGAAATCTCCGCTGCATGCAATGCTTTGCGGACATTCCCGAAGCCATCGCCAACACCCGCATGGTCAGCGACCGCCTCGAATTCACCCTCGACAATCTCGGCTACCAGTTCCCTCACTATCCCATCCCTCCCAACGAAACCCCCGGAGGCGAGACATTGGACAGCTTCCTCGCCCAGCGCGTGGAAGAAGGCGTGCGCAAACGTTACGGCTCGCCAGCGAAGCGTTCGCTCCTGGACAAAGCCCGCGCCCAGGTCGAGCACGAACTCAAGCTCATCGCCAAGCTCGGCTTCGCGGGCTACTTTCTCATCGTGTGGGACCTGGTCAGCTACTGCCAGCAGCACGGAATTCTCGCGCAGGGCCGCGGCTCGGCGGCCAATTCCGCCGTCTGCTATGCGCTTGAAATTACCGCCGTCGATCCGGTTGGCATGGAGCTTTTATTCGAGCGCTTCCTCAATGAGAACCGCGGCGAGTGGCCCGACATCGACATCGATCTACCCTCCGGCGATCATCGCGAGCAGGTGATTCAATACGTCTACGAGCGCTATGGGCAACTCGGCGCTGCCATGACCGCCAACGTCATCAGCTATCGCGGCCGCTCCGCTGCGCGCGAGGTGGGCAAGGCCCTGGGCTTCACTGAAGATCAACTGGCGCGGCTCTCCGGCCTGGTCGGCCATTGGGAGTGGCGCGGCGCAAACGACACCATGGCGCGCCACTTCGAGCAGGCCGGCTTTGACGCACGCCACCCACGCATTGCGCACTATCTTGACCTCTGCATGCGCATGCAAAACCTGCCGCGGCACCTTGGCCAGCACTCCGGCGGCATGGTCATCTGCGCCGGCATGCTGAACCGCGTTGTGCCACTGGAACGCGCCTCGATGCCCGGCCGCACCGTCATTCAATGGGATAAGGAAGATTGCGCCGACATGGGCCTCATTAAAGTCGACCTGCTGGGCCTGGGCATGATGGCCGTGCTCAAAGACTGCATCGAACTGATCCCGCGCCACTATAAAAAAGAGATCGACCTGGCCGCGCTGCCTGAAGATGATCCGCAGGTCTACGAAACGCTGTGCAAGGCTGACACCGTTGGCATGTTTCAGGTGGAGAGTCGTGCACAGATGGCTTCCATTCCGCACAACGCGCCGGTGCGTTTCTACGATCTGGTGGTGCAGGTGGCCATCATCCGCCCTGGACCCATCGTGGGAAAGATGATGCACCCCTACATGCGCCGCCGCCAGGGCAAAGAGGAAGTCACTTATCCGCATTCATCGCTCGAACCGGTGCTCAAGCGCACCCTCGGCGTTCCGCTCTTTCAGGAGCAGTTGCTGCGCATGGCCATGACAGTAGCAAGTTTTTCCGGCGCCGAAGCCGAAGAACTGCGCCGCGCTGTCGGCATGAGGCGATCGATGCAGCGCATGAAGGATCTGGAAGGCCGCCTGCGCGCCGGCATGACCCGCAACGGCATTGGCCCTGAAGCGCAGGACAACATTGTGCAGGGCATCAGCTCGTTTGCCATGTATGGATTTCCCGAGTCCCACGCGGCCAGCTTCGCGTTGATCGCTTACGCCTCGGCCTACTTGAAGGTCCACTATCTCGCCGCCTTCACCTGCGGCCTGCTCAACAACCAGCCCATGGGCTTTTATTCGCCCGCGGTGCTGATCAAGGATGCGCAGCGGCACGGCCTGCGGGTGCGCCCCATCGATGTGCAACGCTCCAATTGGCTCTGTTCGCTGGAAGCCGAGCCGGACAGCTCGATCACACTACGCATCGGTCTAAATTATGTGAAAGGACTGCGCCAATCCTCCGCCGAAGCCATCCTCGCAGCGCGCAATGTCGACGGCCCTTTCGCATCTGTCGATCAGCTCGCCGCGCGCGTTCCCGAACTTAATCGCAAGGAGCTCGTCGCCGTGGCCCGTGTCGGCGCGCTCAACTCACTCGGCGCTGTTGAACATCGACGCGATGCCCTCTGGCAGGTGGAGCAGGCTGGGCGGCCTGTTGGTCCTTTGCTGCGCGGCGCCGCGCCCGTCCACTCCGTAGTCCCAAATCCGTTGCAACGGATGACCGCCGACGAGCGCGTCGCTGCAGATTATGCAGGAACCGGCGTCACCACCGGCCCGCATCCCATGGCCTGGCAGCGCGCCGCTTTGCAGCGGCAAGGTTTTCTCTCCGCGCAGCAACTGGAAGAATCGAGCAGCGAGCAACGCGTCCACATCGCCGGCCGCGTCATCTGCCGTCAGCGCCCCGGCACCGCCAAGGGATTCGTCTTTCTCTCGCTCGAAGACGAGACCGGCATCGCCAACATCATCGTCGCGCCCGACGTGTTTGAGCAGAATCGCCTCATCGTCACGCGCAGCCGCTTTCTCGCCATTGCCGGAAAGCTGCAGAATCAGGAGGGCGTGGTGCACGTGAAGGCGCAGCAGATGGAGCCCTTCGCAATGTCGATGGATGAGAACGGCGACCTGGGCCGGATGTGGAGATGATCCTCCTCAACCGCACCGGCAGGATTCCAGCCGCCTACCACCACTCCATCAGCCGCCCGGAACGCACCTTTGCACTGCTCGCCGGCTTGGGCGTGCGCAGCAGCAATACCGGGCAGGAAACCAGCTTCATCACCTTCTCGGCAATCGATCCAAAGACCAGCGGGTGCCAGCCGGTCAGCCCGTGCGTGGAAATCACCACCATATCGGCCTTCTCGCGCTCCACCGTTTCGAGAATGGCGCTGGCCACGTCGTCGCCGACTTCGACGCTGGAGCTTACCTTGATTCCCTTGCCGGTCAAATCCTTGATCACCGCGGCAAAGTGCCGCTCGGCTTCTTTGGTTGCTTCCTCGGTAAACTTCGTCTCCGGAATGAAGTCGGGAAGCGTTGTCGCCGGAAACATCGGGACCACATGAACCAGATGAATCGCCGCGCCAAAATGCTGCGCCAGATCCGCAGCCGACTCCAGGGCTGCGCGGGACGATGGACTGAAATCAACCGGCACCAGAATCCTGGTGGGAATCGTACTGGAGGAATTTGTCTCGGGCATTACGCTCTCCTAACCGGCATCCATACAGGTCCGGCGTCTTGTTTTCGCCCCTAAATCATACCAAGCCAGCGCTGCTGCCGGCATGTGACCTACAACACTCCCTATGCAGGCGGATCCCCGCAGCGGACACACCGGCGCCGACCGCGATTGAATGTTCTCCAATGCAGCTGCACCTGTTTCCTCTGCATTCGTTAGGGAAACTTTATCTCCGGAGCTTTGCTCGCCTCGAGCGGCCAACTGCGCAATGTCAGAGGCCGCCAGTTGACCGTGACCAGAACCACAACGGTCTGCGCCAACACCCCAAGGTCGGTCCACATGTTGGCTCGTTCCAGATAGGCCGCGGAGATCTGCAATTTGTCCGGCGTCACCACCGTTTTAAAATAGCTGAGCGGATCGGGAAGCAAGGCAAGAAGCTCGTTCTCGCGGCAGTATTTCACGGAGGCCGGATCGGTGAGGCCGGGACGCACCTCGAGCAAGCGGCTGTAGGAGGCGTGAAACTCCAGTGCCAACTCGGGAATCACCGGACGCGGGCCCACCAGGCTCATCTGGCCGCCAAGCACGTTCAACAACTGCGGCAACTCATCCACCTTCAGCCAGCGCAACCAGCGCCCGATCCGCGTGATGCGCGGATCCAGGCCCAGGGTATACACCGGACCGGGAACTTCGCTGTGCATGGTCCTCAGCTTCAATATCCTGAATACGCTGAACCTGCGGCCCATCCGCGGCTGATAGAACAGCACCGGCCCGTGGGAATCCAATTTGATTAGGATTGCAGCCAATGCCAGGAGAGGCAATGAGACGACCAGCATCATGCCGGCCAGGGCAATATCCAAAGTGCGCTTGAGCACGAACCCCTCCACTAGAGCACTTGCACGTCTCGATCCAAAGCCGGTATCGAGGACGCCTAGAGGAATTGTGCTCAGCGGTGCGGGTCAGTCACTTGCAGGACGTTCACGCGGGGAAACGCACACCCCACGCCCTTTCCCATGCACCACCTCAGCCATTCCCCCTCGTGACAACGCGCGCGTAAAGCAGTAAAGAAAGGCTTTCCGCGGGAGTGAATAAGGTTCAGTACTGTGAGGAAACATTGCTTCGCCACTCTATGTCAAGGGTGAAACCACGCTTGGAAAGAAATCCCTAATTACTATAGGACTCGGACCTTAAGTCTGCACCAAAGTTCCCGATGGTTGAGCGGCGTCTATTGCCGTTCGCTCGCCAGATAAACGGCAACCGCGCCCAGCAGCGCCAGCATGGCAAGGATGGGGATGAGCCATGCGAGGCTCCAGCCGCCATTGAACAGGGTCAACGGATTGAAAGCCTGCAAGTCCATCGCTGCGCCCTGCGATTGCCCCAGCCAGTCGAGCCAGCGCAAACCATGCCGCGCCTGGCTGACGGCCAGCGCCGCGGCCACCAGAACCATCAGCGAGAGCGCAAAGACATAAGCTCCGAAGATGGGTTTACCCACGCGCTCGACGGCGGCGTTGCGGCGGCGAAGCTGGGCGCGCCACCAGATAGCTCCGGGAGCCGGCAGCCTGACTTCTGCGGCAGCAGCGGCGCGCGATTGCTGAAAGGCCTGCGTCACCAGCAGCAAATCGGCGCAGATACGGCAGTCGGCCAGGTGAGCGCGAAGATCGGCCGGGCATGCGTGGGGCCAGTGGCCGCTGGTCAGCAACTGCTGGATTTCGGATTGGCGTGGGCAGCGGCGGAGGCTCATGGTTGGCTCCGATACGTTGCAGTCGATTCCGGCCGGCATTGTTGTTCGCAAAGTTCGTTTTGCAGCGGAACCGCCTGTGCAATCAGGATGCGTGCAATTTTGCGGCGGGCGCGGAACAGCAGCAGCCGGATGCTGGCGCTGCCAAGGCCGGTGATCTGTGCAATCTCGCGGTGCGAATAGCCCTCGGCGTGAGCCAGCCACAGCAATTGCCGTTCGCGCGGCTTCATCAGGGCCAGGGCCGGACCGAGGATCGCCTGCGAGTCTGCCTGCCGGGTGCGATCGGCGGCAGCAAAAACTTCCTCCGGCAATTCTTCGATGGATGCGGAAACAGGACGCCGCCAGTGGTCGCGCAGCAGGTTGGTCGCGATGCGAAACAGATAGCGCCGCGCCGCCACTTCCCCCTCGGCAAGCGAAAGCTCCGGCCGCGACGCACAGAGGAAGCGCACAAAGCTCTCCTGCATCAGGTCGTCGGCCAGCGCCGGGTCCGAGGAAACGCGCGCCAGATAAGCCCAGAGCGGCCTCGCCGATCGGCCGTAGAAGGCGGCAAACGCGTCGCTATCCATGAACGTTTCTATGGGCAGCGTCTCCGCATGCAGCCCCGTTATCAGCTCTGCGGCCTGCGGCGCGTTGCCGGCAATCGGATTCAAGAAAACGGCTTTCCAAAGCATAAGCGCCGGTGTCCTCACTGGACTGGTTGAAATCTCGATCATTGCCGCCCCGGCTCACTTGCCATCCCTGCCGTCGAAGTGCGGCGGAACAAGGCGGCTGCCGGCTACCGGACCTTCCGGAATCAGGCCGAGACGCGCGGCCAGAACCCAGGTGATCCCTGCGGAGATGATAAACCCGAGTCCGGGCATCAGCGCCACCGTTCCCAGCACCAGCATCGGCTCGTACATCTCGGTGCGGACATGGCGGAGCATGAAGAGGCCCACGCCCAGCAACACCAGCACCACGCCGATCTGCAACGGGGTCAGCACGCGAGCGATGGCATTGGGCATGCGCTGGTCCGGCTCGATGCCTACCGGAATGGGCGCGGCTTCAAGGAAGCGCTTGCCGGCCTCCGTCTCCATGTAGCCGGAGAGCTCCTGGTTGGAGCTGAATTTTTCGATCAGGCGCCCGTGGACTTCACTTTGCAGCTTGAAGATGCGGTTCCAGCGGCGATTCTCAAGGAACTGGCGGACCAGCCAGACCAGCGCGGCCAGGAAGCAGGCGAAGGCCGCCAGCGAAGCGATGGGATCGATCACGTCCGAAGCAGACCATGAGTCGCTGCGGCGCGGCACCAGTTCCGGCCAGACGGCCCGCTCCAGCGCCTGGTCCGGCCCTCCGTCTTCGGGATGCACATGAGTAAACAGGTAGAAGTCCGGGTTGCGCGCTACCTCCGGGTGAATCATCAGGAACTGGGCCAATTCCGGATTGTTGCGGCTGACGTAATCCTGGTCCGCCAACAAAGTCGGGTCATGGGCCACGACCGTGGTCAGCGTAGGGCTCAGCTTCAGCAGCCGGATTAACTCCTTCTGGGTGGCTTCCAGGTCGCGGTCGCTCACTGGCGCGGCGGTGCTGGCCGCCTGAGCCTGCGCCGCACGCCGTTCTGATGCAGTCGGATGCAGCGGCGCGGGCGGCGTCTGGGCGGAAACAGCCAGGGCGCAAAGTACGGCAGGCGCAGCCAGAGAACGAAGAAGCCAGGGCAGGATACGGTCAGGTTTGGTCATTTCGGGTTTCCCTCTTTTCGAAGAGTTGATACATCCTCTTCTGCCTACACAACGATTGAGCAGGCAGGTTGGTTAACAAACCCGGCAAACGCGGGAGAAAGAAAGTAAACTTGGGTTAAGGGACGGCGATGGGCGCGAATGCGAATGCGGGCCCGAGTTGGAGTGCCGGTTGAGGGAGAACACATGAAAGCACGGTTTTCGTTTGGCAAGAGCGGCCTCGATGTATCGGTTCCGGATGGGTACCGCGCCCAGGTCATCCTGAGCCATACGGCCCGCGCGCTGGACGATGAGCTCGCGGCGCTGAATGCGGCACTCGACGCGCCCATCGGCAGTGAGCCGCTGCTGCGCCTCGCCGAGGGCAAGAAAACAGCCGCCATCTCTGTCTGCGACATTACCCGTCCCGCGCCCAACCGCGTCACGCTGCCGCCCGTGCTGCGCCGTCTGCACCAGGCCGGCATTCCCGTCGAGGGCGTCACTATCCTCATCGCCACCGGCCTCCATCGCGGCGCAACCCCAGACGAGATCGTCACCATCGTCGGCGCGGAAATCGCAAGCAAGTACCGCATCGTCAGCCACGACGCCAAAGCGTTCGCGGAACACCGACCTCTAGGCGAGACTGGCCGCGGCACGCCGGTCTATATCGATGAGCGTTTCATGGCCGCCGACCTGCACATCACACTGGGATTCATTGAGCAGCACCTGATGCTCGGTTTCAGCGGTGGGCGTAAATTGATTGCTCCCGGCCTCGCTGCGCAAGAGACCATCAAGGTGCTCCACTCGCCGCGCTTCATGCGTGAGCCCATGGCCACCGAAGGCTCCATCGCCGCCAATCCTCTGCATGCCGAGCTGCTTGAAATCGCGCGCATGGCGCGCCACGACTTCATGCTCGATGTAACTCTGACCCAGGAGCGCAAGATCTCCGGCGTCTTTGCCGGCGATCCGGTCAAGGCTCACGCGGCGGGCGTGGCGTTTGTCGAGCAGACCTGCCTGGAGCGCCTCGAAGAGCCTGTCGACGCGGTCATCACCAGCTCCGCCGGCTACCCGCTCGACCTGACTTTTTATCAATGCGTGAAAGGCATCACCGCCGCCGCGCACATGATCAAGCCGGGAGGCCGCATCCTCATCGTCGCCCAATGCGCCGAAGGGGTGGGCTCGCCGGAGTTTGCACGCAGACTCTCCGCGATGAAGAATTACAAGAGCTTTCTCGAAGATATTCGCGCAGCGCCGGTGGAAGTAGACCAGTGGCAGTTGGAGAAACTCGCCCTCACGGGCGAAAAATATGAGCTTTACTTCTTCACGCCCGGCGTGACAAAGGGGCAGCTCGGCTTCCTGGCCGAGAGCGCCTTCAGCACCCTGGAAGAAGCGGTCGCGGCTACGCTCGCTGGACTTCCGGATGATGCGCGCGTGGCGCTGGTGCCGGAAGGTCCTTACACATTTGCGCGGGCTGAAGAAGCGGTAACGGCGGGGTAGCTGACTCGCTAAGAAAAGTCTCCGCCTCCGCCGTCGAAACCCCCACCATCGTCGGAGCTGCCGCCGTCATCGAAGCCGCTGCCGTCGTCCTGTGCAATGTTGTTGTCGCCAGAGCTGTCGTCATACCCGGCATTGCCCTGGTCGTCCGCGCTGCTGTTGTAGCCGGCATCGGAAAGCTGCGCCCCGCCCTGGTCGGCTGATTCGTGGAAGTGCTGCTCCTGGCCACGAGAATCCTGGCCTTGAAAGTCCCGGCCGCCCTGGTCAAACCCACCCTGAGCCACGCGGTGTTCCTGCCCGCTGGGCTGGTCGTAGTAGTTGTTGACCACCGTCTCTTCGACGGGCCGTTCGAAACCGCCGCCCATCATGCCCGGACCCATGCCGACGCCGCCCATGCCCATCCCGTACCCGGGATGCCCGAAGCCACCCATCCCGTGCAAGATTGATTCCACGCCTTCGAAAGCCAGCGCGCCGGCAGCCACGCCCGCGGCCGTCTGCATGGCTCCGCGCAGAAAGCTCGGCTGGCCGGCGGGAATGTATTGCGGCTGCGCGTACTGCGGGTCATAGCCCGGCGGCGGCGGTGGAGGCGGCGCATAGCCCTGTTGCTGAGGCGGAATATAGATCGGCTGCGGCGGAGGTGCCGGGTCGCGATGGCCAAGCAGGTTGCCGAGAAAGCTGGTTGCGTGAGCCGGTTGTTGCCGTGCCTGCTGCACCTGCTGTTGCAACTGCGCCACCTGCGCCCTGGCCTGGTCGAGCGCAATGTTCTGGATCAGAACCGATTGCGCCAGAATGTACAAGGCATCCGGGTTGGGGCCCAATCCCTTGTTCAGCAACCCTTCGGCATCGGGATCTTTTTCCTGCAATTGTGTCTGGTTTACCCGCTCGATGAGCGAGTCGATCATCTGTTCTTCCTGGGGAGTCACGAACATCAACCTCCGGCGGCAATCTGCAGAACCAACCGTCTCTCAAGGTAGAGACGCGATCCGGCCGCCAAAGTTGCCCGCCGCTCCCCCC
>DATKGE010000265.1:0-43235 GCA_035510955.1 Occallatibacter sp. | reverse complement strand
GTGGCCTTTGGTGACGGCGGCTTCAAAGGCGGGAAGGTAGATTTCGCGCATGGTGCGCTCGTCGGCTTCGGAATCGACGTTGTGGCGGTTGTACTCCTGGCTGTTGAGGGCGTAGTGCTTGACGGTGGCGATGACGCCCTGAGCCTGAACGCCTTCAATGTAGGGGACGACGAGAGTGGAGTTGAGATAAGGGTCCTCAGACAGGTATTCGAAATTGCGGCCGGCGATGGGGGAGCGGGCGATGTTGACGCCGGGGCCGAGCAGGAAGTTGACGCTGCGGGCGCGAGCGTCTTTGCCGAGCGACTCGCCAAGCTTGAGGGCGAAGCCAGGGTCCCAGGTGGCAGCCAGGGCGACGCCGCCGGCATAGGCGGTGGTGGGTCCCCAGCTGCGCACTCCGACAGAGGCGTCGGACATCTTGAAGCGCGGTAGATCGATGGCTGGGGCGGGGTGGGTGTACATGTTGTCGACGCCGCCGACCAGCTCGACCTTTTGTTCAAGCGTGAGCTTCTCGATCCAGGCATGGGCCTTGGCTTCGATGGCCGGTGAGTCCGGTACGGGCGCCTGAGCGTGCGCCAACATGGACGAGGCTAGGGCGATGACCAGCAGCCAGGGGAGTAGGCGCGCGAGCGGGAGAGGCGAAATCGATTGTGCACAGGAGATTCGAGTGTTTTTCATGACGCGGGAAAGGCTAACGCATTTGGCCAGCGACTGTATACCATGTCAGCGGAAGTATAAGGACGATCATGCCTGTGGGTTTCAAGAGTGCGCACTTTTAAGACGCTGCCATCGTGCTTAGCCGACTGCTCCGGCTTCGGCCCCCCCTGGCGGGCATCTCCTGTTTCGATTGAGTGTGATTGCAGAGTGCTACGTTTTCACGGGCCAATCTGATCTGAATTGCTCACATTTTCACAATTTTTTATGCGGTTGGAGAGTCGCGGCATGGGTTTTACCATTCCCAGTTTGAGGAGGGGCAAAATTGTCTCCCCTTGACAGCTAGGGTACATCGCCTTATGCTCATGTTACCCATCGATGTCTAGGGTAGGTGGAACATGGCAAAGAACGACCTGCAGGGCGCGCTCGATCTTCTCATTCTCAAATCTCTTTCGCAGCTCGGCTCGATGCACGGATACGGCATTGTGATGCACATTGAGCGAGTCTCCGACGAACTGCTGAACGTGGAGGAAGGCTCGCTTTATCCGGCGCTGCACCGCATGGAGCAGAACGGATGGATTCGCGCGGAGTGGGCGGTGACAGAGGCCGGCCGGACGGCCAAGTACTACGCGCTCACCGCTGCAGGCAAAAGGCAACTGGCCGCGCGCGAGAAGAACTGGGAGCAGGTGGCGAAGGGCGTTGAGGCAATTCTGCGCTACGCGTGAGGTGACGCATGGGACTCTTCCGTCGCATTTGGGCGCTGGGCAGACGTAAAAGCGTCCGCAGCGAAAACGAGCGCGAACTCCGCGAGCACATGGAGATGCGCATCGACGCCAACGTGGCGAAGGGCATGAGCCCCGAGCAGGCGGCGCGCGAGGCGAGGCTGCGCTTCGGCAATCCTGCGTTGATGAGGGAGCGTGTGGACGAGGAAGACGCGGCGCTTGACATTGCCAGCTTCTTTCGCGATGCACGCTACGCAGCGCGAGGGTTCGCGAAAAGCCCAGGTTTTACGGCAGTGGCCATTATCACGCTGGCGCTGGGCATCGGCGCCAACACCGCTGTGTTTCAACTACTGGACGCGGTGCGGTTGCGGAGCCTGCCAATCAAGGCGCCGCAGGATCTGGCCGAGCTGCGCATCAACGGCGGTAGTCACGGGTTCGGCGTCATCGACGGTGCGTATGCGCAGTTCACAGTCCCGATGTGGCTGGAGGTTCGCCGCCACCACGATCCGTTTTCCGGCGTCTTTGCCTGGCGTGAAAACGGCATGCTGGTAGGCAAACTGAGCGATGCGAAGCACGTGAACGGTCTTGAAGTCAGCGGAGAGTTTTTCAACGTGCTCGGCGTGGCTCCCTGGCAGGGCCGCCTGATTGAACCGCAGGACGAAGCCGGCTGCCAGATTTCGAAAGTCGTCGTCAGCTATCCGTATTGGAAGTCGCAGATGGGCGGCCAAGCGATCGCGCCGAATACAACGATGTTGGTCGGTGGCCGCGCGGTGCAGGTGCTGGGCGTGACGCCTCCTTCGTTCTTCGGCGTGGTCGTGGGAGACCGGTTCGACCTCGCCTACCCCACCTGTACGCCGCCCAATCCGCGTCGCGAAGCGTTCGTCTTCAACGTGATGGGACGGCTGAAGCCGGGATGGACACTTGATCGCGCATCGGCGTACTTCGGCCCACTGAGCAAAGGCATCTTCGAAAACACCGCACCTACCGAGTACAGCCCAGAGGAAATCGCGAGATACAAGGCCTTTCGCCTGGCCGCGTATCCGGCGGGATCGGGCGTAAGCGCACTGCGCGATGCCTATGACAAATCGCTGAAACTGCTGCTGGCCATCACGGGACTGGTGCTGCTGATTGCGTGCGCCAACCTGGCCAACCTGATGCTGGCGCGGGCCAGCACCCGTCAGCGCGAGATGGCCATCCGCATTGCGCTCGGAGCTTCGCGCGGGCGTCTGCTGCGGCAACTGCTCATTGAAAGCGGGCTGCTCGCCTTCAGCGGCGCAGCATGCGGCGTTGCACTGGCTCAGCCGCTGAGCCGGTTGCTTGTTGCATCTCTCAACACCAGCCAGAGTGCAATTCAACTCACGATCGCCACCGACTGGCGGGTGCTGCTGTTTGCAGTCGCGGTCGCCGCTCTCACAGCAATCATTTTTGGTACGGTTCCTGCATTCCGCGGGACCAAGGCTGATCCTAACAATTCGCTCAAGTCCGGCGCGCGCGGAATGGCCGGCAGCCGCGAGCGCTTCTCGGTGCAGCGCCTCATGGTCGTCACGCAGATTGCCGTGTCCATGGTCCTGCTGGTGGGCGCGCTCCTGTTTGTTCGCAGCTATCGCAACCTCGTCACTATCGACCCCGGCATGCGCGAAAGCGGCATCACTATTGCGTATATCGATTTCCCCGATCTGAAGATGAAAGCGGAGAATCTGGCAGAGTTCAAACGACAACTGGTCGAAGAAGTGCGCGCCCTGCCTGGAATTCAAAACGCCGCCGAGTCAAGCTGGACGCCGCTCACCGGGGACAGTTGGAGCCACCACGTTCACGTGGGAAGCAAAGAAGGAGGAAGCCAGTTCATCTATGCCGGCCCAGGCTACTTTGCCACAATGGGCATCCTGCTCCTCACCGGCCGCGATTTCACTGATGCAGACACCAACAATGCGCCGCTGGTGCTGATCGTGAACCAGGCCTTCATCCGCAAGTACCTGGGATCGACACCGCCCATCGGTCAACCGGTGCATGTGATGCCTGAGCCGCGGTATCCTGAGCGCACCTACCAGATTGTCGGCACCATCCCCGATAGCAAGTACAGCAACTTGCGCGACGACACGCCGCCCATGGCGTTTGCGCCTGCTGCTCAATTGCCGGTCACTGCGCAAGGGCCGGGGATGGCCATGATGGTTGCGTCCAACGCCGGTCAAGCAGCGATTGCAGGCATCCGGCACGACCTCGAAACCAGGTACCCAAACGCAATTCTGCAGTTCATCAATTTTGAGCAAAACATCCGCGACAACCTGGTCGGCGACCGCATGATGGCCATGCTCTCCGGCTTCTTCGGCGCGCTGGCCGCGATGCTGGTGGTGGTGGGCCTCTACGGAGTGCTTTCGTTTTTCATCACGCAACGGCGGAACGAGATCGGCATTCGCATTGCTCTGGGAGCGCGGCGCGGGCAGGTGATCGGGCTGGTGATGCGCGACACGGCTGCCATGCTGCTGGCCGGCGTCGTGTTTGGAACTATCCTTGCGCTGCTGGCGGGAAGGACTGCGAGCGCCATGCTGTTTGGACTGAAGGCCTACGATCTGGCAACGCTGGTGTTCGCCTTCGTCCTGCTGGCGGTGATCGCGGTACTCGCCAGCTGGCTGCCTGCGCTTAGGGCGTCAAGGCTCGATCCGGCGGCGGCGCTGCGCGCAGAGTGATGAGGGGCAGGCGTTCAAAGATTCCGATTCCTCGCTGGTTCTGCAGATGGACCGCGAGAGCTGGGCTTTCATCTAAGTAGAAATCCCCAAAGGCCGCGCAATTCAAGATGGCGGAGCGATTAGAGCGCTCCAATGACGGTTGACGGACTAAGAGCGGGCCGATTCTTAACGCAGGCAGAGAAACCGTCCGATAAGGTGAGGAGAAACCAAGATCGGCAGAAGCAATCTTTGCGGGAGAGAAGCGCATGAAGGCGAAGCTGGACGAACAAAACGTGACCAAGGCCAATGCGCAGTTCTGGGAGCAGATGCTGGCCATGAGGCTGGAAACCATCTCCTCACCGGAGAAGCTTTGTCTGGGCGCGGGACACATGTTTGGGGTGGTGGCTCTGGAGGGCGTCTGGACGGGGCGCGTGGAAGTGAGGATGGCCGATGGACTGGCCTACGAGGCCACTGCGGCCATGATGATGCAGGCATTGGAGACGGTGGGCGAGACGGACGTGCTGGACGCCACCAAGGAGATTGCCAACATGATTGCGGGGACGATCAAGTCGTCGCTGCCGCGGCCATGTTCGATGACTGTTCCCGCGTCGGCGGTGGAGCATGAGGAATTCTGCGGTCCGGCTGACACGGAAGATTCCCTGGTGGTGGCTTTCCGCCACAGCGCGGGCGACTTGATGGTGCGGATCTGGGAGCAGGAATGCACGCAGGAATAGGGTTAGCGGAGAACGGACTGTCCGGATGAGGTCCATACGCCTCCAAATCCTTCTGCACCTTGTGCGCCGAAGCGTGGTTTTTTCCCACGTAATTTGATTTTCTTTATTGAATCCTTATCCCGACTCTCTCTATGCTTATGCATGGAAGCACAAGTGCAGACGTTCCATCCTTGTAGACACCCCAAGAAAAAATAATCACACGTGCGTACATGAGCGCCCGCTCGTTTGCACTTATTTCAGTCTTTATCGGGCGCATCACAGTACAACTTCAACTGCAATCTCTGGAGGATAGGCGCAATGGTGTATTCAAATACTCGAGGTGTATTCGCGGCGTGGCTGTTGGCGCTTGCGGTGTTGGTTGCACTCCCTGCCACCGCTTTTGGGCAGACCTTTCGCGGCGGCATCAGCGGTACAGTGACAGACCAATCGGGCGCCGTGGTTCCAGGGGCGCAGATAGCAGCGGTGGAAACAGCCACCAACACCTCTTACAAGACGGTGAGTTCCACAGCCGGCGAATTCTCATTTTCAAATTTGCCGCTGGGCGGCTATACCATCTCAGTGACAGCTTCAGGGTTCAAGAGCGAAAAGGTGGACAAGGTGCCGGTGACGGCGGGCGCTACGTATACGCTGCCGATAAAACTGGCGGTGGCCTCCGCGGGTGAAACGGTTGAGGTAACGGCTGACTCGCTGAGCCTGGACACGATCACGGATACGCAATCGACAGCGCTTCCGGAAGAAGTGGTGCAGAACCTGCCCAACAGCGGACGCGATTTTACCCAGATGCTGGCGCAGACGCCGGGATTTGCGGGACTTTCCACCGGCGGCGGCGCCGGCGTGGGCGCTGTGAACGGCACCCGTTCCAACTCAGTGAACTGGCAGATCGAAGGCACGGACAACAACGATCTATGGTGGAACATTCCCGCCGTGAACCAGGGCGGCGTGTCGTCAATTGCCGGCGTGATTCTGCCCATCGATGCGATTGAGAATTTCTCGTTTGTGACAGCAGGCTCGACGGAACTGGGACGCAACTCGGGCGGCACCGCCAACCTGACGATCAAATCGGGCACTAACAGCCTGCACGGAACGACTTACTACTACAACCACAATGAATTTTTCCAGCGGCAGAATCCGTTCGCGAGCAGCAAGGTTGCAACCCGAAACCAGCATATTGGTTTCTCGTTCGGGGGGCCGATCTGGAAAGATAAGCTGTTCTTCTTCACAGCAGGGGAACATCAGGGATTCCTGATTGGCGCCGAGACCAAGGCTACAGAGCCTTCCGCTGGTTATCAGGCGGAGGCTTACGCGCTTCTTGACCAATATGCCGTGCCCCACAACGTGGTTGCTTCCAACCTGCTGAATGGGAACGGAACGCTTTCAGGCCTTTGGCCGACCGGTGCGCTGACCGGCCCGGCAAACTCCAACAACTACGCGGCTACCGGTGACTTGACCGGACACAGCTACAACAGCATTGTGAAGTTCGATTACCAGCTCAGCGATAAAGATCACCTTGCAGCGAGCTGGTTTGCCGGTGAGGGAACGCAGACGGCGCCCACTTCTTCGGCTCTTGCGCCCTACTTTGAGAACGCTCCGATTCACGTGGAGAATTACTCGCTGGTCTACAATCGCGTGTTGACCAACAGCCTCACCAACCAATTGTCGGCGGGCGTGAGCTACTTTAACCAGGTCTTCTCCGATGCGGATATCGCCTTCAATCCGTTGGGGCTGGGACTGAATACAGGAATTACCGATCCTTCTCTTGCGGGTTCGCCGCACCTGATCATCGGTCCCACCGCAGCCAGCGTGGGGTTGACGGCAGGCGGCAGCGGATTTGATCCTCTCGGCGTTACGGCTCCGTCGGGCCGCAACGACATCACCGGCCACCTGAATGACAACCTTGCATGGACCAAGGGCGCGCACCAGTTCAAGTTTGGCGGCGAATTCCGTCAGGCGCAGGTGGATGACTTCTACCAGACCGGCGAACGCGGCACGATTTACTTTGATGGGTCGCAAGGACCGTGGGTCTCGACGACCACCGCCTGCGCAGCTTTGAGCACCAACGGCATGGCTCCACTGGCGACCGCGCCATCGGATCCGAACTTACTCTTTCTTGCTGACTTTCTTGCCGGCTGCTTCGACCCGTCCACCTCGGAGAATGTTGTGGGCAATCCCAAACGGCAGGTCTTTGTGAACACCTGGTCGCTGTCCGGCGGGGACGTCTGGCAGGTCAGCAAGAAATTGAGCCTGGATTACGGACTTCGGTACGACTACGAGGGCCCGGTTCATTCGGCGTTCCCGAACCTTTCTGTCTTCGATCCCACCAAGGCAACGGGGCTCGCGGTTGTGGGACAGGATGTTCCGAGCTTGTGGAACAAGTTCTACGGCGGCGTGAGCCCGCGCGTAGGCTTCTCCATGCAGGCCGACAGCTCAGGCAAGACGGTGTTGCGCGGCGGCTACGGGTTCTACTATGACTCCATCTACATGAAGTCGGTTTTGCAGAACAACGGCGCGCAGAATATATCGGTCTTCGGTCCCGGCCTGAACCCGGCCGGCTCGGAAGAAGTCGCCCAGGCTTCGGGAATTGCCAACACGGTGATCGAACCGGGTACGCCGATCTTCCAAACATTGACGCAGGCGCTGGCGGGAGCGGGAGTGGTGAAAATCTCTACGTTCGACAAGAACTTCCGGCCTTCCTACACCCAGTCGATCGATTTGAATGTCCAGCACAGCTTTACTCCGTCGGTGATCGGGCAAGTGGGGTATGTCGGCACCATGGGGCGGCACCTGTTGGGGTTGTTCGATATCAATCCAGCCGCTGTGGGCACTGCCGGTCTGGCCAACCCAAACCTAACCCGGCCTTACTACAGCCAATTCCCCAACTACTCAGTGATTGACGAGGCGCGCAGCAATCTGGGCTCAGCCTATAACTCGCTGCAGTCCACCCTGCGCGTGCAGAACTACCATAATCTGTCTGCGCAGTTAGCCTACACATGGGCCCACTCGCTCGATTACGAGACTGGATTGCTGCCTTATGTTGCGCAAAACCCACTGGACGAGAGCGCGGAATATGGCAACTCGGACTTTGACGTTCGGAATACCTTGACCGGGTATGTCGACTACCATGTTCCCACCTTCAGGGGACCGAAGCGCCTGGCCAAGGGATGGGAAGTCAACTCCGGCTTCTCCTTCCACGGTGGCACCCCTTTCACTGTAGTCTCCGCGACCAACCCCAGCGGCAACGGCGAAAGCGCGGACCGCGCGGTGCAGGTTGCCTCCGATCCGAAGGCGGGCGTATCGCACGCCATTTCCGGCGGCGTTGTGCAGTGGTTTAGTCCGACTGCCTTTGTAGACGCTCCAGCGAGCACGTACTCGCCGACCCGTCGCGGACAAAACTACAATCCGGGCTATTCGGCCGTGGATATGGCGTTCTTCAAGACGACGCAGATTACGGAACGGGTGGGGGCACAGTTCAGCGTGAATGTGTTCAACATCTTCAACCGCGTGAACCTGGCGCCGGTGGGCTTCCCGTTTTCCGGCGAGGGTGGCCAGATTGGATCGACGCTTGGGCCGTATCTTGGCAATCCCGGCATCGGGCCGGGCGAGCCGCTGAATGCGGAGTTTGCGTTGAAGATCCTGTTCTAAGAGCGGCTGACAGCTCACAGCTAACAGCAGACAGTCAATTGCAAAGAAAACCCCCGCCGCGGCGGGGGTTTCTATGTTTGGAGCGTTGATGCAGTGAAACCGCAATTGGCAACTGTCGGCTGTAAGCTGACAGCTGTCCGCTGCCGTTACGACAGGTGCGGGAAGGCATGCTCGGCGAGTCTGCCGGGCAGCGGTGCGGGAACCAGGCCGGCGGTGTTGGTCGCCATGACTTCCTTGAAGGCCTTGCGGAAGGCGAGCATCTCTTCGTGGGTGCCGACGGTGATGCGCACCTGCGTGGGCCACGCCGGCCAGATGCGGCCGATGTAAATGTCCTTGGCTGCCATGGCCGCCAGCACTTCCTTGCCGGGGCGGCCGGTTTCGAGCATGAAGCAATTGCTCTCTGACGGCGTGGTCGCGTGGCCTTCGCTCTTCAGCCAGGCGAGCGTATCGACACGGACATCGCCAATGATCTTCCTACGCGAAGTCACCAGGTCGGTTTGCAGCAGGCTGGTCTTGGCCGCGGCCAGCGCCGTGATGGGCAGCGCGTTGAAGCCGCCATGCGTGGAAATCTGCTTGAGCAGGTCGGGGCGTCCGATGGCGAAGCCCATGCGGATGCCGGCCATGCCGTACAGCTTCGAAAAGGTGCGCAGAACGATGACGTTCTTGCCTTCCTTCACGAAGTCCAGCGATCGCGGCGCGTCGCAGAGGTGAATGTAAGCCTCGTCGATCAGCAGGATGGCGTCTTTGGGCGCGTTGGCGACGGCGTACTCGATGTCCTGGCGCGGCGTGCAAGTGCCCGTGGGATTGTTGGGATTGCAGATGTAGATCACGCCAGGATTTGCGGAAGCGGCGAGCATGGCCTTGATGTCGTGGGAGGCCGCGCCCTTGGGATCGGCGAGCGGCACCTTGAGTACTTCAGCGCCGGCAATCTTGGCGGCCCACATGGGTGCTTCGTAACCGGGATCGGCGACCACCAGTGGCTTGTGCAGGTCGGTAAACGTAAGCACCGTGTAATGGAGCGGCTCGCTGGAGCCGGCGAACGCCATGACCGATGCAGGATCGAGACCCTCCATTTTGGCGAAGGTCGAGGTCAGGTCGTCTTCCATTCCCATCAGATAGCGGCCGCCGCGGGGAACAATGTCGATCATGGCCTGGCGCGCGGCGTCGCTGGGTCCGAGAGGATTCTCATTAGCGTCGATATGAATGCCTTTGTTGGGGTCGGCGAAATGGGGGCGCTGGGCGAGCGCGAGGTGGGCTTCGGTAAGGATGGGCATGGTGGCCAGGGCAGAGGCGCCGGCCGCGAAGCGGAAGAAGTTGCGGCGGGAGAAGCCGCTACAGGTGGTGGGGTCAACAACAGGCGAGGTCATAATCGAAGACTCCTTCAGATGAAGATGGGCAAACGAGGATGGAGAGCTCAGGCGAGCGGTGAAGGCGCGGCTGCGCGGCGTCAGGAGCGATGCTGCGGAGATTGAGGCAAGGGAATGAGGGTCCCATGTCTCAAGGTATCGCTGATTGGCGCGGAAAACAAGCAGGAAATGCGTGGGACGCACGTAAATCGCGGTGAATGTCCTGGCAAAGCGCGGGTCGCCGAAGTGGAATTGTGGAGTTCAGGTTCTGATAAGATGCTTCTCAGCGAGAGGGACGCATCCGGTCCGCGGAAAGGGCTTCAAGTCCCCCTGATTCAATCCAACTTGCGCGCACCTTCTTTCAGCCTGAATGCGGACAGCGGGCGGTAAACAGGAAAGGAGGCTGCCATGCCCAAATCGACCCAACCAGAGTCGCGGCCACTGCCGGAGCGGCCCAACCTGCGCCATTTGAAAGATGAGGCGAAGGGCCTTGTGAAAGCGGGGGAAGCTGCGTCGCTGGCGCAGGCGCAATTCCAAATTGCAAAGCTCTACGGGTTCCCGAGCTGGCCGAACCTCAAGGCGCACGTGGACGCGACTGAA
The DNA here is from genome assembly GCA_035510955.1 of Occallatibacter sp. GTDB lineage: Bacteria > Acidobacteriota > Terriglobia > Terriglobales > Acidobacteriaceae > Telmatobacter. The sequence goes on along the minus strand of DATKGE010000265.1, from coordinate 32,880 downwards.
GCTTCGCTGCGCGAAATAACAGAACTGAAGCAGGCCATCGACACCAACGATCTGGAACGCGTGAAGGCGCTGTTGACGCGCAATCCGGAGTTGCATCGCGCGCCGCTTGGCTATGGGAAGAACGGCCCGCTCACTTGGGTTGCCGAGTGCCGGGTGCCGTGGGAGCCGCCGAAGGCCGCGCGTCTGGGGATGGCGCAGTGGATGATCGACAACGGGTCCGATGTGCACCAGGGCGGCGATGGGCCGCTGATGCGCGCGGCGCTGATGGGCTATCGGATTCCGATGATGGAGCTGCTGGTGCGCAACGGTGCGGATGTGAATGCGGAATGGAATGGATATTTTCCTATCATTCTTGCGCCGTGCGAGACGGTGGAACCGGAGGCGATTCGATGGCTCCTGGATCATGGAGCGAATCCGAACTGCGCGAGGAGCGGACGGAAGTATCCTGATTCGGCGCTGGATTACGTGATCGGGACGTATTCGCGATCGGCGCAACTGGGCGCGTGCATCGAAATTCTGATTGAGGCCGGCTGCGCGTCGCGACGGAAAATCCCCGCGGTGCTCGATCTGCTGCGCGGGCGCGCCGATCTGCTTGCCGAACGGCTTGACGCGGAGCCATCGCTGATTGACAAGCGATTTCCCGAACTCGATTTTGGCTCGACTGCAGCGCGCCGGCTTACGCTGCGCGGAACAACGCTGCTGCATGTGGCTGCGGAGTACGGCACCCTGGAAGTGGCCAGGCTGCTGGTGGAGCGGGGCGCGGACGTGAACGCTCGAGCGGATTTGGATGAAGCGGGAGTTGGCGGCCAGACGCCGATCTTCCATGCGGCGACGCAGTTCTACGATTGGGGATTGCCGGTGGCGCAGTTCCTTGTTGAAAGCGGCGCGGACTTGAGCGTGCGGGCAAGAATCCCCGGACATTATGAGCGGCCGGAGGAGTTCGTCGAGTGCATGCCGCTGGGGTATGCGCGAATGTTTCCGGGGAAGGAAAGCAGGACGGTGGATTACCTGGTCGAATCCGGCGCGGTCGGGTGAGGGTGGTTTGCGTGTTTTGGCGCTTGACAGGTGCAACAGTAAAGCCATTTACTCAGGAGCGAACGTCCACAGACTTCTGCCTAGAATCCAAGGACGAAATCACGCCTTGCAGGTGACTTGAATGCTCGGATTGGTCCCATCCGCCCTCGCCGCCGGTTTGCATTCCGCAACCGCGGCAGTGCTTGCGCTCAGTGTCCCTTCCCTGGCGCACCTCACTGCGCTCGATATCGCCGTGATCGCTATTTACTTCGTCATGGTGATCTGGATTGGCTTTTATCTCAAGTCGAAGGCCAACACCAGCGAAGAGTTTTTCATGGCCGGGCGCGAGATGACGGCGTGGATCGCCGGCCTGAGCTTTGTCTCCGCCAATCTGGGCTCGCTGGAACTAATGGGCTGGGCCGGCTCTGCTTACCAGTACGGAATCCTTGCCGCGCACTGGTACTGGATCGGCGCTATCCCCGCCATGCTGTTTCTGGGCATGGTGATGATGCCGTTTTATTACGTGTGCAAGACGCACTCGGTGCCGGGATATTTGAAGCTGCGCTTCGGGCAGGGATCGAGCACGGTGGCCGCGGTCTCGTTCGCATTCATGACGGTGCTGATGAGCGGCGTAAACATGTTTTCCATGGCCAAGGTGATGCAGATCGTGCTGGGCTGGGATCTGACCTTCTCCATCGTGGTCTCGTCGCTGGCGGTTGCGGCCTATGTGGCGCTCGGCGGGCTGCGCTCGGCCATATTCAACGAGGTGCTGCAATTCGTGCTCATCTGGGGCGGGGCGCTGCTGGTGCCGATTCTGGGCCTCATTGAAGCCGGCGGCTGGGCCGGACTGCAGGCGCGCATCAAGGCCAACATCGCGGCACAACTGATTCCCGCCGGGGACTACACGCACATGTGGCGCAGCATGGGCCATTTTGCCGACAACCCAATGGGCATTCACTGGACGGGGATTGTCTTTGGGTTGGGATTCGCCATCAGCTTCGGCTACTGGACTACGGATTTTCTGGTGGTGCAGCGCGTGCTGGCGGCCAACAGCCTGCGTTCGGCGCGCATGGCGCCGGTGATTGGGTCGTTCTTCAAGATGGCTGTGCCATTCATCGTGATCCTGCCTGGACTGCTGGGGCTGGTGGTTTTGCAGAACCCCGACGGCACGCACATGCTGCTGCACGGCGAAAACTTTGTGGCCGCGCACGCTGGCGAAGGACTGCACAGCTACAACGACGTGCTGCCGCTGATGATGGTTCGTTATCTTACGCCGGGGTTGCTGGGCCTGGGGATTACGGCGCTGATCGCCGGCTTCATGAGCGGCATGGCGGGCAACGTGAGCGCCTTTTCCGCAGTGTGGACGTACGACATTTACCAGCCGCACATCAACAGGAATGCGAGCGATCAGCATTACGTGGCCGTGGGCCGCTGGGCGACGATTCTCGGCGTGCTGGTGTCAATTGTGGCCGCTTACTCGGTGCGGCAGGCTCCCGGCATCATGGATTACGTGCAGGCGCTGTTCAGCTTCTTTATTTCGCCGCTGCTGGGCGCGGTGCTGATGGGCATGTTCTGGAAGCGGGCAACCAAGGCCGGCGGCTTCTGGGGATTGCTAATTGGCACGCTCACGTCGATCAGCCTGTTTATTTGGGTCAAGATCGATCCGTCGGCGCTGCACTATGTGGCATTTTCGCCGGACGCCAAGGACATGGCGGAGAATATGTACCGCGCGCTGTGGTCTTTCAGCGTTTGCGCGATCGTAATTCTTGTGGTGAGCATGTTTGGCAAGCCACGCCCGGTGGCGGAGTTAGGCGGCCTGGTCTACGGCGCTACCCCGCTTCCCAAGGAAGAGCCGGTGCCGTATTACAAGAACGAGTATTTCTGGATGATCCTGGCGATTGTCTGCTTCGTTGCGCTGAACATTTACTTCTGGTAGAGGGGTTTCCCATGCATGACTCAGGAATTTCGATCTGGTTTTTCATTGGCGTGCTTCTCACGATTTACGGGGCAATGATTCTTGGTTATGGCGTGTTTGAGCTTGTAACCGGGCACACGGCAAACGTGATTCTGTCCAACCTGCACACGCCGGTATGGTGGGGCGCTATGATGCTGGCGCTGGGCATTTTTTACGGCGTGCGGTTTCGCCCGGGCCGCGAAGAATAGCGGAAAATGAAGCAATTGGATTTGCAGCAATGAGGAGCGACTGAAAATGACAGCACAACGAACCATGACTTTTGGGATTGTCGTAGGCAACCGCGGCTTTTTCCCTGACCACCTGGCCAAGACCGGCCGCGAAGAAATCATCTCTGTTTTAGAAGCGGCCGGAGCCAAGGCCATTGTGCTTGGTCCTGAGGATTCGAAGTATGGCGCGGTGGAGACTTACGCCGAGTCAAAGAAATGCGCCGAGCTTTTCAAGAAGCATGCGGAAGAAATTGACGGCATCATTATTACATTGCCTAACTTTGGCGAGGAGCGCGGGATTGTGGATGCTATCCGCCTGTCGGGGCTGAAGGTCCCAGTGCTGGTGCAGGCCACGCCGGATCGCTCGGATGCGATGACAATTGCGACGCGCCGCGACAGTTTCTGCGGCAAGATGAGCACGTGTAACAACCTGATGCAGTACGGGATTCCTTATTCGCTGACCACGCTGCATACAGAGAGCCTGAGCTCGGCGGAGTTCAAGGCGGATCTGGATTGGTTTTCGCAGGTCTGCCGCGTGGTGAAGGGGCTCAAAAATCTGCGCATCGGCGCCATTGGCGCGCGCCCCACGGCTTTCAACACGGTGCGCTACTCGGAGCGGATTTTCGAGACCAGCGGCATCACTATCGAGACGCTCGATCTGTCCGAGGTTTTTGGGCGCATCAATCGCTTGAAAGACACCGACGACGCGGCGCAGGCCAAGCTTGCCTCGATCAAGAGCTATGTGACCACCAGCGGCATTCCGGACGCTGCGCTCGTTAAGATGGCCAAGCTGGGCGCGGTGCTCGACGGATGGATGAAGCAGGCCAACGTGACCATCAGCGCCGTGCAGTGCTGGACTTCGTTCGAGGAATTCTTTGGCGTGGTGCCGTGCACCATCATGAGCATGATGAGCGATAGCCTGATTCCTTCGGCTTGCGAAACCGACGTGCCCGGCACGCTGAGCATGTATATGCTGGCACTTGCGTCGGGCACTCCGTCGGCGCTTCTCGACTGGAATAATAATTACGGTAGCAACCCCGACAAGTGCGTATGCTTCCACTGCTCCAATTTGCCCAAGCATTTCTTCAAAGATGTAAGGATGGATTTCCAGGAAATTATCGCGGGAACGGTGGGCAAGGAGAATACCTTCGGCACCTGCGTGGGGCGTGTGAAGGCCGGCGCGATGAGTTATGCGCGATACTCCACCGACGACCGCCACGGTGTGATTCGCGGCTATACGGGCCCCGGCAAATTCACCGACGATCCGCTGGAGACCTTTGGCGGCGCGGGCGTGGCGGAGATTCCTCAATTGCAGAAGCTGCTGCGGTATATTTGCCGTGAGGGCTTCGAGCATCACGTAGCGGCCAACTTCAGCGATGTATCGAAAGCGATTCACGAAGCTGCGCGCTACATGGGTTGGCAGAGCCACCATCATCCGGAACTGGAAGATTAAAGGCAGGGACTGAGGGACTAAGGGACTAGGGACTAGACATTGCGCACGAAGCGTTGCTGCGTCAATGTAGCGAGTCCCTAGTCCCTGTCCTCGAAGAGGACAATCATGAGCAAGAGAATCGGAAAAAGCCTGGCGATGCATGGCGCCACGCTGGTGACGGAAGATGCATGGAACGCGGAGTTGGACGGCAAGCACGAGAGGTTGGTCGACTGGCTGAAGGGCCATGCGCTGGCCGGCGTGCTGATCCGGCGCAATGAAAATGTGGCCTGGGTGACGGGCGGCGCGGTAGAGTTGCGCGTGCTCACGCCGGGCGAAACGGGCGTGGCTTCGCTGCTGGTGACGGCGGAAGGCAAGCGCTATTACTTCACCACGGAGAATGAAGCGCCGCGCCTGCACGACGAGGAGTTTGGCAAGCTTGACTTTGAGCCTGTGGTGTTTCCCTGGTGGGCAGACGATACGGCTGCTGCAGCAGCCAAGCTGGCTGGCGGTCCGCTTGTATCGGATATGCCGGGTGTGGGGAGGGCGCCGGTCAACCTCTATTCGTTACGCGCGGCTCTGAGCGAAAGCGAGATTGCGCGCTATCGCTGGCTGGGCGCGCAGACTGCTGAGGCCACGGTGGAGGCGCTCAACCAGGTTGAGCCTGGGATGAGCGAGTACGACATGGAGGCGATTACGGCCTCTGGTCTGCTGCGCCGCGGGATTCTGCCTTCGGTGGCGCTCTATGCTGTCGATGAGCGGATTTTCGACTACAAGCATGCGGTGCCGCGCGGGCGGCGGCTGAAGCAGTACGGGATGTTGAATCTTTGTTCTAGGAAGTGGGGGTTGGCCGTTTCCATCACGCGCTTCATTTACTTCGGCGAGATGCCTGCGGAACTCACCGCAGGCTTCAACGCCGTGGCTCATGTGAATGCCGCGCTGCTTACTGCGACCCGCGCGGGCGAGACTTCCGCTGAGCTTTTCAAAGTGGCGCAGTTGGCCTATGCGGCGCAGGGATCTCCGGGCGAGGAGTGCTTCCATCACCAGGGCGGAGCCACCGGCTACGGAGAGCGCGAGTGGGTAGCGAAACCGGAGGGAGCAGATTTCGTGGTCAACAATCAGGCCTTCGCATGGAACCCGAGCATTCACGGCGCCAAGGCGGAGGACACGGTGATTCTGCGCAATGGCGTGATCGAGAATCTGACTGCCACGCCAGAGTTGCCGACGCTCGGGGAAGCCATAGTGGAAGAGAGTACGTACGCGGCTGCCGGGGTACTGGTGAAGTAAAGCAGGGAACAGGGAACAGGGAACAGGGAACAGGGAACAGAAAAGCCCTCTGTCGGGCCATTTCGCCGACTTGCTGGCCCGCTAGCTTGCTTCACGCGGCTGCAGCGTGAGGCGGGCGGTGAGGACAACAAGCGAAGCCCACAGCGTGTCGGCGGCGAGCAGGTGGGCTACCTGGATCCACAGCGGGGCCAACAATGCTACATCCAGGACGCCGAGCGTGTAGACGACGGCCAGCAAAACGAGGACCAGCGCGGAGAGGCGCCGGCTATCCCAGTGAGTCTTGTTTCTTGCGGCGCGAACCAGCAGCCATATTAGAAAGATGCCGGCGAAGACCGCGACGGCGGGATGCATCCAGCGCCAGCGCACCAGCCAGCCGCTGGTTGAGGAGAAATCCCGCGCCAGCGCAATGCCCAGTGAGGACGCGGGGAAGAGCGTGTCTCCGAGGGCGGCGAGAGAGCCGGTGATGCCGACGACCATGACGATGAAGACGGCAACCACGGCGCCGATGGGCGCGACCAGCCGCACGCTGCCGCGCAGGAAACCCTTGCGGCGGCTGAGCAGATGCGCGGTGAGCGTGAGCGCTGCAAGCAGCAGCAGGGTGTTGGCCAAGTGCAGCGCGAGGAACGCGGGACGCAGGGGAGACTGGCTTTGTGCGGTATAGCCCAGCTTGACGAGCAGCGCGCCGAGGACTGCTTCAAGCAAGGTGAAGACAACGGAGGCGATTGCAGACGCGCGTGCCAGGTGGCCGCGGACTGTGCCGATGTAAGCCCACACCAGCAGAGCAATGACAGAGAAGAGAGAAATGCCGCTGGTGATGCGGTGGGTGAATTCGATCATGGTGTCGACGCGCGGCGAATGTTGCAGCACGGTGCCGTTGCAGAGCGGCCAGTGGGCGCCGCAGCCTGCGCCAGATCCGGTGGCGCGAACCAGCGTGCCCCATAGAATGACAGCGATGAAATAAACCAGCACGCCCCAGGAAAAACGCCGCAGGGCAGGCGATGGAAGGCGTCTGGAATCGATCGAGATGGCGGCAGAGGGCATGAATGGAAAACTCCGGATGCAACCCACCAGTGTAGAACAAGCGCGCGGCTCTCGTTTCATCTGATCGAGTTGCGGGTGGTTTACCGGAAGCCTTTACGAACAGCAAATGCAGGTCCTTCGGCTCCGCTGAAGTGCGCTTCGCTCAGGATGACAGATTTCTGGTTGACTTAGGATGACGGATTTGTTGTTGCTTTCGAGAGCAGGCGCACGACATGGTTGACGATCATTAAATCTTCTGCGGGCGGGATTACACGAACGGTGACGGGGGAGTTTTCGGCGGAGATTAGGGCTGCGCCGCGGAGGTTGTTGCGGGCTGGGTCGATGACAATACCGAGGGCGCCGAGGCCAGCGCAGATTTCGGCGCGGGTGTCGATGTCGTTTTCGCCGATGCCGCCAGTGAAGACGAGCATGTCGAGGCCGTTCATCTCGGCCACGTAACTGCCGATCCACTTGGCGATGGTCCGGGTGAATTTGTCCACGGCCAGGCGGGCTTTGGCGTTGCCGGTTTTGATGGCGTCGCGCAGGTCGCGCATGTCGTTGGAGAGATCGCTGACGCCGAGCAGGCCGGCTTTCTTGGCGACGACCACTTCGAGTTGATCTGCGGCTTCGGTAGCACTGGTGGCGGTCTCGGCGATCTTGCGCAGGATGAACAGGAGCACGCCGGGATCGATGTCGCCGGTGCGGGTGCCGCTGATGATGCCGCCGGTTGGCGTCAAACCCATCGACGTGTCGAGGGACTGGCCACGCCGGATGGCGGAGATCGATGCGCCGTTGCCCAGGTGGGCGACGATGAGCTTCTCCGGCACGTTGGGCTGGAGCTGATACACGATCGACTCGTAGGAGAGTCCGTGTGCCCCATAGCGACGCACGCCCATCGCGGAGTACTCCTCGGGGATGGGCATATGTTTGACGACTTCCGGCATGGTGCGATGGAAGTAGGAGTCGAGGCAGACGAAGTTCGGTGTGCCGGGAAACAGGCGCAGCGCCTCGCGCATGATATAGATGGCGATGGGCGTGTGCAGCGGCGCGAAGGCGGTGTAGCGCTCCATTTCATCGATCAATGCGGGAGTGATGAACTGGTTCTCCTGCACTGTGGGTCCGCCGGAGACCATGCGATGGCCGATGGCTGCGGGGGCGGGGAAGTCTGTGGAGTGGAGTGCGTCGGCCACCAGTTTGAAGGCTACGGCGGGGTTGGGCAGAGCGGGGGTTTGATCGATGAGCTTGTTGCCCCCGGCGTCCTTGATCCAGAACTTGCCCTGATCGGTGCCGATGCCGTCGACTGCACCTTCATGGAGCTTGCTTCGGACGCCATCGCCGGCTTCATAGACGGAGAACTTGATGGAGGAAGAACCGCTGTTGAGAACCAGGATGGGCAGAGACGGCATGAAAGAAAACCTCTGTTGGTTAGGGCTGAGTCAGCGAGTCAGCAAGTTAGCGAGTCAGCAAGCTAATGAGTTAGCTTCGGTGATTCCCAGGTCTCAAAATCGAGACCTGGGGCACCCGACCATTTCGATCTATCGAAGAACTGAGAAACAAATGCAGGTCCCCTTCGACTTCGTTCAGGGCGGGCTTTCGACTCCGCCGAAGTACGCTTCGCTCAGGATGACAGACATACCGTGCCGATTCCCGCGGCAGCATTGTTGCGGTTCAAGCATTTTTTTCCGGCCAGCGCCAGTTCTTTACTTCGGGCAGATCGTCGCCGTTTTCTGACACATACAATTTGTGGCGCTGGATGGCTTCGGAATACCATTGCTCGGCGGCGCTCACTTGCGCCTTAAGGCGTGGCACGCGCTTGATGGCGTCGAGTGTGAGCTGGAACCGGTCGATGTTGTTGAGCACGCACATGTCGAAGGGGGTGGTGGTTGTGCCCTCTTCCTTGTAGCCGCGCACGTGCAGGCTGTCGTGGTTGTGACGCCGGTAAGTGAGCCGGTGAATGACCCACGGATAGCCGTGGAAGGCGAAGATGACGGGGACGCCGACGGGAAAGAGCTGGTCGAATTCCTCGTCGGGCAGGCCGTGCGGATGTTCGGAGGTGGGCTGCAGCGCCATGAGGTCCACTACGTTCACGACACGGATGCGGAGGTCGGGAATGCGGGCGCGGAGCAGGCTGACAGCGGCCAGGGCTTCCATGGTGGGTACGTCTCCGCAGCAGGCGATAACCACTTCCGGGCCGCCTTCGTCGTTCGATGCCCACTGCCAAATGCCGAGGCCCGTGGTGCAGTGCGCGACGGCTTCGTCGATGGTGAGCCACTGCGGCGCTGGCTGCTTGCCGGCGACGATGAGGTTGATGTAGTTGCGGCTGCGCAGGCAGTGATCGGTTACCGAGAGCAGGGTGTTGGCGTCGGGTGGGAGATAGATGCGCACCACATCCGCTTTCTTGTTCAGCAGGTGATCGATGAAGCCGGGGTCCTGGTGGGAGAAGCCGTTGTGGTCCTGACGCCAGACCAGCGAGGTGAGCAAATAATTCAGCGAGGCGATGGGTTTGCGCCAGGGGATCTCGCGCGTGGTTTTGAGCCACTTGGCGTGCTGGTTGACCATGGAGTCGACGATGTGGATGAAGGCTTCATAACAGGAGAAGAAGCCGTGACGGCCGGTAAGCAGGTAGCCCTCAAGCCAGCCCTGGCACATGTGCTCGCTGAGGACTTCCATGACGTGGCCGGTCGGGGAAAGGTTTTCGTCGACGGGGAGCGTTTCGGCCATCCAGGCTTTGCCGGTTCCGACTTCCACTTCGTCGATGCGGTTGGATGCGGTCTCGTCGGGACCGAAGACGCGGAAGTTCTTGGAGCCGGTGTTGGCTTGCATCACGGCGTGCAGCAGGTGGCCGAGGATGCGCGTGGCTTCGCCATCGGTGCGGCCGCGGCCTTCGATCCTGAATGCGAAGTCGCGGAAGTTGGGCACCGTGAGCGGCACCATCAGCAGGCCGCCGTTGGCGTGGGCGTTCATGCCCATGCGCAACCGGCCCTTGGGGGCGATCTCCGCTAACTCATCGATGAATTTTCCCTTTTCGTCGAACAGCTCAGCGGGCTTGTAGCTGCGCATCCACTCGTCAAGCTGGCGCAGGTGTTCAGGGTTTGTGAAGATGCCGTCGAGCGGGACCTGGTGGGCGCGCCAGGTGCCTTCAACTGGCTTGCCGTCTACGAACTTGGGGCCGGTCCAGCCCTTGGGCGTACGCATGATGAGCATGGGCCAGGCGGGGCGCGCGATAGGGCCGCCTTCTCGGGCGGCCTTTTGGATCGCGGCGATGCGGTCGAGCATGGTGTCGAAGACTGCCGCGGCCTGCTGGTGCATGATGGCCGGGTCGTCGCCCTCCAGCGTGAAGGGCTCGTAGCCGTAGCCGCGCATCAGGTCTTCCAGCTCGGCATGGGGTATGCGCGCCAGGATGGTGGGGTTGGCGATCTTGTAGCCGTTGAGGTGAAGGATGGGCAGGACGGCGCCGTCGGTGGCGGGATTGAGAAATTTATTGGAGTGCCAGCTGGTGGCAAGCGGCCCAGTCTCGGCCTCGCCGTCACCGACGACGCAGGCAACGATGAGGTTGGGATTATCGAACGCCGCGCCGTAGGCGTGCACCAGCGAGTAGCCCAGCTCACCGCCTTCGTGAATGGAGCCGGGCGTCTCCGGCGCAACGTGGCTGGGGATGCCGTAGGGCCAGCTGAACTGGCGGAAGAGGCGCTTGATGCCGTCGGAGTTCTGCTCGATGTGAGGATAGATTTCCGAGTAGGAGCCTTCGAGATAAGTGTTGGCGACGAGGCCGGGTCCGCCGTGTCCGGGGCCGATAATGTAGATCATGTCCAGGCCGCGCTCGCGGATGAGGCGGTTCCAGTGGACGTAGAGGAAGTTGAGTCCCGGCGTGGTTCCCCAATGGCCCAGCAGGCGCGGCTTTATGTCGTCCAGGTTGAGCGGGCGCTCCAGCAGGGGATTGTCTTTTAAGTAGATCTGGCCGACGGAGAGATAGTTGGCGGCGCGCCAGTAGGCGTTCATTTTGGCCAGCAACTCCGGGCTCAGGGGGCCATGGATCGCTGATTTTTTGCTCACATTGCACCTCGGATGTGGATCCGCTTGCTCGATTAAAGCGTAACAGCCAAATGTTACAGTCATGGGTGATTTGAGTCACACCGGGGCGAGAAGCAGGCGCCTCTATTGGAAACGAGCGGCACGCCTACCGATTAGATAACCATGGGCGCCTGTGTCGATGTGCCGAAGCGATCTTGACATTCGCTGCAGTTCCGGGGTTCAATCGCTTGCTGGCGGAGACGGGCTCTGGATGCGCGGGAAGCCGCCACGGGCAGCGAGGACAGGCGAGGGCATGAATACTCTGCTTTGGATTGTGCAAATTATTTTGGCGGGTGTTTTTCTTTTTACGGGATTCTCGAAGATTTTTGCCTATGGGCAGGTGGTCAAGGTGGTGGAGGCCAGGTCAAAGGCAGGCCGGATCGGCATGTCGCGTGGCCAGGCAGTTGCGGTGGGCCTTCTTGAGATTGCGGGAGCGGCGGGTGTGCTGGTGCCGGTGGATGTGTGGCCGCCGGATGTTTTTCTTCGGCTGGCTGCGACCGGATTGGGGCTGCTGATGGTGGCTGCCGCCATCTACCACGTTCGGCGGCAGGAGTCGGCGGCGCTCAGCGTCACGCTGTTTCTGCTGGCGCTGTTTGTGATTGTGGGTAGGTGGCCTCGGTAAGGGGCGAATATCCGGTCAAAAATAGCGCTTCAGCTTGAGGATCTGCGCCTCGAATCCGTACCAGAGCACGGTGGCGGCGGCGGTGGAAGCGGCCAGGCGAAAGGCCACCACTGCCAGGTTGCCGGGGATGCCATAACGGTCCATGCGGGCATCGAACCAGCCGAAGTAGATGAAGATAGCGATGTGGATCATATAGAGGCCGTAGCTGATGCGGCCGTAAAAAGCCAGCGGGCCGCGGCTCAGGGAAGCGTTCACCCGGTTGCGCGCTCCGGTTGAAGCGATGGCGGCGAGGACCGCGCCGGCAAAGGCGATGGCCAGGGCTGAGTCGAGGAAAGCCGTGCCACCGGCGATGGTGGCGGTGGCAGAGAAGCCGAGCACCATTGCGCCGAGGCCCATCCATAGCCAGTGGCGACGACCTAGCGGCAAGGTGAAGAGTCCAAGGGCGAGCAGGCTGCCGAGGGCGATGCCGTCGAGGTGGATGAGGGTGTGGGTGAAGGTCATCCAGTGCGGGTTGGCGAGGCGGAAGATAGGCGAGGCGATCAGTGCGGCGGCGAGGACGACTGCCAGCATCCACGGGCGGCGGAGGAAGCGGACCGTCGGCGCCCAGAGGAAGTAATACTGCTCTTCAATGGCCAGCGACCAGGTGGGGCCGATGGCTGGGGGTAGCGCGAGATGAAAGAGATTCTGCACGAAAAAGATGTAGGCCAGCCAGGGAGCGGATTTGATGGCCTGAGTTATGGTGGGACCAATGAACCAAGGCGCGTTGAGATACACGACGACTAACAAGAGCATGTAGACGGGCCAGATGCGCAGGGCGCGGCGGCCGTAGAAGTTGCGGAAGTATTTTTCCTTGTTTCGGGCTTCGAGAAGGATGGACGTGATCAGGAAGCCGGAGAGGACAAAGAAGAGATTGACGCCGGCCCATCCCCACAGGCTGGCGTAGTGGACCCATGTGCCTTCAAGACGCGGATGGCAGTGATAGAAGACGACCGAGAGAACGGCGAGACCGCGCAGGCCCTGTAATTCCGGGATGTAACTGGGCAGCCAGGTTGGGCGTTGGATAGGCAAGGGGGTCGGAGTTAGTGTCGTTAACTGGTTTAGTAAGTCAGCGAGTCAGCAAGTTAGCGAACAGTTCCCGCGCTGCGGGAACCGTTCTGTCAGCGAGTCAGCGGAAGAAGGTGTCAGCCGGCGGCTAACTCCTTGGCTCGTTGAGTGGCGCGCATGACGGCTTTGATCAGCGTAACTCGCAGGCCACCTTCTTCCAACTCGAGAATGCCGTCGATGGTGCAGCCGGCGGGGGTGGTTACGGCGTCTTTGAGCAGGGCAGGATGGTAGCCGGTTTCGAGCACCATTTTGGCAGCGCCGAATGTGGTTTGCGCGGCCAGTTGCGTGGCGGTGTCACGGGGCAGGCCGACTTTGACGCCGGCTTCGGCCAGGGCCTCGATGATGATGTAGATGTACGCCGGGCCGGACGCCGACAGGCCGGTTACGGCGTCCATGTGCTTTTCGTCGACGACTACGGTTCGACCCACTGTTGCAAAGATGCGCTCGGCCAATTCCATCTGCGGATCGGAGACGAAGCGGCCGCGGCACAGGCCGGCAGCGCCGGCTCCCAGGGCCGACGGAGTGTTGGGCATGGCGCGAATGACGGCGATATCCAGGCCCGCGGCTTCTTCAATGGCGCGCGTCTTGACCGAGGCGGCGAAGGAGACCAGCGTCTTGGCCGGGGTGAGCGCGGGACGAATTTCCGCAATCAGGTCTGGCACCTGGAAGGGTTTGACGCCGATCAGGATCAGGTCGGACAGGCGCGCGGCCTCAAGGTTGTCGGTGCTCACGTCCACGCCCCATTGGGTGCTGAGGGCGATGGCCCGCTCCGCATGACCGACGGTGGCGCGAATCTGGTCCGCGGCAAACAGGTTCTGCTTCAGGAAGGCCTGTAGCAGAATGCCGCCCATTTTGCCTGCGCCGAGAACAGCGACGCGAACGCCGGGTAATTGCGCGGGTATTTTTGTGGCCTCAACGGCTATCTCCGCCATGTTTTTCCTTGTCTTGGATGAGAGTTGTGGTGCTGGTCCAAGGATACGCGCATCGCGGGAGATTGTGCGTGTGGGAGCGGTTCACACCGACCCTCCGGGGCGGCAGGCCTTTATTTGGCGCATGTCCCAGGGTTCCGTCCGCCATTGCGGACTTCACCCTGGGCTATTCTCGTGTTCTCCCTCCGGGAGACGGTCGGCGCGTCTGCAGCTACAGTCAGTGACGGCGCGCTTGCAGCTACAATCTATTCCGCGGCCCCTGACTTCGCTATTGCGCGGCCGGGGGTTTCTGCGCGGATGTTTTTTGCGTCGCGATCCAGGCGTCGATGCGGTCCGAGAGCACGTCAAGCGGCAGTGCGCCGGCGTCCAGCACCTGGTCGTGGAAGGCGCGGAGATCGAACCTGTCGCCGAGCGCTTTTTTGGCGCGGTCGCGGAGTTCAAGAATCCTGAGCTGACCGAGCTTGTAGGCCAGCGCCTGGGCGGGCCAACCGATGTAACGGTCGACTTCGGTCTGGATGGTGGTCTCTTCGATGGCGGAGTGGTCGTGGAAATACTGCACCATCTGGTTGCGGGTCCAGTGCTGATTGTGGACGCCAGTGTCGACGACCAGGCGGATGGCGCGCCACATGTCGGCTTGCAGGCGGCCGTAGTCGGACATGGGGTCCTGGTAGAAGCCGACTTCCTTGCCGAGGCGCTCAGCATAGAGCGCCCAGCCCTCGACGAAGGCCGTGTAGCCCTCGTATTTGCGGAAGGTGGGAATGTCCTGAAGCTCCTGGGCGATGGAGATTTGCAGGTGGTGGCCGGGAATGCCCTCGTGATAGGCGACGGCCTCGATGGCATAGAGGTTGCGGTCGGTGGCGTTGTATTCGTTCACGTAAAGGCGGCCGGGGCGGCTGCCGTCGGGTGCGCCGTCCTCGTAGTAGGCGGGGTACATCGCTTTCTCGAGGTAGTCGGGAACGGGGACGACTTCGAGCTTCGCCTTGGGCAGGCGACCGAAGAGCTGGGGAAGCTTTGCTTCCATGGGACCAATGTAGCCTTTATAGGCCGCCAACAGTACGTCACCGGAGCTGGCCTTGAGCTTGGGGTTGGTATTCAGGCTGGCGCGGAAGCTGGCCAGATCGGCAAAACCGAGCTTCTGCGCTATGGCCAGCATTTCGGCTTCGTCACGCTTGACCTCGTCCAATCCAATTTGATGGATCTGGTCGGCGGTCAGGTCCGTCGTCGTGCTGCGGCGGATGAGGAAGCGGTAATACTTCTGGCCGTCGGGCAGGGCAGAGATACCGGGATCGATACGGCAGGCGGGGACGTAGCTGACCTCAAGGAAGCGGGTGAAGCGCAGGTAGGCGGGCAGCACGGCCTGGGCGATGGCGGCGAGCGTGTCCTGCTTGATGCGCTCCTGGTCCAGGGGCTTGATGGCGGCGGGGAAGCTCTTGAGCGGCTGCGCAAAGGGCGAGTCTTCGGGTTTCTGCGCGGCCATTGTCTTGACCTGGTCGAGCACTTTTTCCATCAGATACTTCGGCGGCAGGCGATGGTCGTCGATGCCGATGGCCATGTTGGCGGTGACCTGGTCGAAGGCTTTGGGGACCAGGCGCAGGCGGGCGATCCAGTCGTCGTAGTCCTTTTCGGTGGTGAAGGTGAGTTGGGACACGAGTTCGGGGTAGGTGGTCTGGATGCCGCCCAACTGGTTCACGGGCATCTCCCATTCCTTGAACTCAGCGGCCTCCTGATCTTCAGTGAACTGACGCAGGAGCAGATTGAGGCTGATCTTTTCCTGGTCGGTGAGTCCGGTGGGGTCGATGGCCGCCAGACGCATGAGAAAGGCCTGCTCGCGGGCCAGGCTGGCGTTGTAGGCCTTCACGGAGTAGTCGGAGATCCGGTCGTTGTAGCGCTTGTCGCCCAGGCTGGAGGCGAATTCAGGGCTGTGGGCGAGGTTGTCTTCCCAGTAATCGTGGAAGATTTCGTTGAGGGTCTTGCGGTTGGCGTCGACAGAGGGAGGCGTGGCTTGCGGGCGAACGGCCGCGGGTTTGATGAGGACGAGAAGAACGGGGATGGCCAGGAGGAGACGCGGGCTTCGCACGGGAGTGGACCTCGGGGTGGAATCTTGCCTTGAATCGAGTGTAGAGCAGACGGCGAGGGGGGCGGGAACAGGGATCAGGGGTCAGCGGTCAGGGATCAGAGATTTGTGTTCTTGCGGATTGTTTGGCAGGACGAAATCGTGAGATTTGTCGGGTAGTAGCGGGACGCGCGTGTTTACCGTCCAGATGAAGCCGACGAAAGTTTTGATTTCGCTTCCAGTTGTTCCTGAAATCCTGTCATTGAACTCCGGTGCTGGAATGCTGGGATCTTCAGGGAGAATTCAGGAAAGTTGAGTAGAGTTAAGAGGTCGCGGGAGTGGAATATCCCGGTGAACGAAAATCAGCACGAGGAGAATGACGATGCGGATTCAAACGCTTGTTGCAGTAGGAATCTCTCTGGCCTTTGCGGGCATGGCGCCGCTGACGGCGCAAACACAATGGCAGGTGACCAAGACGTTCCACATCGGCGGCGAAGGTGGCTGGGATTATGTGACCGTAGACCCGCCGAATCATCGCTTCTTCGTGACTCGATCGACGCACACGCAGGCGATCGACGAGGAGACGGGCAAGGTGCTCGCGGATATTCCGGGCCAAGTGCGGTCGCACGGCGTGGCACTCGCGCCGAAGTTGGGGCGCGGCTTCATCACGGACGGCGGGGGCAGCGGCACAATCCTGGTGTTCGACCTGAAGTCGTATCAGGTACTGGGCAAGATTGCGACTATGCCGGATTCGGACGGCATCATCTATGACCCGAGCACAAATCTTGTGCTGGCGGTGTCGGGCGATGGCGGCGCGCTGATGACCTTCAGGCCGGACATCGATGCGAAGAGCGGGAAGATCGATGAGCCGATCAAGCTGGACGGAGCGCCGGAGTTTCTGGCGGTGGACGGAAGTGGGAAGGCCTTCATCAATATCGAGGACAAGGATGTGGTCGCCGTCGTGGACCTCCGAACCCGGAAGGTCGTGTCGCGCTGGCCGATAGCTCCGGGCGGGCATCCGGTGGGCATGGCGATCGATGCGAAGGCGCACCGGTTATTCATCGGCTGCCGGAATCCGCAGAAAATGATCGTGATGAGCACGGAGGACGGGAAGGTGGAGGCTGCTCTGCCGATTGGCGCCGGCGTCGATGCGACAAAGGTATTCGGCCATGAGAGCTTTGCCAGCAGCCGCGATGGATCGCTGACGGTCATCGGCGAAAAGGCCGGCAAGTTCGATGTCGAGCAAACGGTGAAGACGGCCGACGGTGCGCGGACGATGGGACTGGATGCCGAGACGCGCAAGATCTTTCTGCCCACGGCGGAGATGATGACAGGCGCGAACGGGCGGCCGGCGGCGAAGCCAGGGACGTTTGAGATTATCGTCGTCGGCCAACCATGAGGCTGCGTTCATGAAGCTGTTCGGAAAAGCGGTGGTGCAGCGGGACGCTCGAATTTTGAAGATGGAGGGGAGACAACCATGGCACTCAAGAGCGACGCGGGAATTGTCGACGTACCCAGCAACCACTCCGTAGAGCAGACGGTGGAAAGGCTCAAAGGAATACTGAACGCAAAGGGAGTTACGGTGTTCGCGCTTGTCGATCATAGCGGAGAAGCGGAGAAGGCGGGAATGAAGATGCCTGACACCAAACTGTTGATCTTCGGGAGCCCCAAGGCCGGTACGCCTGTCATGTTGGCGGCTCCCAGCATAGCCATCGATCTCCCACTCAAAGTTCTGGTCTGGGAAGATAGCTCCGGGAACGTGTTTGTCTCCTACAACAGCCCGGCATATTTGCAAAAGAGGCACAATGTTCCGGACGAGTTGATGCAAAACATCGCACTCGTGGAAACACTGGCAGCAAAGGCGGGCGAGTAAAGCAAACCAACTATCGGTTTGCTGGGGAACTATTCGACACCGAGGACTTCCACATCATGGCTCCGTAGAAATCGTCCGGTTACGGCTGGGCTTGCGATCCTGCACTGATGATCTGGCGAAACGAAAATTGACTGGTGATGTTCTTCATGGCATGCCCGAGCTCGGTGAGATGTTCGCACGACTTGGTGGATTGCTGAACATCTTCAGCGGACGCAGAGATAAGGCTGACGATCTGCTCAACGTTGGAGTTGATCTGCATCGCTGAATCGCCCTGCTGCCCTGCAGCGGTCGAGATTCGCGCGATCATGTCGCCCACATTTTGCGCCGCGGCGATGATCTGTTCAAGGGAAGCGCCCGCTTTGGAAGTGGTAATCACGCCGGCTTCCACTTGCTTCGTCCCCGCCTGCATCTGCGTGACGGCATTCCTGGTCTCCGCCTGCACCTTATCGATCATACCGGCAATTTCCTTGGTTGCCGTCGTGGTGCGTTCTGCCAGGCGTCGAACCTCGCCGGCAACGACCGCAAAGCCGCGCCCCTGCTCCCCGGCCCGCGCCGCCTCGATGGCGGCATTCAGCGCCAGCAGGTTCGTCTGTTTTGCTATTTGATCGATAACTTTCACAATCCTGCCGATCTGATCCGAACTCTTCCCCAGTTCTTCAATCTTCTGTGAGGTCGCGTTCACAGACTCAGCGATCGAATTCATATTGATAAGCGCGTCATTGACGATCTGGCCGCCCTGCCTGGCAATGTCCACCGTATTGCCGGCGGATTGTGAAGCGCGAATTGAATCTTCCGACACTCGTTGCACGCTCTCGACCATCTCCTGCATGGAGTTGCCAATCTGGCGGATGCGATCGCGCTGCGTAATGGCGGCCTCGGCAGATCGCGCGGTGCGCGTCATAATCTCGCTGGCCGCGGTCGTGATCTGGCCGCCGCAATAATCGATACCCGATATGGTCCCTGTCAACTGCTCAAGCGCGTTGTTCATGTACGAAGACATGTAGCCAATGTCGTCAGTGCTGAGAACCTCGACGCTGCCTTTCAGCACGCCCTTTCCCAGCATCTTGATTGCCGCTTCCAGAGGTTTGATGGAACGACTAACCTGGTTCGAGAACCTGAACGTAAAGACGGTGCCGAAGAGAACAACGGCCAGCAGGATAGCCCAGACTTCCGGAATGCCGTGGGCGACATTGTCGATCGCGGCCTGCGTAATGGCTTCGCTTCGCTTGTTGTCGATCTCCGCAAGAGACTCCTCCACGCTGCGGCGCGCCTTAGTGGCATCCTGGAGCGTGGTGTTGTAAATATTCCAGGCTTCCTGCTTATTCCCGGCCCGGCTCGCGGCCTTGATCTGCAACCAGACCTGGTGGAATTTTGCCTGATCATTTCCAAGCTCGGTGAGACCATCCCGATCTTTCGGATCGAACTTCGGATAATCGGATCGAATCTGCCGCAGGTCGGCTTCGGCCTTTTCCACCTGGACTTCATACTTGGCGAGATCGGCGTCGCTGGTCGAGTCGATGTCCATAATGATGGCGATGCGCTGATCTTTTGCCACAGCTTTCATTTTCCCGGCCAGGAACAGCGTGGCAAAACTGTCATGGTTCAAGGCATTAACGACGTTCCGGGTTCGATACATGTTGGTAAGGGAAAGTGCTCCCTGGAGAGCGGTAAGGACTCCCAAGCCCACCGAAATCATCTGAATTTTCTTGCCTAGCGACGATCTTGCCATAATGCTGCCACTCCTTGGCTTCACTGCAATGCGCCCCGGCGTCGCGATCCCGATTGTGGCGACTGCGGAATTTGTTGGTGTCTTCCCAGACGACGTTAGCGGTTAGGAATGGAGGAAAGATCAGTCAGGAGAAAAGCCGGAGCAATTACTTTACCAGGCCCAAGTCCTGCAACTCGGCCTGCAACTTTGCGATATCGATGGGCTTCATCATGTACCCATTGCACTTGCCCAGCAATGCGTTGGTGATGTTGCTCATGTCGGAAAGCGCGGTTGTGACAATGATCTTCATCTTTCGCAGCGTTTCCGTCTCCGCCTCCTGCGTGCGAATCTCCCTGATTGCTTCCTGCCCGTCCATCACGGGCATGTGCAGGTCCATGCAGACCAGATCGTACCCACGACGCTCCAACCGCGCTTTTTTAACTGCCTGAACCGCGTCCTTGCCGTTGACGGCAATGTCGCATTCGCCGTATTTGGAAAGAAACTTCTGCAACACCACTCGGCTTGTAGCATCGTCTTCTGCAACGAGACTTCTCATAGACTCAACCCTTCCTGGCTTTGCCAGCTTCCCGGGTGCGGTGCAAAAGGCTCACATCGAATCGTGACTATGCCCCTGCACCACTGCGGCTCACACCAAGCCTCTCCTGGATTATCGACCGCATACGGTTGATTCTTTAGTCGAGCAGGTTTCATAAATGCTGTCCGACCAGCGCAGAGTGTCCCTCAGGGGCTAAAGCCCTGGTTTTTATGCGGTTTTTGCGGCACGACTGAAGTCGTGCTCTTTCAGGACCCCATTTATGCAACCAGTTCTAGTCACAACCGTTCCTCGGCCGATAGTGAACTTACTGTTGGGGCTCGAATGGCCAAGTCCGCGGGAGCGCGAATCTCAGATGATTCCGATCGAACCATTGAAAGCCACATTGCGCGAGTTACATTTAAAAACCAAGTTGGCGGCCGCCTTCGCGGTGATGGTTGCATTTACAGCGGTCATCAGCTACCAGGCGTACGAGAGCCTGACTCGGCTGTCTGTCCTGAATGAGCGTGCGCAGTCCCTGTTTGTCCACGACCTGATGGGGATTTCAGCCATTGAGGAAGCCGCCATCTTTCAGGTGAAATCTACCCGGGTGCTTCGCGACGCGGTTCTGGCTAGTGGAGATCGAGAGGCCGTGGAGGATCAGAAGGACACATTGGAGGAACTGCAAACTTCGGTTGCCGACTCCCTGGACGCAGCCGATTTGGCCTTCGAGGATACCGCGAGCAAGAAAAAGCTTGCGGAGGTACGCAATAAGTTACCTGCGTATCACGCCGCGGCGGAGAAGATCATGCAGCTCGCCGCGGATGGCGACCGGGAGGGTGCGAAAGAGATGCTCAAGGAAACGAACTCCTTGGCTGACAGCATCAATCTCACCATCGCGGAAACCGCCCGGCTGCGGGAAGGGACTGCACAGAGTTCGCGATCCGGGGCAGAGGCGACGTACAAGCGAGTCCGTCTGCCGCTTATTCTTTTGGTCTTCGGTGCACTGATCCTGGCTGCGTTGTTCTGCGTTCAATTGGCTCGACACTTGGGAATAGTTCAGGAGAACGCCGAGCGGCGGCAGGCGGCAGAAGCGCTGCGCGCAAGCGAGGAACGTTGTCGTCTCATGGCCGACGGTTGCCCCTCGATGATGTGGGTCACCGGCGCTGGGGGACAAGTTGAATACATTAACAAGGCATATCAGAAATTCGTCGGCACGACCAATGAAGACGTTCAATCGGGGAAATGGCGTGTACTGCTTCACTCGGAGGATGCACCTGAATTCGTTTCTGCATTCAACCGCGCCCAGACTGAACACACGGCGTTCAGAGCGGAAGCGCGAATCAAGCGAGCCGATGGCGAGTGGCGACTGCTGGGTTCGAACGCTCTGCCATGGATGTCTCCAAGCGGCATGTACATGGGGCACATCGGTGTCTGCGCGGACATCACGGAGCGCAAGCAATCCGACCAAGCATTGCGCAGCAGCGAGGAGAAATTTCGTCAACTTGCGGAAAATGTCCGCGAGGTATTTTTCATTATGACCCCATCTGGCAAAGAGGTGCTTTACATCAGCCCTGCATATCGAGAGGTGTGGGGCGCGACCCTCGAGAGCGTCTACCAGAACCCCATGTCATGGTCGGATGCAATCCATCCTGACGATAAAGAACAAGCTGGCCTATTGGCCGTGAGGCAACTCCAGGGAGAGCTCGTCGTTTCGGAGTACCGCATTCGCACGCCTGACGGAACGGAAAAATGGATTAGAAGCCGGTGTTCTCCCGTTCACGACGAGGCCGGAGTGCTGATTCGGATAGCCGGATTGGCGGAGGACATCACCGCGCAGAAGCACTACGAAGAGAAGTTAATCCACGCCCGGAAGGGGGCGGATGCAGCCAATCGCGCGAAGAGCGCATTTCTGGCCAACATGAGCCACGAGATCCGCACCCCGATGAATGGGGTCATCGGTATGACCGAGTTGTTGCTGGATTCGGATTTGACACCGGAGCAGCGGCGCTACGCCGAGACGGTGCGCGCCAGCGGCGAATCGCTGCTTGTCATCATCAACGACGTGCTCGACTTCTCCAAGATCGAGGCGGGAAAGCTCGAACTGGAGACAGTGGACTTCGATCTCAACAAACTGTTGGACGATCTTGGGTCTGCTCTCGCTTTACAGGCACATGCCAAAGGCCTTGAGTTGTATTCGATAGCCGGCCCGGAGGTCCCAGTTCAACTCCGTGGCGACCCAGGGCGCTTGCGCCAGATACTTACAAATCTGGCCGGCAACGCGATCAAGTTTACCGAAAAGGGTGAGGTTGCCGTGCGCGCCTCGCTGGCCGAGGCGGGCGAGTACGATTGCGTGTTGCGTTTTTCCGTGCGCGACACCGGCATTGGCATCCCGGGGGATAAAATTGCCACGCTCTTTGAGAAGTTCAGTCAGGTGGATGCATCGACGACACGAAAGTACGGCGGGACCGGGCTGGGCCTGGCCATTTCAAAACAACTGGCGGAGATGATGGGGGGTGGCATAAGCGTCACGAGCCATCCAGGCAAGGGCTCGGAGTTCCTGGTAACGGTTCGCCTGGATCTGGGCGATCAATCCGAGCGAGTCGAGGCTGGAAGCTCGGCGCCCGCGGCCCTCAGCCTTCGCGGCGTGCGTGTGCTGATCGTTGACGACAACGCTACCGGCCGCGAGATTTTGACGACATTGACGGACTCCTTGGGAATGCGTCCAGTGGAGGTCGAAAGTGGCTTCCTGGCGCTGCAGGCTCTCAATCGGGCGGTGGCGAAGAACGATCCCTTCCGGATCGCAGTGATCGACATGCAGATGCCGGGCATGGACGGCGAGGCACTGGGTCGAGCCATCAAGTCGGATACGCGTCTGGCGGACACGCGGCTGGTGATGCTCACCTCGCTGGGCACTCATGCTGCCTTTAACCACGAAGAGATTGGTTTCTCCAGTCAAGCCACCAAGCCGGTGCGTCGCGAAACACTGCATGGCCTTCTCTCGAAAGCATTGTCCGAGACGAACGTTTCCTGTCCCGTGCTCGCCATGACTCCGGAAACGTCGAAGCCGCCTTCGGACCGCGATCGATTGCTGCATTTCGACGGTATCGATGCGCGCATTCTGCTGGCCGAGGACAATATCACCAATCAGCAAGTGGCCTTGGGCATCCTGAAGAAGTTTGGATTGAGCGCAGACATTGCAAACAATGGCGCCGAGGCTGTCAAAGCTCTTGAGTCCATTCCGTACGACCTGGTATTGATGGACTTGCAAATGCCGATCATGGGAGGGATTGAGGCTACGCGCGAGATCCGCAATATGCAGTCCTCGGTACTGAACCACAACGTCCCTATCATCGCCATGACCGCCAATGCCATGCAGAGTGACCGGAACCTGTGTATCGAGGAAGGCATGAACGACTTCCTGCCCAAACCGATATCATCGGTGGCATTTCGCGAGGCCCTCATTAGGTGGCTGCCCAAGGGAGAAGGTCGGACTGCTGCCGCGGCCGGGCCAAGCCTTTCTTCTGAAACGGGTGAAGGCGAAGCAATTGTGTTCGATCAATCGGGTGTACTTGAACGCATGATGGACGACAGCGACCTGGCCACGCTGGTCTTTGATACGTTCCTGGCCGATATGCCGCTCCAGATTGAAGCATTGCAGGTTCTTCTTGAAAGCGGAGATGCTCCAGCTTCCATGCGTCATGCCCACTCGATCAAGGGAGCAGCCGCTAATGTCGGAGGAGAGCGTCTTCGGAAAGTGGCGGCTGAGATGGAAAAGGCAGCCCGTGGCGGAGAACTGACTGCTGTCATCGGCAGGATGGCCGAGTTATGGGCGCGGTTTCTTGAGTTGCAGGAAGCAATCAAGCAGGAGTGGCGGCCGGAACAAATAAGTTAGCCGGGAGCGGTTACAGAATCAAGCGAAGCGAGCTGACGAGTCGCGGATGAAAACAATCAGGCCGGTTCAGCGGCAACGATGGCCATTACATTGTGGATGGATTCAAAAACGTCAGTCCGATTGGCGAAGTTGACTGGCACACCGTCTCCTGGCCAAATCTGAGAGACATTAATCACAACTTTTGGGTTTCAGACAATATGTTCTAGAAAATCGGCGTTCATCCTGCTCAATCGGTCCTTACTCGGCAATCGCTCGACAAAATCGGAGAAACTCCACATGCGCAGAAGGGACTGGTGCTCAGATTGCGTAATTTGGTAAGTACCTGCGGGGGAAGTGCGGGCGTGGACGCCCTCACGACAGCCGGTCTGGAGACCGGCGCTACAATCCTGTCATTACAAAATCATGCGGTCACGGTACTAGCCGTGGTCGAGATGGATGTGCTGTTCGGGTAGAGTTCGACGGCGCGGCCACCGTCCATCCTTAACCTCAATCCTCCGTCGCAACCGACGCTCTCGGTGGTGCCCAATTTCAGCGATTGTTTATATGCCGCCAGCTTCCGGATTCGACGCGGTCTCGCTTGGGTTCTCGGCGGGACCGCGGTAGCGCACCACAAGAAGTGTGACATCGTCTGACTGGCTTGCGCCGTCGGCAAACTCCTCCACAGCGCTCCAAATCCCATCCTGAAGAGTCTTCAAAGATGAATCTTGATGCTGGACGAAGGTTTCCTTGAGCCGCGCGTCCTGAAACAGGTTCCTGTCTCTATCCTCAGCCTCTGTCACGCCATCGGTGTAAAGCAACAGCGTGTCTCCCGGTTCGAGTTTGATACGAGAGGATGTGAAAGAAGCCTTCTCGACCAGACCAATGGGAAAAGATCCGGTGAAATAGAGTTCGCTCACCTCTCCTCGCCGCAGCAGCAGTGGAGAGGGATGGCCGGCACGGACAAACTCAAGACCGCCGTCGGGGTCGAGCAGCCCGAAGAACATGGTGGCGCTGCGGCCCACCGCTGCGCGATCGCAGAGAACCTGGTTCAGGTGATCGAAGACCTTCACCGGGTCCACACCCAGGGTCATTGCCGAGAGCGCTCCCTGCAGCATGGTTGTGAGCAGGGCAGCACCCAGGCCCTTGCCGGCGACATCGGCAATCAGGAGCGCAATGCGGCCGTCCGACAAGGGAAAGACATCGAAGTAATCGCCGCCCACCTCGTCGCAGGGCCGGGAAATTCCAGTGATGGAGAAATTTGGATAGTCCTGCAACCCCTGCGGAACCAGGGCCTGCTGAATCTCGCGCGCGATGCTTAGCTCGTGCTCGAGGCGCTGGCGTTCCCGTTCGTGCTCGATCAGCCGGGCGTTTTCAAGAATGCTTCCGGATTGTGCGCCCAAGGCATCCAGGATCTGGCGGTCAAGCACGGAAAAGGCGGCGGTGCGCTTGGAATCGAGATACACAGCGCCCAGCAATTGGCGGTGGGCGGTTTCGGTTGAAGGATCGCCCTGCCGGCGTGGCGTGCCGTACAACGGAATCACGACCGACGAGCGCAAAAGCTGGTGCACAACGCTCTGCGCGCTCTGCAGGTTTATTTCCGCCAGGTTCAGATCCTGGTTGACCACTATGGATTCAAGTTCGATGGCGCTGCGGAGCACGGAACGGCTGGGATTCATCGCCTCAGGCGCAAGACTCTTGCCGTCCCGTCCACGCGCGATCTTGACCTTCAGCACACTGGATAGATTGGGCTCCAGCAGCATTCCGCGGTCGGCGTGCGTGATAACAATGGCATGATCGAGCATGGTGGCTAGCACCGATTCCAGCGGGAGCTGTGAATGCATGAGCGACGTCGCCTCAAGCAGAAGCCGGAGCCCGTTGAGCTCCTCGGCCGAGTCTTTTCCCAGGGAGCCAAGAATACTTCGCAGCTTCGTCTCAGCCTCTCCCTGGGCGAATGCTTCCGACGGCAGACGGTAGACAAGTTGGCATCCGTCGTCGGCGCCCAGACGGATCCGGTCACCGTCGGCTAGCGATTGGGCCCTGGTCGGTTCGCCGTTGACGAAGATGCCTTCGCGCTGACCACGATCCTCAATGAGGAGCCCGGAGGCGCCTGCGGAAATGGCCGCGCACTTGCGCGAGATGCGCTGGTCGTCGAGTGACAGGTGGTTGCCGTTCTCCTGGCCCCGCCCAATAAAGAAGGGGAGCTCATTGACGGGAACTACCTGCCTGGGACGGTCAGAAAACACGACCTCGAGATACGCGTTGACTGTAGCAGTCGCTTCGGGCATAAGCTTCCGGTGTGGGAATTCTAGCAGTCAAACAGTTCCAGCGCCGATTGAGGGAATATTTTGCGGGCGAAGAAATATCGCCTCCATCGATTACCGGTCTCGAGTTGATTGCGGCGAAGCTGCCTGACAACTCAGGACTTCCGAAAAGAGCTTATAGCCTTACCCTCCCTGATTACCGCAGCCTCTGGGGTGGATGGCACCGGCGATCTCTTCATCGCGGATACCGGCAATCAAGAGGTGTTGGAGGTTCCTGCCGGCTGCACCACCAGCGCCTGCCAGATTGTGGCGTAAGAGCCGACCCCCGCTGACCCGACCGGCTTGGCTGTGGATGGGATGGACGATCTGTTCATCATCGACGATATTATTCCCGGAATCGTGGAGGTTCCGGCAGGGTGGTCGACGCTTTCCGGGACTGCGCCTGCTGGTCGGGCAGGAGATCAGCGCGTGTCCTCGCTTCAATGCGTGATGGCCGAAAGCCGGCATTGGCAGTGGACGCCCCTGGCGGGCGAGTTGTCCTGAAAATTGACCCGCGCGGCCTGTCTTTCGCGACTACTTCGCGTGTGCCGCACATTTCGGGTCAGCAATCTCGACACGGCGATTCTTCGCTCTTCCCGCATCAGTTGCGTTATCTGCGATCGGCTTGGTTTTGCCGAAGCCCTTGGCAGTAAGCCGGTCGCCGGCGATCCCATTCTGTGTCAGCCAGGCGACGATCGCCTTGGCGCGCGCTTCAGAGAGCGTTTGATTATAAGCATCACCGCCCGCATTGTCCGTGTGTCCCTGGACCTCGATCTTCTGGGTGGGATTCTTCTTCAACAGATCCAGAATCTGCTGTAAAACCGGATCGCTGGCAGGTTGAAGCGTGGACTTGTTGAAGTCAAAGAGCACTCCGTAGATTGCTACGTGGCAGTTGGTCTTCAGATCGTTGCTCATGTCCTTGTTCACGGCGCCGGCGTCGGCTACACGGATCTCGTTGAATTCGCTCTTGTACAGTGTGGCCCACAGGTTGCGGCCGTTCTGAGTGAAGTGCGCGGTGATGGAAACATTCTGGCGGTCGTACAGGATCGTCCAGCCGGCTTTGATGAGGGCATCGTGATAGGCGGCGTGAAAGAGGCTGTCGGACATACCATCCGGGGGCTGACGGTAGGTTTTGACGATCGACGATGGGGCCACGAGTTCGAGTTCGGCAGCGCCAGTGATGGGGACGCGGAAAGGATCGGTATCGGCGACGCTGCTGCGGAACTGCCACCCGGGCAAGGGGCCGAGCCAGGGGAAATCGCCCGCCGTCGCACTGACGGATTCAGGAGTGGCGGCGGGTGGCTTGAGGGTGAAAGTAAAGGGAATCGGCGCAACCTCAACGATGTCCACTGAAGTGCGTTCCGGGCTGGGATCGGTTTCGGCCCATGCCTCTACCCCATCTTTCTGGAAGTGAAGAAACAACTCGATTCCCCCCGCCGACCACTCATGTACTGCGGTCCAGCCGTTGGCGAGGAAGGCCGGCTTGATAATGGCCCAAACGGCATCCGCCGTCATGGCGCCGGAAACGATGACGGGGAACTGCCAATGCTTTCCGCGCACCACCTTGCCAACCCCGTCCATTCCCCGATTTCCCTCCGGAATCTGCAATTCGGCCCAGGGCTCGTAGGTGATGTGGTACGGCTTGCCTACCTTGTTAAGGAATGCGAGTTCGGCGGGGATCGGCTGCACCTGGCCCAGGAGCGGAAGAGTTATGAAAGCAAGCGACGCAGTAATGACTGCCAAGCGAAGACAGGACGCGGCCGCCGCAGAGAGCGACACAACAGGTTGGCGCATGTACACCTCAAAACCCTCGAAGGGTAACACACGGTCTATGTTTAGCGGGTTTTTTCGTTGCAGTTATGTTCAATTCGCCTTGCAGCGGCAAGCTGGCTCTTCGAATGTTTTCCGAGACTCAGCGTAGTTCCGGGTGAGTCACCGGCCACTCGTCTCCAATCCATTTTTTGTGCCTTCCCATGGCCTCTAGCAAGCTGCAACCGGGGGTTAGGGAAGGTTAGGCGACGACTCGCCCAGAACGGAATCAGAGGAGTGCGCGGCATGAGCTGTCGAAGGAACTTACCACTATCCAGATATGTTCGAAACAAATGGACCGTGTTGAAAGTAAACGACCGGGATACTTCCAGTTTGATGCGGGCCGGCTACCGAGCTTTGCTTAACCTCTCCGGCACCAAGATTCTTAACGATGGCACCGACGCGAAGGAAATGAAATTCGTAATCATTGATGCCATTACGGACATCGATACCGTGCGACAAGTATCCACTTAGCTCCTGTTTTGTATATTCAAGCTCAGCGTTCAAAGCTTTCTCGCCGTTCTTTCGGAATTCACCGATGAAGTCTCTTGCGAAGAATTCATAGAGAGGGCGAATTGCTCCGAAACTAGCAGGAGCGATCGCGGTGTGCTCCTTTCCTTGCGGGTTGATGACTCCCCACGGGCGCCAATCCTGAATAGTCTTTTTCGCTTCGTCCTTGGCAGAATCTAAGTCTACCGACAAGATATGCTTCCGGAATTTTCGGCTGCCAATAAATCCGTAGACAACATAGTTGTCTTCCATGTTGAACGCAAACTGGCAGACTATGTTGTTAAGGTCAACTTCGGTAGACCAGCCGGTCTTAATCGTTAATGTCGGCATGAAGAGGACTATATAACGATATTCGCCAGACGCGCATATATTTATTTCGCTTTTTTGACAACGGCGTTGTCAGCCGCATTCAGCGCTGAGTTGATGTTTGGTTCCCGAATAACCGGCCACTCGGTAGGTGCTCTTCAAGTATTGATGATTTATCAACTCGGATATCGGATAGAAAACGGCCAAAAGGTCGAGGACGGTCCCGAGATCGATGGTCAGTGGACGGCTAACAGATGGAAGGCCTTAGCACGTTTCCAGATCGTAGCTCAGGTGGGTCCAGGAATTGGCATCAAACGAGCAAGCTTCGATTTCGATGACGGGCAAATGCGGCAGGCACAGTGCCAGAGACCCGAATCAATCGCTGGAGTAGCCGTCCTCGTCTTCGGGTCTATTGTTCTGTTTGGAGCCATGAATGGCACCGCGGGCAGATTGAGCGGCCTCACCGGTGCGTGTTCGGATGTGGCGTTAAGGAAACAGGGCCCGTCGAGGATCGCCGAGCCGGGTCGCTGTTTCATCAACATCAGCCTACTTAACCAGTTGCATCTCGACGCGACGGTTCAGGGCACGCCCCGCTTCCGTGGAGTTGTCCGCCACTGGATGAGAGGCCCCGAAGCCCTGTGGCGTAAGGCGGCCTTCAGCCACACCGTGCGACACGAGCCACGCAATTACCGATGCCGCGCGCGCCTGCGACAGCTTCTGGTTCAAATCCGCCGAACCTTGATTGTCCGTGTGACCGGAGATAATCCAGTGCGAGGCGGGCCGCCCGCCGATCAAGGTCAACACGTTCTGCAGTGCCGCCGTGCTGTCGGGCCGCAAAGTAGCTGAAGCGGTGTCGAAGTGCACTCCATAGATGGCTGCCGATCCGCTCTGACTGACGGATCGTTCGAGGTCGGCGACCCCTTCGCTGTGCCGCTTCAGTTCAAAGTTTGCATGCCCCACCGCTCCCGCTTCAATGTCCACGGGAATTACCTCTTCGTCGTATCCCGGCGCAATGGCAGAGGCCGTAACCAGTCCAGCGGGCAAATTTCGCAACACACATTGACCGCGCGCGTCCGTGGTCGCTGTCCCTGTCGCAGCATCTACGTTGGCGCCCGCAATGGCTTTGTGCGTGGCTGCATCCACAGCCGAACAGTTGAGCGAGACTGAATATTTGAACGGGTGCGGGTTCACCAGGATACGTACAAAATCGACGGCATATCCATCGGGAATGTGTGTCGTCGGATCGTCGATCAGCACCTTAACCTGGCCGGTGCGCAGCAAAGGCCAATACTCCGGCAGCAGTTTGAAAGTGACCAGCTTGCCGATGGGGCCGGTCTGTTGCAGCGAATTGATGGCGGCTTCAAACGAAGGAATCCGCGTGCCATTCAACGTGACCTGGAAATGCGAGCCCCACACCGGCGCTTGAAAGTCGTCGAGAAACATTTGCAAGAGCACCACATTGACCTTGGCCGGCAATGCGCCGACATCCAAGACAATCGGGACGGGCATTGAGGATGCGCGATGATCGATGGCATAGTCTGTATACCCATCGTGACTGTGCTTGTGCGCGTCGGCCGCAGTATCAACCGAACCAAGGAGAATGCGGTCGGTTCCAGCCGGCGCGCCGGGCCGCGGATCCCACGGATATCCATGACCTGGCGTCGACTTGCCGGAAAACGGGTCGAAACCGGGAGGCCAACCAAATCCAAGATTGTCGATGTCGCCGGTTCTGACCAGCAGATCGGCTTCCGGCCCGTTGACCGTGCGCTCAGCCTTCAATGCCCACGACGCAGGAGCCCCAGACGTCTGTTGCGCGCAGGCAATGTTCGCGGTGAGCAGCACGACGGATGCCATCGCGATGCGAGTTAAGGAAAGCAGAATCTTCATGGGCCCTCCGGGGCTCGACAATTCTAACACTGGTCGAGAGAGATCAACCGGAATTTCCCTTTGCTTTCGCAGCGATGACAGGACGCCGCCAGTTGGCATCTTCATTGCCGCGCTCAATCCCTATCGGCAGTACGATGCCTTTTACGAGGGGTTCCTCGATCTCGTCACCGGCCAGATCGCCGCCAGCATCACCAACGCCAACGCCTATGACCAGGAAAGAAAACGCTCGGAAGAGCTGGCCGAACTGGACCGCGCCAAGACTACGTTCTTCGGCAATGTGAGCCACGAGTTGCGAACTCCGCTTACGCTCATACTGGGCCCCATTGAAGATGCCATTACCAGCCAGACGCCGCCGTCTCCTCGGAATCTGGAGCTGCTCCACCGCAACGCTCTGCGGCTGCTTAAACTCGTGAATGGGCTGCTGGACTTTGTCCGCATCGAAGTTGGAAAGCTGCGCGCAACGTTTGAGCCGCCCGATCTCTCGCAATTGACAGCGCAGCTTGCAATGCGCCCGATGCCCTTTCCATCCTCCTCGGCGGCGACGATACGCAGGGCCATCTGCTGGCTTTGCATGTCACGCCGGCCGATGAGCAGGATCGCGCGCAGGTCGCTGAACTGGCCCGGCAAGTGCAACAGATCACGGAGGAGAATGTTGAACTGGCTTACGTGGATCAGGGCTACACAGGCAAGGCTGCTGAAGAGGCGGAGGCCCAGCACGGTATTCGGTTGGAGGTGGTCACGCATACCGAGGCCAAACACGGCTTCGTGCTGCTGCCACGAAGATGGGTTGTGGAACGAAGGTTTGCCTAGGCGGCTTGATTCCGCCGGCTGGCTCGTGACTATGAGAGACTCGCAACTACTCTCGGAGCCTTCCACGTCCTCGCCTTCGCCTGCCTCATGATCGCAAACCTCTTCAGGCTAATCGCGTGAAGTTAATAACAGGCTCTAGGGAATTGTTACCGCGACGGGACCAGTCGGAACGCTTTCAATTCCGGAAGCGTCGACGCTCTCAACGATGTAATCGTAGGAAGTCCCGTTCTCGACTGTGCTATCCACGTAGGTTGTGAGGGTATCGACAGCTGAACTCAGGAGAGTATACGAGGAGCTTCCACCCGGTGATCTGTAAATGTTATAGCCTGCAACCGGATCGATGGAATCTGTGGGCGCGTCCCAACTGAGGTCGACGGCGTAGGAGGTAGCCGAGGTGCCTGTGCCGGTCACGGCGATCACTGCCGTACCGTTGGTCGAAGATGTGCTGGTAATGGTCAACGTGCCTGTGGCCGCGCCCGGGACGGTGGGATCGAATTCAATCCCAACTGTTGCTGTCTGGCCCGAAGTCAGCGCTTCAGGGAATGTGGGACCCGAGGGTGTGAAACCGGTACCCGTCAGCGTGACGGAATTGACTGTTACGGACCCAGTTCCTGAGGAGGTTAAGATCACGGTTTGCGTAGTCGGCGTGTTCAATGCCACATTGCCGAATGCAATGCTGGTCGCGTTGATGCTCAAAATGGATGCGGTGGCGTTCACCGTCAACGTCACCGAGTCTGTGGCGGTTGCGTAGTCGGTGATATTGGTGGGCGTGAAGGTGACGGACAGAGTCTGCGAACCGGCTGCGGGGACTGTGCCGGCGGCAGGCGAGTAGGCGAACGTTCCCGACACGCTTGCTGTCGCATCCAGTTGCGTGGCGCTCAGCGCTGCGCCGTAAGCGACAGCTGCGGGCGCTGCCCAGGTGATGGTCGGCGTGCCGATGTTCACCGAAAGCGTGATGCTGGCTGTGGCAGTACTGTAATCGGTGGTGTTGGTGGGCGTGAAGGTGACGGAGAGTGTCTGCGACCCGGCGGCAAGGACGGTGCCGGGCGCGGGAGAGTAAGTGAAAGTGCCGGCCGCACTAGCCGTTGCGTCGAGCTGGGTAGCGCTGAGCGCTGTGCCGTAAGAAATGGAAGCCGGAGCTGCCCAAGTGACTGTCGGGGTCGCCTTGTTGACTGATAGCGCGACACTTGCTGTGGCTGTACTGTAATCGGTGGTGTTGGTGGGCGTGAAGGTCACTGACAGAGTCTGCGAGCCAGCTGCGGGGACTGTGCCGGCGGCGGGAGAGTAAGTGAAAGTGCCGGCCACACTTGCTGTCGCATCCAGTTGCGTGGCGCTCAGCGCTGTGCCGTAAGCGACTGTCGCGGGCGCTGCCCAGGTGATGGTCGGCATGGCGGTGTTCACCGAAAGCGTGACGCTGGCTGCGGCGGCACTGTAGTCCGTAGTGTCGGTCGGCGTGAAGGAAACCGACAAGGTCTGTGAGCCTACAGCCAGGACAGGACCCGCGGCGGGTGAGTATGCAAATGTTCCGGGGATCGGTGAACTGGCATCAAGCTGTGTGCCG